>CAYIQX010000084.1:0-1525 GCA_964365675.1 uncultured Candidatus Saccharibacteria bacterium | reverse complement strand
TCGGCTACCTGGCTTTGAGCGCGGAGACGAATTTTGCGATCCTGGGTGCGGCGTTCTTCCTGGTCCTGGTCTTTGAGATTTTGTTCCGCCTCCGCCATCGGCACGAACTGGGCGAAGTATTTTTTTGGGGCCGCCATGCGGTGCCCGTCATGCTCATCATGCTTGGCTCGGGAGCGCTCCTGGCCGCCTTCCAGGGCGGGGTACTATCTGCATTCGGGTCTGGCGGAGCAGTGCGCTCCTTGAGTTTCGTCCGGCGTTTTTGGGTCATTGACTTTGCCCCGCGCACCGGCCCGTTCCTCATAGGCAGTTGGTCTTTTTTTGCTGAGCTTGGCCTTAGCCCTCTGCTCGTTCTCCCGGCTCTTTACTTTTTTCGACGTTCACGTCCGGTACTTTTTTTAGCCATTCCAGCGGTATTGGCGTTTATGGTGCCGTTTTTTCTTCGCTATCAAAACAGCGGCGAGCCGAAGCGCCTGTTCGGTAGCTTGGCTGTTCCGATTTTTTCTTTCCTGGTCGGCTTGTTCCTGATCGAGGTGTGGCCGCAGGTGAATGTACTTTGGGGCCGTTGGGCTTCCCGTCGGCTGATACTCTCCCTCCTTTTTTTGGTGGTGTCCTCATCGTTGCTCTTCCAGCTGGTATATCTTTTGACTCCGCTCGGCCATGTCGGAAAATTCCGGCGGCCATTTCTTGAAATTCCGGGCGGCCGTTCGCCGCTCGATGAGCGGGCCTATCAGTGGATCCGGGAACACACCACGCTGGCCGATCGCTTCTTCCCCTACGATAAGAACGGCACGAAATTCATCCGTGAAACCGGAAGATTTCTTCCCGGGGAGATTAATATGACTACGAAAGAAAAGCACTACGAGCAAACGGAGGCCTACCGCGCTATCCTCGATTCCTGCGATGCGTCCGGTTTCCAGGAAATGCATGTAGCTTACGTCTACGTATCGCCGGATTTCCCTGTGGACGCCAAAAATTTTGAAGCGCAGTGTTTGGTGGGAAAACTTGGGGCCCCGCTGGTGTACCACGATGAGCAGGAGGGCGACTTCAGAAGAGTGTATCGCCTCGCGTTGCCGCGATGAGTTTTGCCAAACACACCGATGTAAATCGTTTCGGGTATGAGTGGCAACGACACTACACGCTCCTCCCGGAACATGGAGCCCAGTTCAAGAAATGGGTGATGCCGCTCACCCAGGCCGATTTTGCCGGCAAGCGGGTGCTGGATGCCGGCTGTGGCATGGGCCGGAATAGCTACTGGGCGCTGAAGTGGGGCGCGGGCGAAGTCGTGGCCTTTGACGCCGATCCGAGAACGGTTGGGGCTGCGTCGCGCAACTTGTCGCAATTCCCTAACGCCCGTGTGCTTCTGAAAAGCATTTATGACATAGATTGGCGGGATGAATTTGACATCGCGTTCTCCATCGGAGTGGTCCATCATCTTGAAGATCCTTTGGCCGCAGTGCGGAAGCTCGCCTCGGCCGCCAAGCCGGGCGGAAAAGTGGCGGTGTGGCTCTACGGGTATGAGGGCAAC
>CAYIQX010000083.1:0-1613 GCA_964365675.1 uncultured Candidatus Saccharibacteria bacterium | reverse complement strand
GGAGTGCCGGAGGAATAGCGCGATACCGGAAAATCCGCCCAATGGGCGGATTTTCGTGCAACACCAAAAAAGTTATCAACATTTGCCAGGCCGGCTAGAGTTTGAACACCTTGGCGCCCTCCGGGGCTTTCCCGCTCACCTTCAGCCCTATCACATCGCCCCTTTTCGCTTCCGCGACGGACGCATGGTCCACCTCCATCGAATCCACGGTTTCCTCGGACTCGCCGTGCGCGCTTTGGATCTTGATGCGGTCGCCCACCTTCAAGCCGCCGGAGAGCGCAATAATGGCCACCCCGATCTTGCCGTAGTAGTGGGTTACCTTGCCGACTTCGTCCATAGTGCTTCTATTATACACTTATATATCCGCCGCAGCTAATCTGCGGCAACTAGTATATATGCGTAAGGTCTTGACGCGCCGCCATAAGCTTGCTATGATGCGGAAAATGAGTTTCCAGACGCGGAAAATCCATCACGCGGCCGACCTCTTATAGGAAAGAGTCGGATTCGCATACCGTTCGAAGCCCCCTAGTAACTCCCGAACGACGCCGACCTCTTTCCCAAAAGAGGTCTTTACGTTTTTTAGGGAGTTTTTCATTTGCCGAGAAAGGAGGGAAAGACGTGGAGAAACAATGTAGCTGTGCGGTCTGCCTCGCGCTTATCCAGCTCTTTGATGGGGTTCAAGAAATGCTGAAGTAGCATGAAACCCGGAAACGGTGGCCTACCGCTGCAGGCACCTACGAACCCCGTCTCCCAACTCCGGATCGAAATCGACAGCGCTATCCCGGAGAAACCCGGCCGCACTGAGGAGGAAACGCATGCTTCGGCCGAGCTGGCACCGCGCGTTCGGTGGATGCGGTCCGCACAAAGTTCTTTCGGGGAGCGCGGGCCAAAGCACCGGCTCGCGTTCCCCGCATTTCATGGTCGCCGTAGCTCAATGGAAGAGCGTCCCGCTGTGGCCGGGATGGTTGGGGGTTCGATTCCCCTCGGCGACTCAACCGAAGCATGCAAACTGCTTTGCATGCGTGGGGATGAGAACGATGCGGCTTGCGCCGTAAAGCGCCGCTAAATCGTCGATTCCCCTCGGCGGCCCCGATATGAGTTACCGCAAGCGAAAACTGAAAAGGTCGAGATCCAGCCGTCTGCAATTCCGGATCCGGCTTGGCTGGAAGTGGTTCTTTGCACAACTGAAGCGTAAACCCCGAAGGGAGGAGACAGTGCGATTCCCGGCAACAAGAAAAGTGATGGTGTTCCTGCGCGAACGAAGTAGGCGGGTGCGCAAAAACAATCTGAAAATCAGCGAATGGGTCGATGCGTATCTTGACGGTTGCATCGCCAACGGCAAGCCGGTCATCTTGCTGACGCAATGGTGCATCTCCAAAGATCTCGAAGTCCGCTACCGCCGGCAGAACGACCAATTCAGCCCGACGAGAAGAGAGCGCCTGCTCTTCGAAAAGGAAATACCGAGTATCGCGGCGGTGTTCGCCGCGAACGGCATCCGCTTCGATTGGTGGGTCACATTCAACCGTTCCTATCTCGATCCGGGACGCATCGCGCCGGAAATGGAAATGGCCTACAAGGAACTGACGGTCGGGCGCGGAAAGGACGCGGCGCAG
>CAYIQX010000082.1:0-1614 GCA_964365675.1 uncultured Candidatus Saccharibacteria bacterium | reverse complement strand
CTTACGGGCACTAGGCCCTCAACCTAGCCTGGCTACCAGTTACAGCACCCGCGCATATAAAACCCTACTCCTCCGGATTTTCTTCTGTGGCCGGCGTTTCCGGAAGGCGGATCGCTTTCATCTTCCGCCGCGCCTCTTTGGCCGCTTTTTCGCGGATGTAGTAAAGCTTGGCTCGGCGCACTCGGGAGCGCTTTAGCACTTCGATCTTTTGGAGCGTTGGCGAGTGAATGGGGAAAATACGTTCTACGCCGATACCACCCGATACCTTGCGGACCGTAATGGTGGCCGAGATCCCTTTGCCATGCTTACGGGCAATAACCAACCCCTCGAAGGGTTGTATCCGCTCTTTATCGCCTTCGCGTATTTTTTGGAGCACCCGCACGGTATCCCCGGGATGGATAGCGGGAATATCTTTGCGGATCTGCTCTTTTACGAATTCGGCAAGTAAGTCCATGGTCTAAATTCGGAACCAGCGCATTGTAGCACTCTATTTTTGCTCTCGCAACCTCCGGAGATGAATGAGGATCTGCTGAAGGTCTTTGGGTAGTGGTGAGTCGAACTGCCAGCGCCGGCCTACCGGATAGCTGAACGATATCCGCCAGGCGTGGAGAAATTGGCGGTCGAGGTTTTCGACGCGCGTGCGGATGCTACCGTAGCTCGTATCTCCGGCAACGGGAACGCCGATTGATGCTAAATGCACGCGGATCTGGTGCATGCGGCCGGTTTTCGGTTTCACCTCGAGAAGCGTATAATTTCCCAATCGCTCCAGCGTTCGGTATGCGGTCAGGGCATTTCGGCTGCCCCGCAGCGCCGACTTGTCCTGAGCTCGTCGAAGGACGCCGCGCTTGGTGGGATTGGAAACCATCCGGCCTATGGGGGCATCGATACTGCCGGCTTTTCGTTTCGGCGTTCCGACAACGAGCGCAAGGTAGGTCTTTTCTACGCGCCGGTCCTTGAAAAGCTGTTTTAATTTTTCAAACGTTTCCTGGTTGCGGGCAACGATCATCACGCCCGAAGTGTTTCGGTCCAGGCGATGCACGATGCCGGGCCGCAGAGTCGGCTCATCGCCCACGCGTTTCGTTTCGGGGTAACGCTCGGCGATCCAATCGGCAACGGTTTTCCCGCGGACGCCCGGCCCTCCGTGCACGGAAATGCCGGCGGGCTTGTCCAGTACCAAGAAATCCCGCTCCGCGTGAATTACCCGAATAGCCGTCTGTTCACTGTTCATTTATCACTTATCTGATAATACTCCCGGGCGGCACTTCACGGTCCGGCGAGAGGAGTATCGGCGCGCCGCTGTCATCCGCGGCAAGGAGCATCCCCTGTGATTCGACCCCCTTCAGAACGCGGGGCTCAAGGTTGGCGACGATGGGTATCTCCTTCCCGATAAGCTCTTCGGGCGTGTAGAAAAGTGCGATACCGGCAACTATCTGTCGGGTCTCGGTGCCGAGTTCAATTTCAAGGCGGAGCAGTTTATCAGCGCCTTCGATCGGTTCCACTTTCAGGATTTTCCCGATACGGAGATCGAGCTTCTTGAATTCGTCGAAAGAAATCATCGATGAGATTATACGCTAATCTACTAACCCATTTTACCCAAAATCAGGGCAGTTAGGG
>CAYIQX010000081.1:0-1710 GCA_964365675.1 uncultured Candidatus Saccharibacteria bacterium | reverse complement strand
CGGCGGCCGGGGCGGTGCCGGCCCATGTCATCGGTTTTGTACGCGAGGGACGGGAAGAATTTATTCTCTTGGACCGCGGTACAGCCGATGGCATTGGTATCGGTGATCTTGTTTTGAGTACCAATCGCGTGCTCGGCGGATCGGTAACCGCGGTTACTGCGCATACGGCACACGTTCTCTTGCTGACGGCGGCCTCTCGCACCATCGAAGTGTTTCTGGGCGGTACCGGTCTGCAAGCGGTGGCACGTGGCACCAATGCTCGGGAATTGGAGATTGATTTGGTTCCGCAGGATGCGGTCGTGCGCGCAGGAGATCTAATTACTGCATCAGCGCGCGCGACCGGCGGGCGGCTCGGCATTCTGATAGGCGAGATACGCGAGGTCCGGCCTTCCGAACATGAGGTATTCAAGGTCGTGCGCGCCGCGCATCTGTTCGATCCGGCGAGCGAAAACGTCATGGTATTGCTCGCGCGCTAAACCATGCGAACGTTTCTGTGGCTCGTGGCATACGGAGCAGCACTCGGCATTGAAATTGCTGTGTTACCGGCATGGGGGGTCTTCAGCGTCATACCGCTCGCGCATTTGGTGTTTCTGACCGTAATTGCGGTTGAACGGCCGGCGCAGGCGGTATGGTTCGCCGTGGCAGCCGGGATCATACGCGACAGCATCGCGCCATCCAGCGGGGCTTCACACACGCTCGTGTTTATGACGCTGGTTGCGGTCATTGCCGGGATCATTAAGCTTACCGATTGGGACGAACCGTTGCGGACTATCGCTGCAGTGGTCATGGGTGCTATGGTCACGCCGCTGGCCGCGCTCGTTTCGTTTGGCGTCACGCCGGTTGTCAGCGGCCGGGCGGTTGTGGGCGGGCCGTGGTATGCCTTTCCCGTCGCGCCCGACTTCGCGGCATTTGCAAGCACGGGTGTTTGGATTGGGGTTCTTGCGGTGTTAATGATCAGGGGGTTTTTCCGGCAAAGGTCTGGTTCATTCATCGGCTGATCTATGGCGTTTTTATTTCTCAAACGCTCCCTCCGGCGGTCGCGGACCGAGATTGATCCCGAGGAAATTTTTGCCGATGCTGCTAACGCTCCCGGCTTCCATCGCGAGCAGCACGAGGGACGCATCGAGCGTCCCATTGGCCGTGGCGTGTTCCGGGCATTCGGCGCCCTGACGGCATTAGGGCTTTTGGCTATCGGCGGCCGCCTGGTCCAGCTGCAGCTTATCGAGGGCGCGCTCTTAGCCGAGCAAGCTCGCGCGAACAAGACCTATCCCATTACGATCCAGGCGCCGCGCGGGATATTTTATGACCGCAATTTTAAAAAGCTCGTCGAGAATCGTCCGAGTTTCGTGGTTTCGATCGTGATCACGGATGTTCCCGACGACGCGATGTTTCGGGCCGTGCTCGAGGAGATCAGCAATCTTGCCCAGAAATCGATCCTGGAAATTGCTGCGGCAAACGACGTTGAACTCACCGGCGATCCGGCAACGCTTCTTCGGCGGGCTCTATGGCCGAACGAGATATTCATCGCGGCGGACGATCTGCGGGACGCGGTCCTTGAAATTCAAACGCGGCCCGACGATTTTCCCGGCGTGCGCGTTGCCGAAGCCGGCCAGCGGTATTATCCGCTCGCCCAAGCCCTTGGCCATGTGGGCGGTTACGTCGGGCGGCCGACGCGCGAGGAGCTTTCGGCGTTTCCCGCGGTGGGCCCGG
>CAYIQX010000080.1:0-1751 GCA_964365675.1 uncultured Candidatus Saccharibacteria bacterium | reverse complement strand
GTAGAGAAATTCCGCGGCACCAGAGAGTTTGCGATCCCGCTCGATCCGCACTATCGCATCAGTTCAGTAGCGGACCTTGCCGCATGCCTTCCCGAGATCGTGCGAAAAAAAATCGGCATCGAACTGCGCCATTAGCAATGTGGATCTACGGCCGCATGGCTAACTTTTCCAAAAGAAACTTGCCCAACCGCTCTCCTGATTTTCCATCCATGGAGCCGCAGTACCCCTCGACGATCTTTCGCCGCCCCGCGGCATCCAGCTGCGGATCCCGAAGATAATCTTCCACCATCCGGCTCAACGCTTCCGGGCTTTTCGCAAGGCGCACGCCGCCTGAAGCGAGGATGAACCTATGGTGCTCGTAATCATAGTACTTCAGAATGCCGCGGTGATACGGTCGCGGCGAGTCGTCGAACCCAACCAGAATAACGGGCTTACCGAACACCATTGCATCAATGATCATCGTGGAGGCCCAGGTAACGACGACGTCGGAGGCGTTGATGGAGTCAGCGAGATGACAATCGGCCGCGGGGCTCATATGGATATTCACGAAATCCCCGTAATCGCCGGGGTCATCGAGCCGGACATTGGCCGGGAGGTCGCGGCCTTCAAGACCGCTCTGGCCCACCAGCGGCGGCCGAACGAGTACATTGGCTCCGCTCTCCCGAAGCGCCTCCACCACGAGCGGCGCTATCATATTATCGCCGAGGTAGTGGTCGCTCGGCGTAGCAAAAAGCACGAGCTTCTTTTCTCCGTCGAAGCCAAGCGTGCCTAAGAACTCATGACGCGGCGCGCACTCATCCGGCCGGTAACGGTCGTAGTGCGGCACGCCCGAAACAAAAATTCGCTCTCCGGGAACATCGCCGTAGCGGATAAGCTCGTCCTTGATGCGCCCGCCGTTGACGACCATGCACTCGGGGATGAACGAGAGAAGGGTTTTTGAGGTTACATTGTCCCAGGAGCGCACCATGCCGATGGTCTTCACGCCACGCCGCCGGGCCAGGCGCATCATTTTAACGTCCTCCAGAGTATATACATCGGTTGCAAAGAGGAGGTCCGGCCGGTGGCGTTCGAAAAGATACTCAAACTCCCGGCCGGGAGAAAATACTCCCGCAAGCCAGCGGTAGGCCTGACGGATGGCTTTGGATCTGCCAAGATACCCGACCAGGACCGATGCCGCCGCATCAAACCAATTCCCATCCGTTGCGAGCTTAACCCGCCGCTGAACCGCCCGTGTCTTGGTAGAGAGCATGTTCGTTGCGATGGTCCAGAAAAAGCGCTCGATAATCCCGGAAATCTCCTTGGAGGGAAGCTCGATGGGCTCGAACACTACATTGGCCCCGCCGAACTCCCGTTCCAGCACCGGAACGTTCTTGGCCGAGGCGGCCACAACGATATTGAGACCGGGTTCTTTTTTCAAAAGCGAAAACGCATCCGTTCCCAGGATGTTCCTGGCGATAAGACCTCGAATGCATGTAACGAGGATGGTCTGCATGATGATTGCCGCCCCGATACCCCAATGGTATATTGCTCCCGTATGCCCGGTAGTGAGATCCGGCAATGGATCATACACTACTTTCGAGAGTCATGTCGTAATTATTCAATAGCGTTCATGGAGGCCAGCAGTGGACTATGCTTCTCTGCCGGGTTCTACTACTGGGTATGCTGCGCCGTTTCATCCCCCAACCGTTGAAGCCGCTCGCCCGCATAGCGCTGAAATTTTTCCATGCCATCCGCTGGGCGTTCTTCCATCC
>CAYIQX010000079.1:0-2035 GCA_964365675.1 uncultured Candidatus Saccharibacteria bacterium | reverse complement strand
GTTGGAGGTTCGAGTCCTCCCGCGCGGACACTGTGGCGAAACGTGCAATGCGACACTTTTGCACGATCGTACAAAAGTGTCATATCTCATTTCCGCGATTTTCCGTGGAACCTTTTATGGATCTCGCGGAGGCCTTTGTCGGTGAAGTGAGTGTAGATCTGGGTAGTCGTTATCTGGGCGTGGCCGAGGAGCATCTGGACGGAACGGAGATCGGCCCCACCCTGTAAAAGGTCGGTGGCAAAAGCGTGGCGCAAGCCGTGCGGCGTTACTTTTTTCGTAATGCCGGCCGCAGCCGCATAGCGCTTCACCAGCCGCTCTACGGAACGCGCCGTAAGCCGGAGGTCATCGGCGTCTTTGAAGGCCTTGCGCAACCGGATGAATAGGGCCTCATCCACATCAGTTCGCTTGCCAAGATACCGCTCCAGCGCTTCCCTGGCGGCATCGGAAACAAAGACCACGCGGATCTTGTCGCCCTTGCCGCGGACGGAAAACTCGCTTTTTTTCAGATCAACCGAGTCGCGATTTAATGAGACGAGCTCCGATACGCGAAGTCCGGTGGAAAATAACAGCTCGAGCAATGCTCGGTCGCGGAGCTTTTCCACCGAGTCGCCCTTGGGCGCGGCGAGGAGCCGCGAGAGCTCGTCGGACTCCATGAACTCGATCTGGCGCGATGGCATTTTGCCGAGCTCAACCTTTTCGGGCGCAAGCGACTTGATATCGCGCTTGGCCAAATATTTAAGAAAACTTCGCAACGCGATGAGATGATAAAACTGGGTCTGTTTTTTCAGGGACTTCCCGTTATCGGAAGTACGAGCGAGCTTAAGCCGGAATTGGCGCACCAGTTCATCGGTGATGTCGCCTGGCTTTTTCGCGCCGGTCAGTTTCAAAAAGCGCCGGAGGTAGCGGTCGTAATTCTCGGCCGTTTTTACGGCCCGGTTCTTTTCAACCTCAAGATGCTCGAGGAATTGGCGGATGAGTTCAGGGAGCGGCATACCTCCATTGTAGCCGCTATGTCGCACAATAAGAACAGTTGAAAAATCACAATTGGTCGGCTACAATACGCTCTACGCCGGGGTAGCTCAGTGGTAGAGCGCTTGCCTGAAGAGCAAGGCGTCGCCAGTTCGATTCTGGCCCCCGGCATTGCTCCGCCGAAGCCATCAGGCGAAGGCGAGCCTCAAAACACAGTACGCGCGGTCATTGTTTAGTGGTAGAACGCGACCTTGCCAAGGTCGAGGCGGGAGTTCGATTCTCCCTGACCGCATCACATCCAAAACGCCCCGCATGGGGCGCTTAAAACTTTTGGATTTAGTATATAAGCTTTCGCTGCTCGCTCCGTAAAAAATTTAGATATTTCTCCATCCCGTCTCGTTGTCCTCCGGGTAATAATAGCGCCGCCTCTTCCGGCGCGACCCAACGATGGTCGGAGTGTTCGTTAGAAAGTATTATCTCGCCAGCGAGAAATTCTAGTTCGAACCCTATCATGAGCACCCGTACCTCTGGCTCTCCCGTCGTAACTTCAGGCCGGCGGTGACGAAAGAGTGCCACCGGACCATTATTGCGGTAGCGAATCTCTGAACCAAGTTCCTCCCGGATCTCTCGTTCCAAAACGGTATTTAGTGGCACATCAAATTCTCCCACGCCAAGACGGCCACCGGGTAAATCCCAACGACCTCCTGCTTGCTCTAATAAAATCAACACTTGACCGTCTTTTCTTAAAAAGGCCTTCGTTGCTACGTAATAAGTTTCCGGCGCGAACAACTGCGGCGAAACCATAGATCACGAACGAACTTACAAAGAAAATATTAGTCGTAACCCAATGGTGCTTGTATGATACTGTTCGGACTCATTTTGAGCAAAATCCCGACTGATTTACCTAGTCATACAGGTAGTCATTCACCCTATCTCGGAATGACTACCCTGTGTTTCTGAAACTGCTCATCATTCCTTGCTTTCCTGACCCCTCCTCCTTCAAATTCCAACCCCGACTTCACTCCGCTAACCCCATCACTTACCCCATCACTCGCTCTGCCCCCAA
>CAYIQX010000078.1:0-2168 GCA_964365675.1 uncultured Candidatus Saccharibacteria bacterium | reverse complement strand
TAGCGCTCTCGAATGAGCGTGCCGTCGCGATCCAGGAGCACGAACCGGCGTCGAGATGAGTCCTCTCCCATAATATCGGAGAACCGCGTCTAGACGTAGCGACCGGCCTCGTCGCGCTGGGAAAGAATGGGGGCCTTCGTCGGCCACCAGATGTTGAAGCGCGGGTCGTCCCAGCGGTAGGAGGCCTGGCGCGACGGATCGTAGTAGGCCGACTGCTTGTAGTGGAAGATGGTCGAATCGGAGAGCACGAGGTGGGCCACGCCGTGCTTCGGGGGCACGAGCACCTGCCGCCGCGCCGGGGCGGAGAGCACGAATGATTCCCACTTCCCGAAACGGGGAGATTCCTCGTCGCAGTTCACGATGACCAAATAGAAGCGACCGGCGAAGCAGGAGATAAGTTTCCAGGCTTCGGTATCGGCGTGGATGCCGCGGAGCACGTTCCTCGTCGAGACCGAAAAGTCGTCCTCCACGAACTCCGCCGTTACGCCGTGGCTCCGGTAGAGGTCCCGGCTATACGTTTCCACGTAGTAGCCGCGGAAGTCCTCAAAGATGGCGGGCTCGATCAGGCGCACGCCCGCGAGCGTTGTCTCGACTACCGTGATCATGGCTGCTTTCCCTCCGACGCCCCTGGGGAGGGCCGGGCGGACGGCTGAACCGGGAACTGCTTGACGCACTGGACGTTCAGGCTCATGAGCTTGCCGTGCACGAAATCCATGTGCGGCAGGTAGGCGCGGGAGTAGTCATCGAACTCGGCGTGCTCGATTGTCCGCCAGTCGTAGCGGCTGATGCGTTTGAAGCCCGCCTCGGCGAGGAGCGCCCGGAGCCCGCCGTAGGTGAACACGCGGTGGTGGCGGTCCTGGCCGTGGGCATCGGCGCCGAAGACGAGGTTTAACAGGTTCTCCAAATCCTTCGTCTCGGCGTAGTACTCGACGATGGCCTCCCAGTCGGGCACCGCGAGCCGCAGCATGCCGCCCGGCTTCAGCACCCGGTTCCATTCGCAGAGCGCCGGGAAGGTGAGCGGGCGCGGGAGGTGCTCGAGCACGCAGGCGGAGTAAAGGTAGTCGGCATAGTTATCGGGAAAGGAGAGGTCCTCCACCCGCGTGTTGGGGTACTCAATGCCGGGGATGTCCCGGGCGTCCACGTTTACAAACCCCGGCAGGGGGCGATCCCCGCAGCCGAGGTTTATTTTGACCATTGCCTCCCACGCTGGGTTTTTGCTGTTTGCCATCATGAGTCCCCTAAGAGAATACCCATCCTCGCGCACGGCCGGTAACGGCGCACCCCGGCGCGTGCGCGCCAGCCGGCATCAATGCCATCCGCGACCGGTACGGTGCCTGAGGACGAAGGTGGCTGCCCGGAAGAGCGCACGCGGGATCTCGATCACGTGGTTGATCTTCGTCGTGCCGCTGGCGCGTTCGGCAAACGTCACCGGCACCTCGCCAATGCTCGCGCCGCGCGCGGCGGCGAGGAGCACCATCTCGACCAAAAAAAAGCTCGTCTCTTCTCTCGGCTGCAACCGCTCCCAAAGCGAGCGGCGGAGAGCTCGGCAATTCGCGGTAAAATCATGGAGCGGGATGCCGGTGAGCCAGCGGAGGAGCCGGTTCTCCCATGCGCTCGAAAAGCGCCGGATTTTCAGCTCGGGTGTCGGCGCAGGGAAATGCGAACCAACGGAATGGCGCGATCCGATAACCAGATCCTGCCCGGCCACGAGTGCGGCGTAGACGGCGCGGGCGTCAGACGCCGGGAACGAGCCGTCCACGTCAATGGACAGGATCACGTCGCCCCGCGCCCGGTCGTAGCCGTCGCGCAGGGCCGATGCAAAGCCCCCCCGGCCGCGCCGCACTACGAGCTCAATCGGGTAGCGCCCGGCGAGCCCGCGAACGGCCGCGGCGGTCCCGTCCGGAGAACTATCGTCCACGACGATTATCTCATGCGGAATGTCGCGGAAGGCATCGGCTAACTTAGGGATGAAGCGCTCCGCGTTCTCCCGCTCGTTATAGGTTGGGATAACTACCGAGAGCACCGGCGACAGCGGACGAGTTTGACTCATGCGCCCCTTGAACGCTGAAGAGCGATGAGCCTCTCGATCATCTCCGGGAGGTCAACAGTAGGGCGCCAGCCGAGGGCCGCGTCCGACTCGGCGGTATCGGCGGTCAGCGTAAAGGCCT
>CAYIQX010000077.1:0-2173 GCA_964365675.1 uncultured Candidatus Saccharibacteria bacterium | reverse complement strand
CCCGCCGAGCGCTATGGTGTTTTTGACATCCATTTCGATGCTGGTCGCGGTGTCATCGGTATTGCCACCGGCCAGGGCGGATTTCTTGAATCAAGCGACCAGGGGCGGACGTGGCGCGTGGTGCGGTGGTTTGCCGATGGCCTGGTGCGCCTGATGGTCTCCCCGGTAAACCCGAGTATACGCTTTGTCGCCACATCACGCGGCGGTCTGTTCCGTACCCAGGATTACGGCGCCTCATGGGTGGATGTTACTGGATCCTACAGTGACATTACTGGCACGCTGAAAAACCAGCGCTGGCTGATGGACCAGACCGGCGCCCTCTATCTTGGCTCGCGCCACGGCCTGCTCCGCTCCAGCGACAATGGGGCGACGTTTGAGACCCCGCCTATCATCATTCCGCCTGATGCCTTGCCGGTACTTGCTATCGCGGTAGATCCCGTCAATAGCCGGCGCATTCTGGTGTCGGCCAATAGTCAGATTTTTGAAAGCCGGGACGATGGCCAGCACTGGGCTATTCTTACCTCGCCGGCGGCAACGGTAACGAAAGGGCATCGCGTGACGGCGTTGCTCATGGATGCGGTGGAGAGGAGTGTGATGTATGTGATGGTACAGCCGTGACCAGAGAAAAAGTCAAAAATCAAAAAGCAAAAATTTGGAAGCTCCGCCGTTCCGTCGGAGCGGCTATAATTTCGATATTTTGATTTTCTATTTTTATCCCCGTGGTTGAACTCCGTTTAAAACTCGAAAAAGTCCTCGTTGATCTTAAGAGCGATATCGCCCCGTTCCGTACCGGTCGCGCTACGCCTGTGCTGGTAGAGGATCTTGAGGTCGAGGCCTACGGTTCGCGCCAACCCCTGAAAGTGCTTGCCGCCATTTCCGTGCCCGAAGCGCGGCAAATTCTTATTCAACCCTGGGACAGATCACTCCTGCCGGCCATCGAAAAAGCCATTCAGTTCTCCCCTCTGGGCATCAATCCAATCGCCGATCAGGATACGATCCGCTTGGCCCTACCGACGCTCACCGAGGAGCGCAAGCGCGACCTTGTAAAAATCTTGAAAGAAAAGCTTGAAGCGTCGCGCATCCAGGTGCGCCGAGCGCGCGATGAAGCCATGAAAGCGATTGATGCCGAGGAAAGGGCCAAGACCATTTCCGAGGACGAGGAGTTCCGGAAAAAACAGGAAGTTGAGAAAATAGTGGGGGAGGCGAATAAGAAGATCGAAGAAACCGGACAGGGCAAGGAGCGCGAGATCATGGCCGGGTAGTATGCTTCGCGCTTTCCACCACCGCCCGATACATAGTCGCTTGTATCTCCTCATGCTTTTGGAGTTCCTTTTTGGTATTGTGTACGGCGCCTTCTCTCTTACGCTTCCGATCCTTTCTGAGCACATCTTTGCGAATATTGCGGTCCTCGGTATCGTCTTTGCGTTGCCGGAACTATTCGGCACGCTCATTGATGTTCCGCTTGGCGCCTTTGCCAGCCGCTTCGGAAGACGAAGAACTATATTTTTATCTGGTATACTGCTCGCTTGCGCTGCGTTCCTTTTCCTTACGCTTCGTCACCCGGTCCTGTTCATTCTCGCGCTTATTTTTTACGAGCTGGCTACACAGTCATTCATCATCCCTGCGGATGCCGAGCAAGTAGCGCTTACACCGAACCGGCGTGCCGGTCGCTTCAATGGTCTCGCCGAGGGAATTCACAATTTAGGGTTCTCCATTGGGCCGCTCCTCGCGGGTATGCTGCTCTCGTATCATTTGGAGTATGCTTTCTTGCTGTCACTCGTTATTTCGCTCCTGATGGCATTTATCAGCTTTTTTGTTCTTCCTCAAGAAACGCATCGGGAACCGCTTTGGCGCGCAGCAGAAGATGTATGGCGCCGGGATCATGTGTATATTGCTGGTATCAGAGAGTTTGGTATGCTCGGATTCCTTGGGAAGTTCCTTATAGTCGTATTTTTTACTTTTGCATTCCATTGGGGGTTCATCGCTCTTTTGGGGCCGCTCTACACAACCGCTCTCGGCTTAAGCGAATTTTCGGTCGGGCTTATCTACGCCGGTTTTACGATCCCTATATTCTTCATTAGCGTTCTCACGGGTAAGTTTATTGATCGACGCGGCGCGAAAGGCGTATTGGGCGGAGGACTCTTCCTTACGGCGCTCTCGATGATCGGGTTCG
>CAYIQX010000076.1:0-2241 GCA_964365675.1 uncultured Candidatus Saccharibacteria bacterium | reverse complement strand
GCCGAGAAAGAAAGCGGCGGCATCACCCAGCATATCGGCGCCTATCAAACCGAGCATCACGGCAGGCGCATTACCTTTATCGACACGCCGGGCCATGAGGCATTTTCGGCCATGCGCATCCGGGGAACGCATGTCGCCGATATCGCGGTGCTGGTCGTGGCGGCAGATGAAGGCGTAAAGCCGCAAACGGAAGAAGCTATTCAGATAATCCGTGAAGCCGAATTGCCCTTTGTGGTCGCCATCAACAAAGTGGACAAACCAAACTCGGACCCGGTGCGGGTAAAAAACCAGCTGGCCGAAAAATCCATCCTCGTCGAGGGCTTCGGCGGAACGGTGCCGGTAGTGGAGCTCTCCGCAAAAACCGGGGAGGGGGTACCAGCGCTCCTGGAAACCATCCTCCTTTTGGCCGAACTCGAAGAACTAGAAAGCGACCCCCTAAAACCCGGGGAAGGGGTGGTCGTGGAGTCCCATCTCGATCCCCAGCGCGGGGCTACGGCCACGCTCCTCGTGGGAGACGGTACCGTGCGGCGCGGCGGATACATTACCGTAGGCAAGGACGTTGCCCCGGTGCGGATATTCGAGAATTTTCAGGGCGAGGCGATCGAGGAGGCCCATGCCGCCGAACCCATCCGCATTATCGGCTTCCCGAAGGCGCCGGCGCTGGGGGAACCGTTCCGCATGTTCAATACGCGGGGTGAGGCCGAGGCCTGGGTCCAAGAAGTAGAAACCCCTGCCCGTCAAAAAGAGAGAACTGCCGCCGCGGCGCCGGGTAAACATATCGTTCACATCGTTCTTAAAACCGATGTCCTGGGGTCGGAAGAAGCGCTCGTTGCCGCGCTTGAAAAAATAGGCTCGGACGAATTAGGGAATCGCGTCGTGAAAAGCGAGGTAGGCGATATTAATGAGTCCGATATTAAACTGGCCGCGGCCACGAAGAATACTTTCGTCGTGGGCTTCCGGGTGAAATTTCCGCCCGCCTTGAAAGAACTTTCCGAGCGTTCGGGCGTAACCGTAGTGACCGGGAACATTATCTACGAACTCCTCGACTCCGTGCGAAGCATGGTTTTGGCCCTCGCTCCGGCAGAATTGAGACGCGTTGACATGGGAACGGCGAAGATCCTGGCGCTCTTCAAGGAAGACCGCGCCAAGCAGATCGTCGGCGGCCGCGTGGAAACGGGGAAGATCGCCAAGGGGGCGCGGTTCGACCTCGTCCGGAACAGTCTTGTTATCGGCGCGGGAAAGATCCTGGAACTCCAGAGCCAGCATAAAGCAGCCGACGAAGTTCCCGCCGGACAGGAGTTTGGCATCCTGGCCGATACCGAAGTATTCATTGCGCCGGGCGATACGCTTACGATCTTCACCGAAGAAAAAGTTGCCCTGCAACTTTGAGCTATGGCCAGCGGCCGACGAGTAGAACAAGTGGAGAATCTTCTCCGCGAAGTCGTCGCGGGTATTCTTTTGCGCGACTTTCCGTTCCCGGCCGGAACGATGGTAACGGTGACCCGGGCAACGGTTTCACACGATCTATTTCATGCGACCATCTATATATCAATTCTCGGAGAGAACGCGGCCGGAGAACGCCAAACCTTTGAGGAATTAACGAGGTCGGCGGGGGACATACAATTCACGCTGAACCGAAAACTCCGCATGCGTCCGGTGCCGCGCATAACCTTTGCGATGGACCAGGACGAAAAGCGAAGGGAGCGGATAGAAAAACTGCTTGGCGAGAAGGGGGCGGAGTAGTTGAATTTTGCAATATTTTCTGGTATTTTGAAGCGCACGGCACGGTAGCCAAGCAGTAAGGCATGGCTCTGTCCCGCACAAAATTCTGGCGCCGTGGCGAAGTAGAAACGCTGAGGTCTGTCCCGCCGGCAAACAGCGGCGCGGTGGCGAAGTAGCAAACGCGACGGTCTGCAAAACCGTTATTCAGGGGTGCAAATCCCCTCCGCGCCTCTTGCCGCCGTTTGCCTACGGGATTGCGATTTGTAGCTCCGACATTACGTCGGAGACAAACCGGGAACAAAACCTCCATTCGCGGGCTTGCCCCGTAGGGAACGCGAAGCGTTCTCCTCCGGGGTGCAATTCCCGCCGGCGCCTTGTGCCGAGGTGGCGGAACTGGTATACGCGGTTGGCTTAAAACCAACTGGCCGCAAGGCCATGAGAGTTCGATCCTCTCCCTCGGCATTCCCGCGCGTAGCTCAACGGCAGAGCAGGGGCCTCTTAAGCCCAAGGTTGGAGGTT
>CAYIQX010000075.1:0-2296 GCA_964365675.1 uncultured Candidatus Saccharibacteria bacterium | reverse complement strand
GGCCCAGTTAACCCATTGATATGCCGTTTCAGCATCAGGAACTCGCAAGCGGGCGATGGCGGACGCTCTCCCTGCTTGAGCAGTTGGGGAACATCGGGAGCGAGGTGCATAAGATGGTCATGCGGGGCAGGGACGAGGCGGGCGTTCGGGCTGCGTTCCATCGCGCCCTTGAACTTATTGACCTGACGCTCGATGACCCTCGCCATCGAGGCCGTCTGAAAGAGATTGCCCGGCTTCGGGAACTCCTCTGCGATGCGGCGGCCGATCGAACGTATGGGACTACCGGGGAGGATATCGATCGCTACCTCATGCAATTCGCTGTTGCCGCGCGCTTGCGGCGCTGATATCCATGCTCCACGACCCGAGGTTGATGGCGAGGAAATGAAATATGAGCACGAGTCCTGAAGAAGTAAAACTTTTTGTAGCGACTAAGGCGTTTATTTTTTGTCGCGACAAGGTTCTCATTTTGCGCGAGTCGGCCAAATATGATGAAGGCGCAAACACCGGAAAGTACGATGTAGCTGGGGGAAGGATGAAACCCGGACAGCGGTTTGATGAAAGTTTGAAACGAGAAGTTAGAGAGGAAACTGGACTTGAAGTCGAAATTCAGGAGCCATTTTTCGTTGACGAATGGCGGCCAGTCGTCAAAAATGAGCAATGGCAAATCGTTGGGATATTTTTCCGATGCGTTTCGGACTCAGACCGGGTAATCCTTAGCCAAGACCACGATCAGTTCCTCTGGATAGAACCGCGGGAGTACAAACGGTATCCGCTTATAGAAAACTTACATCCCGCGTTTGAGATGTATCTGTCTAAAACTTTCCTATAGCGCATAGAGTGCTACACTCTCAATATGTACAGTTGCCCCATGCATCCGGAGATCCGGCAGGAACGCGCCGGACTTTGTCCCCATTGCGGGATGAACCTTGTGCAAGCGAAAATCGAAAAACGAAAAGTGAAAAGCGCAACGGGCCATGACAAGCATGCTGGGCACAGCACGGTCATGTTCGTAAGGAAATTTTGGGTGAGCTTGGCGCTGACCGTTCCGGTAGTGCTTTTTTCCGAGTTATCCGAACGCCTCTTCGGCTGGTCAGCACCGGCGTTTCCCGGCTCCGGCTATCTGTCAGCCGTTTTAGCGTCGGCCGTATTCTTTTACGGCGGTTGGGTGTTCCTTGCGGGCGCGTGGCGCGAGCTCCGCGGCCGGTTGCCGGGCATGATGACGCTTATCGGCATCGCCATTTCGGTCGCATACGTCTACAGCGTTTACGTAACCGTAATGGGAGTGGAAGGCGCACTCTATTGGGAACTTACGACGCTTATCACCATCATGCTTCTCGGCCACTGGATGGAGATGAAAGCGGTATCCGGCGCCCAGGGCGCGCTCCGCGAACTTTCAAAACTTCTGCCGGACACTGCCGAGGTAATGCGCGGTGAGCACACCGAGTTAGTCCCGCTCGCGGAATTGCAGGAAGGGGACATCGTGTTCGTGCGGCCCGGAGGCAAGGTTCCGGCCGATGGCGTTGTATCCGATGGCCGTTCCGAGGTGAACGAGGCCATGGTAACCGGCGAATCCCAGCCGGTGGCGAAAACTGCGGGGAGCGAGGTCATTGCCGGTACCGCGAACGGCGAGGGATCGCTCACGATCCGTGTGACCAAGATCGGTGCGCACACGTTCCTCGCCGGTATTCAGCGGCTCATTGCCGAGGCGCAGGCGTCGAAATCTCGGCTCCAGCTCTTGTCGGATCGCGCGGCATTCTATCTGACGAACATCGCTGTCATCGGCGGGCTGGTAACGCTCTTGGCATGGCTTGGCGCGGGTAGCGGAGCCGCGTTTGCCGTGGAGCGGATGGTGGCGGTGCTCGTTATCGCCTGTCCGCACGCGCTTGGTCTCGCCATCCCGCTCGTTGCGACCATCTCGACGACCCTGGCGGCGCGCTCGGGCTTTCTCATTCGCGAGCGCCGGGCCCTTGAGGCGGCGCGAAACGTGGACGTGGTGCTCTTCGACAAGACCGGCACGCTCACCAGGGGCGAGTACGGCGTTGAGCGGGTGTGGCCGCTCGCAGGCCATGATGCGCGCCAAGTCCTCGAACTCGCCGCATCAGTGGATGCGCTATCGGAGCATTTCATTGCGCATGCCATCGTGGCCAGGGCCAAACGCGACGGGATTTCGCTCCGCGAGGTGAATGACTTCCAGGCGATTGCCGGGAAAGGGGCGCGGGGCATGCTGTCCGGCGAGGAGGTGTTGGTTGGCGGTGCGGCGATCCTTGGCGGCCGTGCCATTCCAGAGGCGCTCGCG
>CAYIQX010000074.1:0-2445 GCA_964365675.1 uncultured Candidatus Saccharibacteria bacterium | reverse complement strand
GTTCACGGCGATATTTGGGCGTGAACCAAAAACCCATATATTTCCCGAACATGAGGCGCGTCTGGGCTTCAAGGCCGGGGAAAGAGCCGAAGAGCATGATGGTAATGGGTAGGAGCAGCCACTGGAGAAGCATCCAGGCGTATTTTCGTAGCGGATGTCCGGCGGGCCGCGGCGGAAGGAGACGCGTGGAGATATAGGCCGAGGTAATGAGCCCGACCATGGAGAGCGTCATGATCCAGCGCGTAACCCGGGGCAGGTTATAGGCCAGGAGGGAGGTATTAAATTCGCTTGACCCGATGATGACCGGCAGCCAGCCGAGAAAAAATATTATCATCGCGTTTGTGGCCCAGGACCAAAATCCATCCAACTGGTTGAAGGAAAAGTAAAGTTTGCGGCGGAGCGGCATTCGGGGATTTTTCAAAAATCCAAAGAGGAGATAGGGCACGTTCTCCACGCCCCAGCCCCAGCGCCTTTGCTGTTTGTATACGTTTTTGGCCGTCTCGATAAGGGTTGGGGCGACGTTGGCATCCATGTATACGGGGTAGTAGAGCGGGATGGTCCGATAGTCGCCGTCGTAAAAAAGAAGGGCCTGCCAGAAAATGCGCGAATCCTCGGAAACGAGATTCACCGGCCAGTAGCCCATCTCCACCAACGCTTTTAACGGCATGGAGTGGGACGAAAAAGTAGCCAGGCGTTCGGGCCGGGCCTGCTGCATGGTCTGCCAGAACGTGCCCGACACCGCGACCACGCGCGCGAACGCTGGCGTCTCCCAAATATTGTTGTTGTATACCGGTATCGGCTGGTATGAGGAGCGGAGGGGCTTCGCTGCGGTCAGGTAATGATAAGTCAGGATGGCGAAATACTGCGGCGGCACAATGGTATCACTGTCAAAAGATGACACAATGACGCGCTCATGGGGGACGCCGGCCGCATCAATGAGTTCGGCTACGGCTTTTCGCGCCGCAAATGTCTCATTCGACCCCTTGCCCGGCAATTCTCCGGTGATATCGGCCGGGTGCACGACCGTGAGGAATTTGGCAAATATGCTGGCAAATTCCTGTTCGAGCCGGCCGGCGGCCTCCATGGCCTCGGCTCCGGCGCGCTCCTCCACACCGAGCACGAGCATCATCCGGTCCTTGGGATAGGCATTGGCGCGGATGGCCTCAAGTCCGAGTCGCATCACCTCGTAGGACTCTTTATAGAACGGCAGGATGATGAGATGGTGGATATCGCGCCAGTAATCAGTTTTAAGTTCTACGTTATAAGTTTTAAGGTCATACAGCTTGGCCATCCAATCGGCTTTGAGATGCCTCTGCATCATGCCGTAACCGGCGCGAAGGTGCAGGGACAAAAATACGGTTTTAAAGAGCCAATAAATATCAAAAGCGATAACAAAAAAACTGGCGAATACCGGCGCATAGCGGCTGGCAACGAAGATACTGATGATAGTCGCCCAGGCGAGCATACCCGGCAGAACCTCGAACGCTCGATACAAAATCCGACCTTGAGGGGTCGGGATGTCGCTCGCTCGCGCGGCTTTAAGGTAATCAGATTTCGCCGTCATGGAACCTTGCTATGGTATCGAAAAATATGGCCAGCGACAATGGGACTTACGCGCTATACTCCCGAGAACTGTTTGCACCGCAAATAGCGACGACCGCCGCTATTTGCGGTAAAGCAAATCCCCCGTTGACTTCACCGCTGCGGTGGAACTAGAGAAGGCCGAAATGCAGGCGCGCTTTTCCTTCGGCAGTGCCGAGCGCATGCGCCTCAATGTAGCGGACGTACCGATTAATATTGAGAAATTGCGTAAGAAAATCGATCTCATCCTCACAGGGGTACGGATAGACACACACGCTCTTCTGAAAAGCGAGGAATCCGAGCTCGCGAAGCTTATCACGAAATATCACCCGCTGGCGTTTTTTCGTTTCGGGAATATCGAACGCCACGATGCGCCACCTATGATCCCACCGCCGCGGCTCCGGCGGCGGGGCGACGGTATCAAATTCAAACTTCCGCAATCTCTGCCTCCCATATTCTGTAACCACAATGTGGACCTCCGACCCTTTTTGCTCGAAACGCACGTACCGTCGTTTACGCAACCGCGTGAGCGCTTCCCGCACCCGCTTGCGCTCCCAGTCGCGCCGTTTGGAGGAGGTGCCTCCCAAAAACGGCTTTAGCGCCTGCCCGATGTTCGGCGCAACAAAAAGAGATACTAATACGGCCCCATATCCTATGGCCCGCAGAAGATCCCAAGCGAGCGAGCGCCGGTGGATACTCCGTCCCATAGCTTCATCATACTAGTATACCCAGTGGTCGCAAATAGAAACGACCGTTGCTATTTGCGGCAAGCCGATGAGACGAAAAATGTCTGAACCAGGCATGGAAATACTGTCTCTAAAATACAAAACGGGGACGCGAGCAGACGACTTCGTCTGCTAGCGG
>CAYIQX010000073.1:0-2688 GCA_964365675.1 uncultured Candidatus Saccharibacteria bacterium | reverse complement strand
CCGCGCCCTTTGATACGTCAAAATTCCAATGCCGCGTAGAATACCTTGAACCATCTGATCAGGAGCGCTTTGCCGTAAGCGAGACCATCGGCTGGAAAACGCCCCGCCGCCGGCCGGTGGCATGGCTCCGCGCCGTTGAGTTTGACCCGGATTACATCCTTTCGGTGGATGACGATAACATCCCGTCGCCGGACTACTTTGATGAATGGTATCGGGTGCTGACAACGCCGGTAGCGAGCAGAGTGATGGCGGTACAACCCATCTCGTCCGCTCCGTGGCATAACTATCTTCGGACTTCGGATGCGCCGATCGAGATCTATCCGCGGGGGTTTCCCTTGGCGTTCCGGCAGAAGTTCGAGACCGCGATACGGCCCTCCAAGACGCCTGTTGGACCCGAGGTCATCGGCCTTTTCCAGGGCATTTCGCTCGGAGACCCGGATATGGATGCCATGACGCGCTTGGTGTATCCGAAGCCATTGCCGTTAAACGCCATCGGCGAGAAAAACTATGTGCTCCGTGATGTCTGGTCGCCGTATAACATGCAAAATACCGTATTTTCAAAAGTGCTCTTCCCGTTGCCCATGCTCTGGCCGCATGCCGGGCGCTTTGATGACATTTTTGCCTCGTTCGTATGGCAGAAGTGCCTTTTCAATAATGGCATGTATGTCTATGTGGGAGACCCGGTGAATCGCCAAGACCGCGGGGTTCGCGATACGCTCAATCTCGATTTTCGGGAGGAAGTGGAGGGGTACTTTTACAGCCACCGCGTGTGGGAGGTTATTAATTCCATTTCGGAGAAAGACCCCATTGCGTTTTTGCGAAAATTGATGGAGCATGGCGATGGACTGGTGCCGGCAGAGGGAACTGACCTCGCCCTCTCGCGGCATCGCTGGTCGGCACTGGCCGGAGAACAGCATATCATCGCGCGGCACAGGGATTTTTTCTCGGCGCACATCAAAGACATTACCCGTATATCCGGCGGCGTATCATAAGACCATGCGTATTCTTGTTACCGGCGGCGCCGGATATATCGGATCGGTCCTTGTCCCCGAGCTTTTGGCACGGGGACACGAAGTTACCGTTCTCGACAGTTTCAGGTTCCAGCAGTCGTCCCTTCTTGATGTCTGTCATAACCCGAGATTGGAGATCGTCCGGGGAGATGCCCGGGACCGCGAACTCATGGCGCGCCCTATCGCCGCCGCGGAACTTATTATTCCGCTTGCCGCGCTGGTCGGCGCGCCCCTTTGCGACAAGGAACCGCTGGAGTCCGAATCCACCAATGTCGGCGCGATCAAGCTTATCCTCGAGCTCCGGAGGCCGGGACAGAAAATAATTTTCCCGACCACGAACAGCGGCTACGGCATCGGGGAGAAGGGCGTGCATTGCACCGAGGAGACGCCATTAAAACCCGTCTCCCGCTATGGCCGGCAGAAAGTGGAAGCCGAGAAACTCATTCTTGACGCCGGGGACGCCATTACGCTGCGGCTTGCGACGGTTTTTGGTACCTCGCCCCGCATGCGCCTTGATCTTCTGGTAAATGATTTTGTCTATCGGGCGGCAACCGACCGCTTCCTGGTGCTCTTTGAGGCCGATTTTAAACGAAACTACCTCCACATCCGCGACATCGCGCGGGTGTTCATCCACTGCATCGATAATTTTGAGCGCATGAAAAACGAGGCCTATAACGTCGGCCTGTCCGACGCCAATCTTTCCAAGCGTGAACTCTGTGGGGAAATTAAAAAACAAGTTCCCGATTTTTACTTTACGGAAGCAAAAGTCGGTGCGGACCCGGATAAGCGCGATTACATTGTATCCAATGAGAAAATAGAGCGCACCGGATTCAAGCCCGCCTATTCGCTGGCTGATGGTATCCGTGAACTCATTAAGGGCTACCGCATCATTCGGGGGGGGCGGTACGCAAACGTATGATGAAAACCACCGTTGTCGGATCTTGGCATCTCGCCTCGGTGTATGCCGTAGGCCTCGGGACTCTCGGGCACGAGGTGCGCCTTGTTTCACCGCCTGATATTGCGGTCGGCTATAAGGCCGGGAAGCCGCCGGTATTTGAGCCCGGTATGGAGGAGGGGATACGGGAACTCCGCCAAGCCGGACGTCTTTCCTTCTCGCCCGACATCAGCGATCCTTCCAACGCGGCCGAGGTCTGCTTTTTTGCCGAGGACTGTAAGGTTACCGGATCCGGCGTGGATATGGCATCGTTCCGGGCGCTTTTCGATGAAGTGGCAAAAGCCCATCCCTGGAAGATACTGGTCGTCTCCTCGCAATTGCCGCTTGGCACCTGCCGCGAGCTCGCGAAGGCCTACCCCGGAATTGCCATATTATACTTCCCTGAATTTTTGCGCCTTGGTGTCGCGCTGGAGCGTTTCTTGAAGCCGGACTTCATGGTCATGGGCGGAGAGCCGTCGGCGGCCGCGGCCGCGCTCGAATTTTTTTCGGCCATCGAATGTCCGAAGTTCCCTGTTTCGTTGGAAGAGGCCGAAATGTCCAAGCACGCGGCCAATGCTTTTGTCGCGACCTCGGTCAGCTTTATCTCCGAGCTCACGAAATTCAGCGTGCGATTCCATGTAAATCTTGAAAAGATCGGGCAGATCCTTCGGCACGATAAACGCATCGGCCCCAAGGCCTATGTCATGCCCGGCATGGGCTTTTCCGGCGAGACGGTGGAGCGGG
>CAYIQX010000072.1:0-2736 GCA_964365675.1 uncultured Candidatus Saccharibacteria bacterium | reverse complement strand
GGCAGCGGCTGCGGCAGCGGCGCCGCGCTCACCGTAAATGTCTCAACGCTCCTCGGCAGCGCGAAATAGCTGTCCAGCGGGCGCTGGGAAAAGCTGGCCAGCTCGGCGTGGATGTGGGCAGTATAGGATTTTCCCGCCTCGAGCGCCGGGCCGTCGTAGCGTTTGGAATCTATCGTTTCCGGATTAATGCCGACCCACACTTCCCTCCCGCCTTCAGAGAGACGGATGGTGAAGGCGTGGCGGTCCGCTAGACCAATGCCGCTGGGGACTGTCCAGTGGAACAGGGGGATGAGTTCAACCGGAGATTGCGCCGCCGTTGGCGCAAGCACGCTCAACGGCTCGAGCATATGAGCGTTTGCCGTCTTTGATGGCGGCCCCTCCATCCCCTGCCCGTCAATGGCCGCGGCGTAGTAGCGGTAGGCGCCGACGGGCCAAGCCGATTGCGAGCCGTAGTAGGGTACGCCGGCCGGGTTGCCGGGGATAACGCGGTTGATCAGCCAGGAGTTGGTGCCGGAGACGCGGCCGAGCGACCAGACGCCTGAAATGCGATAGATTGCCCCGCCAATGGAAAGGAGATCGGTAAACTCGGCCACGCGGGTAAAGGAGGCATCGCCGGGTTTCTTCTCGTAGAGGCGGAATCCGGCAAGCTGGGCCGTACTCCCTTCATAGAAGAAGCTGATTTTCATTCCGGCGCGGCCTTCGGCCTTCGATGCGGTCGAGTAGATGAAACTTGCGCCGAGGCCGTAGCCGGATTTCACCACCAGGGGTGCGGCAAGGTGGCTCGAAGCGTGCGCTGAAGCGGCTGCGAGCGTGAGTATAACGGCGAGGGAGGAGAACGTGCGAAGCGCGCGATAGGGGTTGGTCATCATTGGCCGTAGCGCCTGCGGAGGTCCTCGGTGGTCTGGAGGAGCCGGTAGGCGCGTTCAGATAGTTCGGCTTGCCGGGGGAAGGTGCGGAAGGCGAGGAGGTCTGGGGCGTTCGATGATTCAAGCGTCTTTTCAACGAGGTTCCCGAACTTGCCCAGGTCTTCGAATGCGGTTCCTGCTTGTTTGAGCTCGGCCGGGGCAATGCGTTCCTGAACGGTGGCGAGGCTCACTCGGGGATCTAGCTTCCGGATGAAGGCCAGGAGAACCGGCAGGGCCGGCTCGGCTTTACTCCAGGCCGTCCGGAGTTCGGCGAATGTCGGCTCGGTGATGCTGGTAATCTCGACGCGGAGGAGATCGCCGCCCAGCCGCTGCAGGCGCGGGATCGCCTCCTCCCATACCCGCTGTACATCGCTCACGCTCGGCGGCTGCGGCATCGGCACGGGAGTCCCCGGCGATGCCGGGGGCTGCGGTTCGGGCTGAATGGCTTGAGCCGTCTTTTGCATCTCGGCGTGGAAGTCAGCGGCCGCCGCGAAGAACTCGGCTTTGGGTCTGGCATCGGCGAGCGCGGCCAGATTCAGCTCGATGAAGCCGAGGTACGTCTCATGGGAATTTCGCAGGCCGGCGGGCGGATCCAGGGTGAGGAGGTCGGACTGCACCCGGCGGGCGAGCGCTTCTTGCTTCTGAACTGTCGCGCGGGCTCCCGAGAAGTCCGCCTCATTCTTCACGCCTTCCGTACCGGCGGTCCGGCCTTCGGTCATGGCCGCATCGTAGAGCCGGATTACCGCCCGGGCGTAGACTTTGGGGCGGTAAAATTGGAAGTAGTAAATTCCCCCGCCGCCGACGGCAACGACGGCAAGAGCCAGGAGTACGATGGCGGCGGTTTTCACGCCCTTCCCGCGCGCTGGGGGGACAAATTCATCAACCGGCGCGAATGGGTCGGCGGAGTTCATACCTCCGTGAGCTAGCGCCCGATGTTTCGCTGGCAGTCCTGGCGCATCTGGGGGTTTGCAATTTCACCGCAGAAGGCCGGATCCCGATTGGCCATGTTCATGTAGCAGGAATCGCGCTGGTTTACGCTGGTGATCTTGCGGCAGAGCGAGGGGTCGCCGAGGCGGTTTGCGGCGTTCGCCAGGCAGTTATCGCGCGCATCAACTGCCTGGATCGCCTCGCAGGCCGCTGCGCCGAGTTTAGACGCTGCCTCGCTGTAACATCGGTCGCGGGCATCCGCCGGCGCCTTGGCGCAGAGACCGCTATCGCCGGTCTTGACCGCGAGCATCCCGTAGCAGCCGCCTTTTACGTCGGCGATTTTCACCTTATCACATATCGCCGGATCACTTTTCTCCGACGCAAACACCACCCGGCAAATGTCTTGGGCAATATACGGGTAGGCCCCGAAGCCGCCCGAGGATTCGGATGGCCCGGTGTACAGCGGCAGGATATCGCAGATTTCCTTTGACGGCTCCGACCCAACCAGGATTGGACCCCGGCGGGCAAAGTAGAATCCACCCCCGATGCTCGCGAGGAACAGGAGGGCGAGTGCGATGATAGCGATGTCTTTTCCTCTATTCATACTGTAGGAATTTATTAATGATGTGAACGCGATGCCAAACCTACGGCGCAGTGATCGAGAACGGCGCGTCGGAAAAGTCGCTGGCCCGGCTGCGGTAGTCAATGTACGAGCTCCACACATCAAGCCAGGCCAGATACTTCCCGATGGGAATAGTGAGGGGAATCGCCCAGGCATGACTCGAGGCATCGGTCGAGGTGGAAACGACGGTGGCAATCGTACGCGACGAGTCAACGCAGTCGCGAAGCAGGAGAGTGACGTTTTCCGGCTTATCTATGGGGAAGCCCTTGGTCTGCCAGATGA
>CAYIQX010000071.1:0-2814 GCA_964365675.1 uncultured Candidatus Saccharibacteria bacterium | reverse complement strand
GGTAAATCCGGCCAGCGAAAGGCCGATAAGGAATGGCGCGGCGAAGCGGTAGAGCGCGAGGATGCCCGGCTCGGGCACACCGAGGTGTCGGACGAACGGCGCCAAAAAGATGGCGAAGGCCAGCATGGCGGCGTCGCCGAGAAGCAGGAGAATGGTTTTCAGGGAGAAAGACCGCGAAGTCATTTATTTAGAAATGCGCTCCATATAAAGAGAGCGTATTTGCTATCATCGCATCTATGCGGAATGATCTGAACGCCGTGTCACGCGCATGACTGCCGAGCCGCGTGGCACGCGTACGGTCGGTCAAGAGCTTCTGCATCGCTTCGGCAAGTGTGGTTGGATCCCTGGGCGGTACGATGAGGCCCGATTTTTCATTCTGAATAATATCCGGGATACCGCCCACGCGGCTGGCAACTATCGGCAGGCCTGCGGCCGCGGCCTCGATGAGCGCGTAGGGGAGCCCCTCCTTGATAGAGGGCAGTACGAAGAGGTCGAGTGCGCGGAGGTACTTTCGGGCATCGGGCACGAACCCGATGAGGAATATCGTATCACCGAGGCCGCACTGATGGATTTTTTCCTGGAGGTGCTGGCGTTCCTCACCTTCCCCCATCACGATAGTTTTTAGCCTTAAGTCTTTCGCTTTCAGTTTTATCTGACCGATCGCGTCGATCAGATAATCGAGTCCCTTGTTCTTTGTGAGCTCGGCATTGGCGCCGAGGAGCAATGTATCGGCGGTAATGGGGCCGATCCGTTCACTGAAAAATGCGCGTGCATCGGAACGGGGCAAGAATGGTATCGGATCAATGCCGTGGAAGATGAGGGTGAGTTTTTCTTCGGGTATGAACCGCCGGGCCAGCCGGTAGTCGGCGGTATCAATGAGGATGATGCGGTCGGTCAGGAATGCGGAAGCCCAGCAGGCCAGGAATATGAGGGCGCGCTGCCACCACGGCCGGTCCTCGCCGAACGGCCACCCGTGGACCGTAAAAATAACGCGAGTCCGCCAGGTGTGGGTCGTGAGTTTATAGAGGAACGCCGCTACCGCGCCGAGGCCGCCGGCCTTGGAACTGGAAAGATGAATGATGTCGGGTCTTTCACGGCGGTAACATTGGAAGAGCGACCAGCAGGATGTCAGCTCTTTCCATATATTGATGTTGCGCCGGAGTGTAGGAATCGGGATGACCCTGACACCGGCTTCTCGGAGTTTTTCGTCAAGCGTTCCCGCCTGCCCCGAGCTTGTCGAGGGGCCGCAGGCCACGCTGATGTCAAGCCGGCCGGCCGGCAGCCGGGTGGCAAGATCGAATACATAGCGCTGGGCGCCGCCCCAGACGGATTTCGTAACGATATAAAGGATTTTTTGCCGAGCGGGCGCGGCAGGGGGGTGCATAGCGGGATTCGGGTCCGCGGGGTTATCCACAGGTGTACACGATTTCAATAGACCCGATGCTACAATATTAATGTTGCCTCGCGGTAGGTAGTCGAGTCCTACCATTGATACCGAGGCCGGACGGAAATCGTTCCTCCGCACTTAAAGATCGCCTAGGCGCTTAATTCAGTAATGAGTTTTCATATTATGGGCAAACGGCAGACATTCGTCCTCCATCGGGACGTCGTAATGGTATTGAGCATTACGGCTATTTTTTTACTCGCGGTCGTATACAGCGTATTCTCGGCAACCACGATCGGTGACAACATCACCACCGGCGGCACGCTGACGGTAACTGGGGTCTCGACATTCACGGGCGCAGCGTCGCTCGGCCACGTCTATGCCTCCTCAACTGTCCAGGCCACGGGAAATGGATTCTTCTATTCAAGCGTCGGCATCGGCGGTACGACCTCACCAGCGGTCGCGCTCTCGGGCACGAATGCCTACTTCACCGGCGGCCTCGGCGTCGGCTATGCCACCACCGGTTCGGGCAACCTTCTGGTGAACGATCTTGCAGTCATTCGAGGCCGCCTCGGGGTAAACGCCACGACCTCGCCAACGGTTGAGTTCGGCGTTACCGGCTCTGGCTACTTCAGCTCCGCCCTCGGCGTCGGCTATGCCACCACCGGTTCGGGCAACCTTCTGGTGAACGATCTTGCAGTCATTCGAGGCCGCCTCGGGGTAAACGCCACGACCTCGCCAACGGTTGAGTTCGGCGTTACCGGGTCCGGCTTTGTTTCTGCCGGCCTCGGCGCCGGGTATGCCACAACCGGAACCGGCAACATCGTTGCAAGTGACTTCATCCTCTCAAGAGGCCGCCTCGGCGTAAACGCGACCGGTTCGCCTAGCGTGGAATTCGGCGTCACCGGGTCAGGTCTTCTCTCCGGCGGCCTCGGTGTCGGCTATGCCACCACCGGTACCGGCAACCTTGTCGTTAGCGACTTGGCGGTGTTCCGGACTCGCGTCGGCGTGAACGCCACGACGAGCCCCACCGAGCAGATCGGCGTCCTTGGTGATGCCTACGTGGGGCCAATTTCAGCAACCGCATCAACCACGATTACCGTGGAATCCGGAGGCGTGCGCGCCGGCTGTATTGAACTGCGCGATTCTGACGGCGTATGGACAAGTATTTACGCCGGGAAAGGCGGGGCGACAACTACGTCATCCTTCGTCATCCGTGGCGGAGCGGTCGGCGGCTCTGGTGATACCACGAACCCCGGCTTGCTCGTTATCGCGCGCGGCCGCTGCGACGACACTGACTAAGGCCCGTTCGGGGAATACGGGAGGCCGGTTCCCGCATGAGCGCCCTCTGGCCGCTCATGCGCCGGCCGCCCTCCTCTGCCCCCTTATGAAACACTTCCTAATTCGGGTCAGCATATCAGCAGCCATTT
>CAYIQX010000070.1:0-2988 GCA_964365675.1 uncultured Candidatus Saccharibacteria bacterium | reverse complement strand
AGATAACGGAACTGCCGTTCCAGCCGCGAACGGATGAGAGTGGCGTTCCGACCTCTCCCCTCTACTGCCGCACCTGCCACCGAGCCCGGATGCAGGACGCAGGTCCTCGGCGGCGCTACTAAGCCCGTCAACGCAGATCCCCGGTTTGCCCCGGGGATTTGTGTTTTTCAGAGTTTCGTCTTCAGAATGGAGTGGTCCCGAAGGAATTTACGATTTTACATGGAACACTACGATTACCTCATCATTGGCAATGGCGTGGCCGGCATGACTGCGGCCGAGGCCATCCGGGCCCGGGACGCTTCGGCTTCCATTGCTATTGCGTCGGATGAACCGCATCCGTTGTATTCGCGCGTGCTCCTGCCGAGCTACGTCAAAGGAACGGCGACACGCGAGCAAATGTTCCTCCGGAAAACCGCTGATTACGTGTCAAAGAATATTCTCCTCCTGGGCGGGGAGACCGCCGAGCGTTTGGATACGTCGAAGCGGACGTTGCTCTTAAAAAGCGGAACGGAGCTCGGATTCCGGAAGCTGCTTCTTGCGAGCGGCGGGAGACCCCAACCCCTGAACACGCCCGGCGAAGAGCTTCCGGGTGTTTCGCGTTTTCAGACCATTGAGGATGCCGACGCCATGCGTGAATTTTTGCCAACCGTTCGCCGCGCCGTCGTGGTCGGCGGCGGTTTCATTGCGCTTGAATATCTGGAGATCCTGGCCCAGCGCAATATTCCCGTTACGCTTGTTCTCCCGTACGCGCACTTTTTGGGCCGCTTCATGGATGCGGCCGGAGGACGGATACTTACCGAGAACTTTGAGCGCTACGATATCGAGGTCGTCGCGAACGACCGGCTTCGCGCCATTGACGGCGGAGAGACGGTTCAAGGCATCCAGACCGAAATGGGATGCACGCTTGAGGCCGATTTTCTCGGCATTGGCATCGGCCTCCTTCGCGATACCGCATGGCTCGAGTCCTCCGGCTTGAACACTTCGGCCAATGGCGTTATCACCGATGAATTTCTCGGAACATCCGTGCCCGGAATTTTTGCCGCCGGCGACGCAGCCGATTTTTATGATATTACGCTCGGTTTTCGCCATACCCACGGCAACTGGGGCAATGCCTTCCGCCAGGGTGAGCTTGCCGGGCGTAACATGGTCGCCCCGGCATCGCGTGAAACATATCGGTCGGTTACGTCCTACGGCATCCGCAATCTCGGCCTGCAGATCGCGCTGGTCGGGCATGTGGCCGGCGGGCCGGGCATCGAAGCGGTGAGCTCGGTTGCTCCGGACGGGAAATACGGGCGTTTCTTCCTGCAGGGAAAACGGCTTGTTGGTGCCGCGCTCATCAACCGCCATGAGGATCGGCCGGTAATCTCCAGGATGATCGGAGAGGCGGTCCCGCTGAATGCCGCCGCACGCCAAAACCTTGAAGATCCCGCATTTGACATCAAAACACTCGTTGCCTAAGGTTGGCCTACGGGGTATGGATGAAACAACAGGACAATTTTCAGAGTCGCCAGGTCCCAACTTGCTTATTCCCGGTGCCATCGTCATTGCCGGAGTCATTATCGCCGCAGCCGTGCTCTGGGCGGGCGGATTTGGTAGCGGCGGAAAAGGCGGTAATACGGCGGGCAACGGCACGGGAACAAGCGTGAACACCGAGGCGCTGGCCGATGACGATCCCGCGCTTGGCGATCCCAATGCGCCGGTGACGATCGTAGAATTTGCCGATTTCCAGTGCCCGTTTTGCAACCGGTTTTTCCGTGAGGCCGAGCGCGAGATAATCGACAAGTACGTGCGGACCGGCAAGGTGCGCCTCGTATATCGCGACTTCGCCTTTCTCGGCGAGGAATCGACTGCCGCGGCCGAAGCGTCAGAGTGCGCCGACGAGCAGGGCAAATTTTGGGCGTATCACGACCGCGTATATAATTTCATCTGGGACAATTATTACGCAAAGAACATAAATGGAGAGAATGTAGGCGCGTTCTCCGAAATCAATCTGAAGCGCCTGGCTTCTGAAACCGGTTTGGATGAGGGGGAATTCTCGGAGTGCCTGACCAGCCGCCGCTTCAAGGCCGAGGTGGAGAAGGATGCCGCCGACGGACGCGCCGCCGGGGCTTCGGGCACGCCAACCTCCTTTGTGAACGGTATAATGATCGTCGGCGCAGTACCGTTTTCCCAATTCGAGGCTGCCATTGAGGCCGCGCTCACCGGCAAATAGAGGGCTTGTCCGGTTAGCAATAGGCCGCCCCTTGCGGCTACCGCCGTGCCTGCGGCGGGGCGGATTTCTAACGGGACTTGACGGCTCTGCTATACTATAAATGAAAGCGCTATTGCCTCCATTCGTCATCAATCATTACCATGGCAAAAGAAGTAAAAATTTACACCACGCCCTCCTGCGTCTACTGCAGGATGACCAAGGAATTTTTCGCGGCCAACAGCATCGCCTACCGGGAGCTGAATGTTGCCACGAACGCCCAGGCCCGCGAGGAGATGATCAAAAAATCCGGCCAGTTTGGCGTGCCGGTCACGGACGTTGACGGCCAACTGACCGTTGGTTTTGACCAGGCCCGGCTCACCGAGCTTCTCGGCATCAAGTGAACCCGTTACACCCGGCCTAATGGTCGGGGTTTCCTATGATCTTCCTAGATTTTTATCTTCCCCCATTATTCGCCCCGTTAGAAACTCCGTTTCTCATGGGGCATCTAGGGGTTATAACGGGGTGAACGGCCAACCCCCAGCTGAACGCGACCAATACATCGCCCGGGCGCGCCGGGCGCGTTTGCGCAGGCGCGTCCTATGGATCGCGGTCGCACTCGTCCTTCTGGCCGCGGCCGGATATGGGATTCTTCGCTACAGCCGGAGTTATTCTCAAAACCGGCCGGGGGTTCTGGTACCGGACCAGGGCCGCCAGCACGTGGCGCTGGATACGCCCTTTGAATACAACTCCAACCCGCCGACCTCCGGCCCGCATTTTGCCAACCCCGCCGAATGGGG
>CAYIQX010000069.1:0-2996 GCA_964365675.1 uncultured Candidatus Saccharibacteria bacterium | reverse complement strand
CTCATTACCTCGGCCTATATCTCCACGCGTCTCCTTCCGCCGCGACCAAAAGGTCATCCGATGCGAAAATATGCCTGGATGCTTCTCCAGTGGCTGCTCCTACCCATTACCATCATGCTCTTTGGCTCTTTTCCTGGCCTCGAAGCCCAGACGCGCCTCATGCTCGGAAAATATATGGGTTTTTGGTTCACGCCCAAATATCGGCGTGATTTGGCGTCTGCGGCCGCGCCCGCCGCGGCTGATGGATTGACAACATAATACGTTCATGATAGAGACAAAGAAGATAGCGCCGCTACGTGAGACTACGCGACGAGGAGGATGAGATGGCGACGACCGTGGTAAGCCCTTGGGAAATCTTCAAAGCGTGTTTGCAGTCGGAGGGGATGTTCTTCTTTCTCCCGCAGGCGACGTGCGACGCGCTCGAGGCCGGCGAGCTCGACATCGTGGTCTTCCACGATCAGGAAAAGGACGAATGGCGCGAGCACTACCTCCACCATAAGCTGACGCGGATCCAGCTCGGCAGTGCTCCGCTCTTCCGGCCCACGATCACCGACCCTGAAGCGTGGGAAGTGATCCGAGGCCGCATCGCCGGCGCGCTCTCCCTTGAGCCGCATCGCGAGGGACGGAGCGGGCACCTCGCCCTCGATGACGAGTCGGTGGTGGAGTTTCTGTGGTGCAGTGTCCGTGTGGGGAAGAGGCGCGAGACCCCATTCCCGAGCGCTTACCAGCGGGAGGACGATGGCTACCTTGTCGTTGTTCGGCACCGTCACCTCGCCTACGCGGTGGACCGCGTGCGCCTCGCGCTCGAGCGGCTTCTCCGCGAGGGCGACCGCGCCCACATCATTCGCTTTGCCAAGTCCGCCGGCATCCACATCCCCGGCGAGGCGCCTCCCCCGCATCCACCGGAGGGGAGCGCGACGTAGAGCCACCAGCGCCCCCGCGGGCGCTGTTTCTTTTTCATTCAAAATGCACCGCCGCGCCGATGTGCTCGATCCGCTCGCGAAGTTCTGGGAATTTTTCGAGTTCCGGGTCCTTTGCAATCAACTCTTGCGCCTCGATCCTCGCGGCTTCGACCATTTTGATGTTCTTCAATGCTTCCATGCCGACATCGGAGATGCCCCACTGGCGGGTGCCGGAAAGCTCGCCCGGCCCGCGGAACTGGAGGTCATATTCGGCAAGTTCGAACCCGCTTTTTACCTCCTCCAGCGCTTTCAGGCGCCGGTTGTTGGCGTGATCCTGATTAGTCGTAAAAACAAAGCAATAGGATTTTCTTGAGCCGCGTCCCACGCGGCCGCGGAATTGATGGAGCTGGGCCAGGCCAAAGCGCTCACCGCCCTCGATCATCATAATGGAGGCATTCGGCACGTCCACGCCGACCTCGATGACCGATGTGGAAACGAGGATATCGAGTTCCTGGTTCTTGAATTTCCGCATCGCGGTTTCCTTTTCTTTCGGCAGGAGCTTACCGTGCACCATACCGACGCGGAGATTGGGGAAAATTTCTTTTGAGAGTTTTTGATATTCGGCCTTGACGGATTTTACCTCGAACCATTCGAGTTTTTGCTGGTTCGCCAGCCGTAAAAGTTCGCCGTTTCCGGCCGCTTTTATGGCTTTTGGATCCTCGATCCTGGGGCATATCACAAATACCTGTCCGCCTCTTTTCACTTCATCGCGTATAAATTCGTACGTTTTTTCGCGCTCGCGCGGAGGGATAACGCGCGTCTCGACCGGTTCTCGTCCCGGCGGCATCTCGTCAAGCACGGTCAGATCGAGGTCGCCGTAGAAAGTGAGGGCAAGGGTTCTTGGTATCGGCGTTGCGCTCATGCTCAAAAAGTGCGGGCGTGCGCCTTTGGCAGCCCTGCGGCGCTGATGCACGCCGAAGCGGTGCTGCTCGTCCACTACGGCGAGCGCGAGCTTTTTGAATTTCACGCGCTCTTCAATGAGCGCATGCGTGCCGATAAGTATTTGTATCTCGCCATTCAGGCACCAGCGGAGGAGTTGCGAGCGCGAGATATGGGTATGCGACCTCGGGTTGACCTTGGAGGGGAATTTTCTCCCTTCCGAGCCGGTGAGGAGACCAATGCGGACCTTGAAAGGTCTCAAGCGCTTGATGAATTCCTCAAAGTGCTGGCGCGCGAGGATCTCGGTCGGGGCCATATAGGCGACTTGATAGCCGGAGGCGACCGCATTCAGCGCGACCGCCGCGGCTACCAGGGTTTTCCCCGAGCCCACGTCGCCTTCGAGCAGGCGCGCCATAGGATGCGGTTTTTTGAAATCTTCGAGGATCTGCCAAATGGTTTTTCGTTGGGCGTTCGTAAGCGGAAAGGGGAGCGTTCCCGTGAATCGCTTCAGCAGTTCGGTATCGGCTCCTATTTTAATGGCGCGTTCTTGCTCATGCCGCTTGCGCTCGCGCTGGCGGTTCAACTGAATGAGAAAAATCTCCTCGAAGGCGAAGCGCTTCCTCGCCGCTTCGGCCTCACCGGGCGACCGGGGGGAATGAATGGCGCGAAGCGCCCGGTCAAAAATAGGCAGATGATATTTTTCGAGAATGTCGGGGGGCAGGGCTTCCGGCAGGGCTCCGGAATGTTTAAGCGCGCGCTCGATCTGGTATCGGAACCAGCGCGAAGTGATGCCGTAGGTTTCGGGGTAGATGGGCAATAAGCCGCCTTTAGCGAGAAGTTCGGACTCCGCGCCTATGACGGGTTCAAAAAGCGGGTTTGCCATGACTAGGCCGTTTTTCCCGCGCGTAACTTTCCCCGACAGCCGTACCCGCATGCCCGGTTTCAGCATGCCGGCGATATAGGGCTGGTTGAACCAGACAACGCTAAGGAGTCCGGTATTGTCCCGGACCATGCCTTCGGCAATGCGGAGTTTTTTCTTCCAGGTTTTTTCGGCTTTCAAGCGCACTACTTCGGCAATGACGGTTGCCTTCTCGCCCTCGCGGAGTTCTCCGATCGTTTTTTGGTCTCCGACCTCTTCGTAACGCGAAGGAAAAT
>CAYIQX010000068.1:0-3070 GCA_964365675.1 uncultured Candidatus Saccharibacteria bacterium | reverse complement strand
GCGGTCCTTTTCGGCGAGCCATTTTAAAATGCCGCCTGCCTCTCGTGAACGGAGATCAAACACCTCCTCGCATATGTCGAAGGCAAGGCACATCACGGACATATCACCGTTTTCCCGGACACCGACTCTGTAGTAATACTTTTTATCGGTCAGTAATGCGACCTTCGGTTCGATGGCAATCTCGGTATCGCCAAAAATTTCATCGCAGTGCGCCAGCGGCTCCAGGGTAACGGAATTCTTTATTTCCGTATCGACGCGGGCCACTTCTGCCCCAAGCACTAACTGCGCAAGGGGCGAAAACAGGGCCTTTCGTTCGCCGATAAATTTCATCAGCGAGTATTCCATGCGGAACTCCTCCTTGCCCCGGATAAAAAACTTCTCGTCCCCAACCTTGATGTCAAGACGGATAAAACCGTTGTCATTCGATACCCGGAACGGCACCGTGCGTTCAAGCTTTGTTCCAGGAATGTCTATGGTGGGGGGCTGTAGTTGCTGAAAATCCTTGGGGTCAAGCTCGATCATGGCCTTCTCGCTGTGGGGAAGTGTACCGAGAAGACGGATCAACTGGTTCAGCGTATCGTAGTAGATATTTTCCTTGCCGGCGGCTTTCTTGAGCAGCTGATAGACCTCGTCATTAATCCTCGGCTTTAGCCACTCGAGGTATGCAAGCAGGACCGGCTGGGTAAAGGTATTGTGATACATGAACAGCGGGAGGGCCGTAATCGTCTCCCGGAACGCATCGATGATCCCTTTGGAAAGATTCGGAAAATGGGCCGAAGCGGCCTGGCCGCCGACAATGTAGTTCCCCGGCTTTGCAGCATCAATGCCGTGCTCGAGCGCCAGCAACAAGTTCGTGCTGGGCGAAAAAGTACGCGATTCTTCCGAGAATAAAATGAGGTGCCGGATAGCCGGGTGAGCCAGGCAGTTCAAGATCATCCGTTCCGTGCCATCCCGATTCACCACGAGAGAGCCGAGCACGGAAACGCTCGCCCGATTGGATTCCTCTATTTCGTTAAAAACTTGTCCGGGCGCGGACATGTTCGTGCAAACCCCAACTGCTCCCCGCTGGCTCTCCTTGGGCGTTATGAGAACCGCGTCAACCAGGGGAAACGGCGGCCGTACGTTCCCCCTTGCGCCCAATGGTTCCCTTACGCCCACTTCTTGCTGTTCCATGAATTTGGAAGAAGATCATTGATGGTATGTGAGGTTTTAACCGGTGCCTCTTTGGCAAAGCAGATAATATTCATATTCCAGTTAAATTTCGATGAGAGCTCGAATATGAACTGCCGACAGCATCCGCAAAGAGTGCATACACCCTCCGTGAACTTATCGGCAACCATTCCAAGGTGGGTTATCACGCGCTCGCCCTCCATGAGCGCGGCGATGACGGCCGACATTTCGGCGTGGATGTTCAGCCGTTTTTCCGGAGCCGAGTATTGGCCGCCAAAATAAACGGCGCCCGAAGCGGTCAAGACCGCGGCGCCATAGGAACTTGCCCCGGCATACGTCGGAAAGGCGAGGGTCAGCCCCCGATGCGCGTATATTCTTAAGATGTCCTCGGCTTCTCCCTCGGGACAGGGATCCTGATTTTTCTCCGGCGTGCTCGTTGTCAGCTTCAGTTCTCCTAGGGAAGGATGGTAGTAGGGTAACATTTTGGTAACGTCGTCTGTCTCGAATATAACAGCATCGCGATTGTTGATAAGACGATACCCCGGCATCGTTCCGGTGCGCACGCCAAAGTCAAAAAGCACCTTGAGGGTCAGTGGGGAAACCACGCCCTTTTCGTCGTCAACGAAAGCCACTACTTCGACAATGCCGAAATCCTTATGTTGAACAGCGCGCAGAAGCGCCACATGCTCCGCGCCAATATCTAAAAGGTTTGTGTCGGACTCTATCTTCGCCCCGTAGTATCGATCCCCATTCCTCGAGACGGCACAGGCCGCGCGGTTGGCCTCGCGATCGCTCCTCGAACTCTTTAAAACAGAACGGGTCAGGGCAAGGCGAAGGGTTGAAAGGAGAGCGGTGGTGTCAGTAGATCTCGACATTGCTGCGCAGCTTCCCGACCAAGAGCCCGGCGGCCTCCCAGTCGTAGTGGAGTATTTTTTTGATAAAGTCATTCAGGAGATGGATCTTATCCCGTTCCAGGCGGTAGAACATTTTTTCCGCCTTTTTACTCGACAGCCGGATGGTTGGGCGGAGGGGCACCGGAAACGCATAGTAGGGAATGAGCGGATGTTCCTCGCTCTCCGCTTCGGCCACGAGGACAGTGATCGGCTGCTGAAGCTTTTCAAGAGCGTAATCCAGCCGATGGGCACCGTCGCAAATGATATGAAACGTATGATCGCCATTATAGAGCAGGCCGTAGTTCATGATCGGAGCGGTGGAATTGAAAGTATCGAGATGGGCCAGCTGGCTTACCTCATCGATGAAAAAATTATGCAATTCAATGTTGCCAAGGGAATGGAGATTCCCCCGGGCATCTTTGGCATATGTCCCACTGAACCGATTGAGTAGCATCGGAAGATCAATGAAGCCATTATTTAAAGAGTAAGTATGTTTTTCAATAACCGGCGGCAGGATGTGGAATGTTCCGCGCCCTTCCCATAGGTATTGGATCCCCTCGCGCAGATCCGTCATCTGTATTCCCTTTCCCCGTAAGAATTCATCGACAGTTTCTGTGATTTCAATTTGCGTCTGATAGATAGTCGGCTGTGCGGTAAATAAAATGTCCCGCTGTTCCCCAATTTCGATTTCTGCGGGAAATCCGATCCCCTTCAACGGGTAGACTTTTGCAAAACTAAACTTCGCATGTTCATACGGCCGAACCTTCTCTCCCTTGGAGTCATACAAACCCCGGAATGCAACGTTCCGTAAAATCTGCCGGAGTTCTTCGATGGGAATAACCTTTTCCAGCTTCAGCGTGTGTTTCATGATTTCCCCCTAGGATAGCGCCGTTTCCGCGATGTAAATCATATTGGGAGTGTGAGGCGGCGCCGGTACTGCAGTCAAGGAAAACTGGTCAAAAGATGGGGATGGCAGTAACTCTCGCAGTAGGACTATAATGAACTCC
>CAYIQX010000067.1:0-3107 GCA_964365675.1 uncultured Candidatus Saccharibacteria bacterium | reverse complement strand
ATCTGGACCGGCAGGGTGCCGATGAAAGTCGAGGTCAAGCAGGGTAAGAATTGGGGCGTGCTGGAACAAACGGCATGATTTATTTCCTCTTTGGTCCGGATACCTACTCGAGCCGAAAAAAGCTCGGCGAGATGATCGCGGCGTTCCAGAAGAAGGTCGGGGATGGCGCGGCAAGCGGCCTTGCCAAAGTTGATTGCGGCGACGGCCCGGATGAGATTTTTTCCGTTGGCCGTACGGCTTCGCTGTTTTCCAAAAAGGAATTGGTGGTCATCGAGCAGGCCTCGGCGCTCGGTGCGACCGGGGCGTCATATATCGAAGGACAACTTTTGCGCTGGGCCGACGACCCGACGCTCACGGTTATTTTTTGGGAGGGAGACGCCGCGATAAAAAAACACCCGCTCCTGGTGAATATTCGGAAGGCGGCGTCGAAGTCGCAGGAGTTCCCTCTGCTTTCCCCGGCTCTTCTTGGCCGGTGGCTTCTCCGAGAGGCGGCCGGGCGCGGATTAGAGATCCACGCCGAAGAGCAGCGGGTACTGATACGGACGTTCGGGTCCGATCTTTGGGCGCTTTCGAGCGAGCTTGAAAAGGTCCGGCACGGCTGGTCACCGCGGGAGGCGAGTGCAACCGCTACCCAGGTCTGGGATTTTACGGATGCGTTCCTTGAACACCGGCGGCGCTCATTTTTGCCTCTCGCTCGTCTTCTGGGGGCAGGCTTCGAGCCGGTTCAGCTCCTGGCCGCGCTGGGCGGTTCACTCCGAACTCTGGCGCTTATTTGGAAAGGACTCGAGAGCGAGAAATTAAAAGCGCTGACCGCGCGCTTGTATCCGTTTGTGGTCCGGAAGAATATAGAGATAGCCCGTCGCTTGGGACCAGAAACTTTACGGGAGCGGTTCGCCGATGTGGTGGACGCGGATGCGGCACTAAAAATCGGACGCCTGCCCTCACCCCTGCCGCTCGTCAAACTCGTTTTACGGCAGTAGTCCCCGGTACATCATTTCGTCACGATCGTGACGAAATGATGTATAGGATCATGTAAGGGAAAGCGCCGGGGAAAACGACGTCGGTAGCGCGAAACAGCCATCGTCAAAAACAGCCGCGTCACGCGGCTGTTTTGGCTTTCCCGATCCAGGCGGTGAGCCTCGATTTATATCTGGCGGCGGCATTCGGCTTCAAGACCCCGGTCTTTGCGGCCTTATCAATGGCTTTATAGGCCTGGGGGACGAGCTTCTCGGCGTCAGAGGTTTTCTTCGCGCCAAGTAGCCGTTCGATCTGTTTCAGTACTTTCTTGTAGGCCTCCTGCCGGCGGGCGTTCCGGACGGAACGGCGTTTGGCCTGACGGAGGGCTTTTTTTGCGGAACGGGTGATGGGCATGGGAGTCGGAGTATAGGGGTTAGGGTATAGGGTCTAGCCGTTAGGGTCAAGGAAACCGCTCGAGTTACTTCCGGTATTTTTTTATCCGGTCGCGGATTTTTGCCGCCAACTCAAAATCCATTCCTTTTGCGGCCCGCTGCATCTCGCGTTCGAGGGCAGTCACCATTTCCCGCGTCGGGCCAGCGGGCAGGAATTCTTCTTCGGTCTTGGGCGACAGTTCTTCCAAGAGCGACTTTCGGATCTCCTTTTGGATGGTTGCGGGCGTGATACCGTGTGTTCGGTTATACGTTTCCTGGATTTTGCGGCGCCGTGCCGTTTCGCTCATGGCTTTTCGCATGGACTCGGTTGCGCGGTCTGCATACAAAATGACCGTACCGTCGGTATGGCGTGCGGCGCGGCCGATTATTTGGAGGAGCGTGGTTTCGTTCCGGAGATAGCCCTCCTTGTCGGCGTCGAGGATGGCGATAAATGACACCTCCGGGATATCGAGCCCCTCCCGGAGCAGGTTTATGCCCACCAGTACGTCATGCTCACCCTCGCGGAGTTTTTTTAGAATATCGGGCCGGTCGAGCGTTTTCACCTCGGAGTGGATGTATTCGGCTTTGATACCGGCCTCGGTGAGGTATTCGGAGATATCTTCGGCCAGGCGCTTGGTCAGGGCCATCACTAGGGAGCGCTCGCCCTTGGTAATGCGCTTTTTTACTTCAGCAATGACGTCCTTGATCTGGTTCTTCGTCGGCCGCATTTTTACGTTCGGATCCAGTACGCCGGTCGGCCGGATTATCTGCTCGACCACATGGGGCTGGGATTTTAAAAGCTCGTACTGGCTCGGGGTAGCCGAGACAAAAAGTAAGCGGTTCACCTTTTGCCCGAACTCCTCGAATTTCAGCGGCCGGTTGTCTATGGCTGAAGGCAGGCGGAATCCGTATTCCACGAGTGTTTCCTTCCGCGCCCGGTCGCCCGGGTACATGCCGCGAAGTTGGGGGATGGAGGCATGCGACTCGTCGATGATAACGAGAAAGTCGTCCCCGAAGCGGTAGTGGTAGTAATCGATAAGGGTGAAGGGCGGCGAGCCGGGAGCCCGGAAGGAGAGCTGTCGGGAATAGTTTTCAATGCCGTTCACGTATCCCGTGGATTCGAGCATTTCGAGATCGAAGTTCGTCCGCTCGCCCAGGCGCTGGGCCTCGAGAAGTTTGCCTTCCTTTTTGAATTTCTCGAGTTGTTCCTGTAGTTCGCGGCGGATATTGGCCAGAGCGAGTTTTAGCTTGGCGCGCGGTGTGACGAAATGTTTGGCCGGGAAGAGCTTGTATGAGGGGACGGGGGTTAGGGGATAGGGATTGGGGCCGCCGCCTATCTTTTGGAGTGCGAGTGAAGTTATTTTATTTTTTTCTATGCCGACCAGGACCTTTTCCTCGCCGGAGGGCAAAAATATCTCAGTTGTCTCCCCGCGCATGCGAAAATTTCCCTGGCGCGGGTCGTAGGTGTTTTTTACGTACTGCAGGGCGACCAAGCTCCGGGCCAGGTCGCGGAGCGAAAGGGGCTTCCCGACGCCGAGCTCGATGGCGACTTTTTCGTATTCTTCCGGGTCGCCGATGCCGTAAATACAGGAGACCGAGGCGACAATGAGAACGTCGTCCCTGGTCAGGAGAGAAGCCGTGGCGGCGTGGCGGAGCGAATCAATGAGGTCTTTGATCTTGGCGTCTTTTTCAATATAGGTGTCGCTCCGCGGCAGGTAG
>CAYIQX010000066.1:0-3125 GCA_964365675.1 uncultured Candidatus Saccharibacteria bacterium | reverse complement strand
ACGCCTTCGCCGTCCCACGCCGTCTGATCCTGCGTGGTCTCGATGGTCTCGAGGCGCGTTGCCTCCTTGAGCATTCTTTCGACTTTCGGCGCTCGTCCTTCAGTTTTTGCGAAATACGAACCCAGGCGGTTTCGCAAGTTCGCCGCCTTGCCGATGTAGAGCGGCGCTGAACCGCGGCGGAAGATATAGATGCCGGCTGTCTTGGGAGCCGCTCTCGCTTTTGCCGCAAGATCACTTGACATCTGCATCATTCTAGCATAATTTTATTGCGGTTTAACTTCGACGACGGGGAGGTGAGCGCAGTGGCGAATGCCGGGCCAATGCTTGATCTCTGTTTTCGTCATCAGCATCCGGAGCTCTTCGGAGGTCTGGAAATCAATCAAGAATTTCCCAAGGAGAGTGGGGTGCGGGCAGAGCAGTTGCCCGACGGGGCTAATGCCGAGGGATACGTATGGTCTACCCAGGCAATCGCAGAGAAAGGGCGCTTCAGCGATTACGTATTAGCGGCAGCGGCTGCGAACGGCGCGGAGGAGACGGCTCTGCGCTTCGGACTGCCGGTAGAGAATATCATCGCTGGCATCAAAAGCGGTTTCCTCCTCCTTCCTGATTAGCCCCGCATTGTTTTGGCGGCCCTACCGAGCGGTGGGGCTGTTTTCTCTTGCTTCCCCTTGACATCCGGTGTATCATACTCGGTCATGGCCGGTTCTGATTTCATCAAAATCCGCGGCGCACGGGTCCATAACCTCCAGAATGTCTCCTTGGATATCCCCAAGGGCAAACTGGTGGTAATCACCGGCGTTTCCGGCTCCGGCAAGTCATCGCTGGCCTTCGACACTATTTACGCCGAGGCCGAGCGCCGCTTCGTCGAATCGCTCTCATCCTACGCCCGCCAATTTTTGGGCGTGCAGGATAAGCCGGATGTGGATTCCATGGACGGGCTTTCGCCGGCTATTTCCATTGACCAGAAATCCGTCTCGCGGAACCCCCGCTCCACCGTTGGCACCATCACCGAAATTTACGACTACCTCCGCATCCTATTCGCCCGCATCGGGAAGCCGCACTGCCCCCAATGCAGTCAGCCCGTGGGCAAGCAATCCATTGATCGGATGGTGGACGAGATACGAAAACTGGGCCGGGACAACAAAGATCCGCGCGGCAATAAAGAGCTCTTGATACTGGCGCCCTTGGTATCCGGCAAGAAGGGTGAACATAAGGGCGTATTGGAAGAGATAAGCCGCGCCGGATTTTTACGCGTGCGCTGGGATGGCAAACTCATAACCATCGAGGAGGCTGGAGGCCTTGCGGTGGACAAGAAAAAGAAGCATTCCCTCGAAGTGCTGGTGGATCGTTTCCAGCTCGGCAAAGACATTGACCGCGGCCGGATTTCGGACTCTCTTGAAACTGCGCTGAAAATAGGCAAGGGGCGGGTGGTGGTCAGTCAGCCGAATCCGGGAGCCGATACCATTTTTTCAGAACAGTTCGCCTGCATGAATTGCGGCATCTCTCTTCCAGATATTGAGCCGCGGCTGTTCTCTTTCAACAGCCCGTATGGCGCTTGTCCCCAATGCACTGGGCTCGGCTCAACCCTGGAAGTGGATCCGGAATTGGTACTGCCGAATAAAAATCTATCTTTGGCCGAGGGGGCTATCCGCCCGTGGGCTTCGGCCTCGCATCGGCTCGGCCGGCAGTCGTGGTATTGGTGGATGCTGGAAGACCTCACCAGCCGCTACAAATTTTCGCTGAATACGCCGGTCCAGGAACTTTCGAAGAAGATCGTTGCTATCATCCTCCACGGTGAAGGTGGAGAACCGGCGAGCGACGGCGAAAACGGGAAGTTCGAGGGTGTTATCCCGAATCTCAAGCGTCGTTGGAAGGAAACTGATTCCGAGTGGACCCGCGCGGAAATCGAGAAATACATGATCATCAGGGTGTGCCCGCTTTGCCAGGGCCGCCGCCTGCGTCCGGAGGCCCTGGCCGTAAGTGTAGGTCCGCCAGCTGGCGGAAGGAACATCGCCGAGATATCCTCGCTCGATGTCGCCAAGGCCGAAAGGTTTTTCGCAGGCCTCGCGCGTTCCCTTTCGGCCAACGAGGCAAAGATCGCCTCGCCGCTTGTGAAGGAGATCTCCAAGCGCCTCGAATTCCTCGTGGACGTCGGCCTTCACTATCTGACGCTTGAGCGCGAATCCACGTCACTCGCCGGCGGCGAGGCCCAGCGCATTCAGCTCGCCACGCAGATCGGCTCACGATTGACCGGCATTTTATACATCCTCGATGAACCCTCCATCGGCCTTCATGCGCGCGACCACCAGCGCCTCATTCGGACGCTAAAACAGCTCCGCGACCTCGGCAATACCGTTATCGTGGTGGAGCATGACCGGGAGACCATGGAAAACGCCGATTGGATAATCGACCTCGGGCCAGGTGCTGGCAAGCGCGGCGGGCATATTATTTTTGAAGGGCCGTACCAGAAATTGCTGAAGGCAAGAACCCTGACCGGAGATTATCTTTCGGGGAGGAAGCGGGTTGAAACCCTAAACCCTAAATCCGAAATCCGACCTTCGTCCCAAGCTCAGATCGAGGGAAACAAATCCAAAGTCCCAAATTCCAAATCTCAAACCCACCTCATCATCAAGGGTGCGCGGGAGCATAACCTGAAGAATATCGATGTAAAGATCCCGCTCGGGAAATTCGTCTGCGTGTCAGGCGTTTCGGGTTCCGGGAAATCGTCGCTCGTGAACGACATTCTCGCCAAGGCCCTCCAAGTGAAATTCTACCGCGCCCATATGTTCCCCGGAGCGCATGATTCCATCCGGGGTACGGAGCATATAGACAAAGTGGTTATCGTGGACCAGTCGCCCATCGGCCGTACGCCGCGCTCGAACCCAGCCACCTATACCGGCGCCTTTTCGGCCATCCGGGATATTTTCGCCCGCACGCCGGAAGCGCGGGCCAAGGGCTACGGCCCGGGCCGCTTCAGCTTCAACGTGAAAGGGGGGCGGTGCGAGGTTTGCGAGGGACAGGGCGTGAAAAAGATAGAGATGTTCTTCCTGCCCGATGTGTATATCGAGTGCGAGGAGTGTAAGGGCAGGCGGTACAACCGCGAGGCGCTCTCCATTGAATACAAC
>CAYIQX010000065.1:0-3194 GCA_964365675.1 uncultured Candidatus Saccharibacteria bacterium | reverse complement strand
TGGGCCTGGCGCTCCCTGCCCGTCGTTGCGCGGAAAAACTTCTGGAAAATAAAACGCTGCTCGTCTGCGGGGATGCCCACGCCCGAATCGGTTATCTTCCATTCGATCATAGTGGGGTTATGGGGCGCTACGCTCACGACCACGCGCCCGCCGGCGCGCGAATACCGGATGGCGTTATCCACGAGATTGAAGACGACCATTTTTATTCGCTCCGGGTCGCCCTGCACCGGTGAAAGACCGGTGGGAGCGACGAATTCGAGGGAGATGTTCGAGGCACGGGCGTAGGTGGCAGAGGAACGGATAATTTCTTCGGTAACGAGCTCGAGTCGTACCGGCTCGCGGCGCAACACCAACCGCCCGGCCTCGATGCGGGAGACCTCCAGGAGCATATTAACGAGCTGGATCATTTTCTCCGTGTTCTCGTGGAGAATACCGAGATACGTCCCGCCGGATGCCTGCTCCGGACGAGAAAGATATGCCGCGGATGCTGTATCCGCCCCGGTGCGGCCGATGGCATCCAGCGTCCATTTGAATACCGACAAAGGCGAGCGAAGCTGATGGGAGACAATGGCGATGAATTCGGATTTGATGCGGTTGGCTTGGGCGATCTGGTTGAAACCGTGGATGATAAAATTGCCGATGATGAAAATGGCCATGCTGACCCCGATGACGATGAGGGCGGCTATCTCCGGCTCATCCACGAAGCGGCTCGACAAAAGGTAGGAGGCCACCATCGCGCCGATATTAACGAAGCCCATGACCACGAACAGGAACGGCGGGCACGACCAAAGGCCGATGTTCGCCGCGCGGCATTCGGCGATAACATTCACCCGCGTGAGGAGAGAGACCATACAAAGAGCATAGCATACCTTCCCCTGGCGGCGCTGGACAACGTTAGAACCATTTTACTACAGGGAAAAAGTGAGTTTTTTTATCGCTGCCCCGCCTTTGCGATGAGCACATAGCCTATACTCCTCCGCATTTTACTAATTCAGAGCACCTGCGGCTTCTCATTTATCGGGTAACGCTCCATAACTTCAGCCCTGATTTTTTCCGTATTGCCGTGCCGCAGAAGCCCGAGATACGAGTTCAGCCTGTTCTCCGATTCGTTCCCTTCGAGATTCCTCATCATACGATGTTTTGTTGAAGTACGGAGTACGCGACGGTCGGGGAAATGCACCCAGCCGAGGAAATCAACGCCGGAGGCAAGCGTCTCGATGGAAACTTTATGCGGGTGCAGTTCGAGGCGGAGTCTTTCTAAAAGAAAGGCCCGAATACGAGGCAGGATACCTATTAGCCAATCGCGGTCTTGAGAGGAAATGATAAAATCATCGGCATAGCGGATATAGTATTTCGCTTTGAGCTGGTGCTTCACGAACTGGTCAAACTCGTTCATATAGACATTCACGAGGAGCTGCGAGGTGAGATTGCCGAGCGGCAATCCTTTGCCAGGGCCAGTACTTTGGAAACTCGAAACAACCTGATTGAGGAGCAAAAGTATATGAGGGTCGGGAATATATCGCCGCAAGATGGCCCGTAAAATTTGCTGGTCAATGCTCGCAAAAAATTTCCTGATGTCGCATTTCAACACCCAGACGGTACGGGTATCACTCTTGCTCACCGCGTAGCCGAACTCCCGAAAACGAGCGAGGGCCTTGTGCGTTCCTTTCCCAACGCGGCATGAATAGGAATCCGAAATGAATGTGCGGTCAAAAAATGGATAGAGAGCCCGATAAACCGCGTGGTGCAATAATCGGTCGCGTACGGTCGCCTTATGGATGCTTCGCGGCTTCGGGTCGTGAATAGCGAACGCTTGGTACGGCCCGTGACGGTAGGTATGATGAATGAGGTCGTGGTGAAGGTCGAAAATATTATTCATCAGTCGCAGCGAAAACTCCTCGACATCCGGCTTCCGGCGCTTGTCTCTCAAAAATTCTCTCCACGCAATGAGGAGGTTCTCGACATTCGAAATATCTGAAAAGTTATGAGCGAATTGAATTCTCACGAAAGTGAGCCAGCTAAAAGCGACCACACACACACACACACACACACACACACACAACGAATCCTCCCATAATTGGAAGGTTTATCTCCGCATACAAGCTCTGGGATGGGTTACGAAACCACTTCCCAAAAAAATCCCGCTACTCGCTCGGCGCGAAAATAGATAACTTATTTCTTGATACCATAGAACTTCTTTTCATTGCGAGCTATATATCCCGGGAGGCAAAGCCTCCGTTTCTGAAACGGGCCAGCGTAAAACTGGATATTCTGAAATTCTTTTTACAAATCTCGTGGGAACTCAAAGTGCTTGATAACACCAAATATGCAGCTGTCTCCGCGCCGCTAAACGACATCGGTAAGATGCTCGGGGGGTGGACCAAAGGTGTGCAAACGAAAAACTCCGGCAAGGCCGGAGAATGAAGCGAGTTTCGGAAGGCGAGGAACCGACAGTTGTCGTTCCACCTGTTCTCACGGATGTTGAGGTTCAGGTTCCGCTCGTTGCCGTCCCTGTTGAGGTACGGGCAGTTCGAGTTGCCGATGCGGTTCTGCCAGACGGAAGTTGTACAAAATACCATCCATGCCACTGCTCATTGAATACTCTCCGAGCTGTATCTGATGTGGGGCCTCGAAGCCCGCCAGTATTCTGTACCAAGTAGCTTCATTTTTGAGGAGCGCTGATAGCACGCTCGCGGAAGCCGTAACCGCCGCGATTCTGGCATATCAGTTTCCAGAGTTCGGCCGCCGAAAGCCATGACCGTCGGCAGATTCGCCTACTATCCGAGGTCATCGTATCAAAAAAGGTTCGTCTTAAAAAGTTTTCAAAAATGAATCCGGCCCGCTTGCATGACTTGCAAACGGGCCGATCGGTCCAAGGAACCCAGGGCCTGAACTTCCAGGACCCCAGGTTCCAAGAACCAAAAGCTACTACTTGCGGAAGGCGAGGAACCGACAGTGGACGTCCCACCCGAGCCCACGGAGGGTGAGGCGCAGGATCCGCTCGCGGCCGCCCCCGAGGAGGCACGGGCAGTACGAGCAGCCGATGCGGTACCGCCAGACGGACTGGCGCCCGATGATGGGGTACCCGCGCTGTAGGTCGGGGTACTTCGCCCCGAACGCGGCGAGCTCCTCGATGGCACCATCGCGGAGGCCGAGGCGGTCGAACTCGGTGGTGATGACCGCGTCGTCCATGC
>CAYIQX010000064.1:0-3209 GCA_964365675.1 uncultured Candidatus Saccharibacteria bacterium | reverse complement strand
TGCCGGTCGGGATGACCCGCTCGGCTGGCATGTCGGCGTAGCGCATGGCCTCGGCTTTCACGATATCATTAAATACGAGCATCGTATCGGGCCGGAGGCGGATCGACGCGCGGGTCGTTATCTTGTCCCACGAATTGATATACCCTACGGACGGCACGCCGCGGCGCCTCGCTTCGCGGAGGAGTGCGGTCTCAACGTCATCGAAAAGATGCGCGAGGAGTACGACTGAGGGCCGATAGCGCTCGAAGTAGGGGCCGAAACCGGGGTCTCCGACGAGGCAAAGGTCGAGCGGACGGAGGAGCCGTCGTATGATCGGCCGCGCGAAAAGCCAATTCAGGATGTGGCTTACGAAGAAGAGCGGCCAATTGCCGGAGCGCTCCAGGTTCATGCGCTTTTTCAGGTTCGTGGTCTTGGTGCGGATCAGGTGGAACTTCAGAAAACTCATGCAGCGCTCATAGTAGCCCTGCGGCATGCGGGGGAACGGCTCGAACACGATGCGCTCATGCGGGATCTCGCGCCGATAGAAGGCCGCGCGCTCCTCGAATTTCACGAAACAAACGAGCCGAATATCCGGATGCGCGAGCAGGCGCTCGAGGACGGTGGTCCGGAGGATGTTCTTTGCCTCAATGGCCTGGAATATGGTTATAAAAATAGTTTTCATGACGTACACTTTGGCCGCCGATGTTCACGCCGCACACCTAGCGGTGGCGGAAGCCGGAGAGAAATTTTTTAGCGATCTCGCGCGCTTTACCCCGCAATGGTTTGGCGCGAAAGTTATCTCTCCGGTAGCGCCGCTCCAATATGCCTCCAAGTTCGCGGATGCGGCCATCGCCGCCGCTGGTGGTTTGGAAACGCCGACCAATATCCATCGCCAACGTCTTGAAGCCAAGTTCATCGAGTAGCAGCATGCACTTTGCCATCGTTGCGGGGTTACCCCCGAGGCCATTGAAAAATTGCTCATTAAAATCGCGGCAGAACACGCCGTCGACAGAGATCAGCTCCCCTTGATCTACCGCGTCATCCGCACCAGCCGGATGGCGGCTGATGTATTGCGGATTTTCCAACTTGATGAGCCGGAAGCCGAGATCCGAAAGTAACCGCACCACATCGGCGATCAAAGGTTGCCGTTGATACAGAGGTACGACCTCCATCTCGACATGGACGAGGAGGGTGGTCTTGGCAAGGATGCCTTTCCCGCCGGTCAGTATCGCGCACTCCGTGCCCTGGGTATCCAAGCCTACAAAGTCAATGCTCGTCACTCGCTCTTTTAGCGCAAACTCGTCTAATGAAACGGCTTCACACTCATAGCGGCCTACGACGTCAAAAAATCTCGGCCACTGATTGGTGTTCCCCCGGCGCGTTCTATACTGTGATACGACATCAACATTCGGCAGTAACACCGAGGAACAGCCGCGGTGCCGTAAAACATTAATGGACACCGTCCCGCTTTTCTCCATAACGGCATAGGGGAATATGTGAACGCTCTGGAACACCTTGCGCTCGGCCAACGTATTTCTTAATTTTTCGGCCTCCTTCGCATCCGGCTCGAACCCATAGTAGCGGATAAACTCGCCGATACCGTTGAATCGCTTGCCCCCGCGTCGGGCGCCGATCTCGCAGTACACCATGGCATTCGCCAACAGCAGGCTCTGGATATCTTCCGATAGTTCGCGGGTAATGGTGGTTTTCATAGAGTAATCGCAAATCCCGCTACAAGCGGGACTCCATAAGCCCACGGTAGAGCGCGGCGTAGCGTTCGGCAACCGCCTCCCAGCTCATCTCCCGCGCCAAGCGCCGCGATCCGTCAGCGAGGCGCTCGGCGAGCGCACGATCGGAGAGGATGCGGATGGCGGCCTCGGCCGCCGCGGGAGCGTTTTGCGGCGCGACGAGAAAACCGTTCTCCCCGTCCTGAACCGCATCCTCGGCTCCGCTCTGGCGCGTACCGATCACCGGCAAGCCGGCGGCGGCGGCTTCGAGAAAGGCGAAGCCGAAGCCCTCGACATCGCTATCATCATCCACCGGCAGCAGCAGAAACAGCTCGGCATACGCGTAGAGCGCCTTCAGGAACGGCCAGCGGATGCCCTTGAAATAGCGGACGCTCCCCTCGAGACCGAGCGGCTGCTCGAGCTTGGGCTTGGGACCGATACCGCAGACGACGTAGCGCATCTCTGGGAAACGCTTCCGTATTTCGGCAAAGGCGGCAAAGGAGTACTCGAAACCTTTGCGCTTCTTCCAGCCGCCGACGCTCAAAACATACGGTTTTAATTTCTTAATTGCTAACTTCTCATTTTCTGATAAATCTTTCTCAAGATTTTCAGAAAACTCTTCTGCCCGGACCGCATGGTTGATGACCTCAATCGTGAGGTTCGGCACGCGCTTGTGGATCTCGCCCCGCGTATAGCGGGAGATCGCCACCACTCGGTCGGCCCGGCGGTAGGCCCAGGCAAGGAGCCGGCCCCGTACGAGACGGCGGAACGGCCGGATGGCGCCGGTGCCGATAGCGGTGATGATAAACTTCTTCCCCAAGCCGATCGAGGCGAGCGCCGCGATCACGCCGTAGGGAAACCCATCAAGCGCGTGGATCACGTCGCAGCTTTGCAGGAGGGCCCGGATGCGCGGGATGGCAAGAACAAGGCGAAAAAACCGCTGGTGGAGGATGGACGCTTCGAGCGGGTGGCCGGAGCCGAGCGCAGTCAGAACAACCGCGTCTAGCTTCGGATCCGCGCGGCGCAGCCGCTCGATCAGGTTTACGCCGAAGCGGCCCGCGCCGGTAGCGGCATTCAGGTTGTGATTGAGGAAGCAAACCTTCATAAATAGCCAGGATACTACTGAAATTTTCTCTACCGGTATCTATAAAAACGACCGCTTTTATAGATACCGCACGGCTTTACGGCCGTGGTGCTATCGCACTTCGCGTCCTGCGGCGCACGCTTGCGGCTCGCTTCGCGAGCCAGGCGCCGCAGTGCGCGGTCTATATAATCTCCTCCGCTTCGTCCCGCCTTCGGCGGGACTTGCTCCGGGCTTGCATTCACCCGCGGGCTTCCGCCCGCGGTGCTCTGCAAGGGATTATAGATACCGTTTTGATACTGATACGAGGAACTTGCGTTCTCGATAAGAATACCGCCGTAGCGCCTTCTCCGTCCCTACTCTTTCCGCCGCCCGAAAAGGGAGAGTGCTTCGGCGAGGCCGCGGCGCATGATCATCCGGTC
>CAYIQX010000063.1:0-3254 GCA_964365675.1 uncultured Candidatus Saccharibacteria bacterium | reverse complement strand
CGGGATGACGGTCATTGCCTGCGACCCCTATGTCCCTTCCCGGGTGATGGCGCGCACGGGCGTGCGAAAGGTTTCGCGGGAAGAAGTGTTCCGGCGCGCCGATGTGGTCTCTATCCATGTGCTTCTCACTGAGAAGAATCACGGTCTTATCAAGCGCCGCCACTTCGGACTGATGAAGCCGACTGCCTACTATATCAATACTGCGCGCGGGGAACTGAACGATGAGCGGGCGCTATTGGACGCCCTCCGAGGAGGGCGTATGGCAGGAGCCGCACTCGACGTGCTTGCCAACGAAGACCCCAAAGGCGGCCATATTCCGACGCATCCCTTGGTGCGCTATGCCCGTACGCATAAAAACCTCATCATCGTGCCGCACCTCGGCGGCGCGACGTTCGAATCCATGGCCAAAACAGAGGAATTTATCGCTCGAAAGATCGTGCGGGCGATCGGCCGGGCAAGGGAAACGGCAATAAAGAATCACCGGTATCCCTAAATAGGAAAGAGCATCCGCTTCTTTCTTTTTGCATGCCTACTACCCAGCGAAACGTTCTCATTACTGGCGGCGCCGGCTACACCCAGCCCCTCCGTATGGCTGTTACCGCCGCAGTTGAGCCCACCGTTCTATGACCGGACGACAGGGAGCACAGCACATTCTCGTCACGGGAGGGGCTGGGTACATTGGTTCCATCCTGACCGAGCACCTGCTCGATGCCGGTTATCGCGTTACCGTTCTCGATAATCTCTTCTTCCAGCAGAGGAGTTTGATGCATCTTGCCGGCGACCCGAGATTCGAATTCGTATTCGGCGATACTCGCGACGAGGCGCTGTTGAAAAAACTTCTTGCCGACACGGACGTGGTGATCCCGCTCGTTGCCGTAGTCGGCGCTCCGGCCTGCGAACGCGATCCGCACCTGGCCCGTTCCCTGAATCTCGATGCCGTGCGGCTTTTGAATCGCCTGCGGAGCCCGTCGCAACTCCTGGTCTTTCCGGCCACGGATTCGAGCTACGGTTCGCGGCCGGGCGTTGTTTGCACCGAAGATTCGCCTCTGGAGCCGCTCTCCTTGTATGCAAGAACGAAGGTTGAGGCCGAGGCCGGGATATTGAATTCTCCCCATGCGGTATCGCTGCGCTTGGCAACTGTTTTCGGCGCATCGCCCCGGATGCGGCTCGACCTTTTGGTAAACCATTTCGTCCACACCGCGGTGAACGAGGGGGCGCTCGTCGTATTCGAAAAGGATTTCCGGCGCCAATTCGTGCATGTCCGCGACGTGGCCGATGCGTTCCGTTTTGCGATAGAGCATGCGTCCTCGATGGCCGGCCGCGCCTACAACGTCGGGCGGGATGACATGAACGTTTCGAAGGAGGAGCTGGCGGAGCGGATCAAGCAATTTATCCCGAACCTGCTTGTCCACTTCGCTGATGTCGGCAAGGACCCGGAAGGCCGGAATTTCGTGGTCTCGCATGAGCGCATGCGCTCGCTCGGGTTTGAGCCGGCGCGCACCCTCGATTTCGGCATTCAGGAGCTGGTAAAATCCTACGGCATGATGCGCGGACATGGTCTTATGCGCAATGCCTAATCCCCCCATGCTGAAGAAACGAAAAAAACAGATCGGCGTCGGCGGCATGGTGGTAACGCCGCTCCATAAACGGCTGGTCGCCCAAGTCCTTGATTCGGGCCGTTTTTCCTATGGTCCGTTCTTAAAGCGTTTTGAGGGTGAGTTCGCCCGGCGTCACCAGCGCCGGTTCGCGGTATCCACGAATTCCGGAACGTCCGCGCTCATCGCCGCGCTCGCCGCGCTGAAAAAGATAGATGGTTGGAAAGACGGGGACGAGGTCATCGTACCGGCGCTCACCTTCATCGCCACCTCCAACGCCGTGCTCCACAACGGCCTCTGGCCGGTTTTTGCCGATGTGGACCCGCGGACATTCCATATCAACCCGGAGGAAGTAGAGAAGCATATTACCAAACGGACGCGCGCCATCATGCCGGTGCATCTCTGGGGTGTTTCGGCCGAGATGCGACCGATCATGAACATAGCGCGGCGCCACGGTCTCCGCGTGGTGGAGGATTCCTGCCAGACGCTTGGGGTTGCCCACCGCGGGGCACCGGTCGGCTCCCAGGGAGACATCGCCTGCTTCTCCACGTATGTGTCGCATATTGTTACCACAGGAGAGGGCGGAATGCTTTTGACGAACGATCCCCAGGTCGCGGTCTATGCGCGGAGCTTGATAAGCCACGGCCGCGACAACATTTATATGGCCGCGGATGACGACCGCGGGCTTTCCGGCGAGCGCCTGCGCGAAGTTATGGGCCGGCGCTTCCAGTTCGTGACCGCCGGCTTCAACTATCGGGCCACCGAAATAGGCGGTGCCTTGGGTGTGGCCGAATTCGAGCGCCTGGAGAAAAACCTTGCCACTCGCCAGAGAAACGCTGGCCAGCTCCTGAAGGGCTTGGCCCCGTTCGCCGAATACCTCCAACTTCCATGGTGGCCGGCGCATTCGGAGCATTCCTTCATGATGTTCCCCATCGCGGTGAAGAGCCGAAAATTCTCGCGGGATGAGATGACCCATTACCTCGAGACGTGGAGCGTGGAGACGCGACCGATGTACCCGTTGCTTTCCCAGCCGGTGTACAAAAAACTCTTCGGCAATATCGCCGGGCAATATCCGGTCGCGACCTTCGCCCAAAAGAACGGCTTTTTCATCGGCTGCCACCCGGAGCTTGGGAAACCCGAGACCGATTACGTCATCGCCGTGTTCCGGGAGTTCTTTAGGGGAAATGGGCTCGCGCCGGTAAGCGGCGTAGCATGAAGATCGCCATCATCGTCCGGCGGCTCGACGGCAAGGGCGGCACCCAGCGCCAGGCCTTGATATTGGCGCACGAGCTGAAAAAGCGCGGCCATGCGCTTCGTATCTATACGCTTCGCTTCAACGCCGAGCGCTGTTATCCGGAGCTCTCGTCAGGATTACGCATCACTTCGCTCGATGCCGTTCTCACCGGTTTCCCGAAGCAGTGGGCCAGTTTTCTCGGCCGTATTTCCGGATTTCTCCAGGAAACCTATCTTGCCAAGCGGCTTTCACGTTTTATTGGCCGTGACACCGAGCTACTGAATCCGCATGATTCGGTGGCCTATCGCGCGGCACACTACTTCAAGAAGCAAAAAGCAGGAAGCAAAAAGCAAGTGCCGTCGGTCTGGGTCATGAATGACGTGCCGGCGCTTCGCTGGACATATGACCGGATCTCGACGTTCGAG
>CAYIQX010000062.1:0-3355 GCA_964365675.1 uncultured Candidatus Saccharibacteria bacterium | reverse complement strand
AAAGAAACTTCCTGCGCCATCCGGACCATGGATTCTTAGGCGGCCGTGTCGGCGTGCGGGTGGTATTGCCCCAGGACGTAGCCGACGACCTTGGCGGATTTTTGATATTTTGCCCCCGGCCGGAGGCCCATCTCGTGCATGGCGTAGAGGATGCGGCGATGCACCGGTTTTAAACCGTCCCGGACATCCGGAAGAGCGCGGGCCACGATAACAGACATGGCATAGTTGAGGTACGACTCCTGCATCTCGTCTGTTATCTCGCGTTTTGCGATTTTGCCGATGTCGGCCATGGCTAGGGGAGGAAGTAATGGTATACGTCTTTGGCAGTGCGGCGAAGCTCACCCAGGTTGTATGACACGACCTCGCCGATATAGCTTGTTTTCTTGGCAGATTCAGGATCGGGCTGGCGGATTTTCGCCTCGAGCGGTAGAGCCAGCAGTCGTGCGGTGGCGTAGCTTGAGTAGAGTGGCAACCCGACGGCTTCCGCGATGGTCTTTGCCGGACCAGTTGGCTCGGTTACCAAGAGATGCGATGCGGATTTTTTTTCTTCCGGCAATGCGGTCGGAGATGTCTTTGGCGCCGCAGGGGACGCTTTGAGCAAAGATGCGGGCGGCGGCGCGTCTCCTTTAAAAAGATCGGATCGAGTGGTCGGCTCGGCGGATTCAGCCACGAGTGTTCCGGTACGGCCGAGTTCAGCGATCAGGTTTTTTGATTCCGACACGGCGGTGCTGAAAGCCCCTTGTAACGCTTGGAATGGCCCGGCTGGTTCGGATTCGGATGCCGAAGCGCTGGTGCGCACCGATGTTTGGGCGCTGGTGAGTTCTCCGGCGGCTGGGGTTGTGCTGCGGTTCCCTCCGAGTGAGAGCGTTTGCTGGATGGACGCAACTCCCAGTGCAAGAATAATGGCGCACCCGGCAAGATAGACGGTGGCCGCGAGAATGCGCCGTTCGTGTTCGGGCCGCTTCCGGATGGCGGCGATGAGCGTGGGAATAGTGCCGGGCATGATCAGTTTTTAGCCAGTACCAGGATACGGGTTTCGGTTTCGGGAAGGTCTTTCTTTTTTAGGGTGAGCTTGGGAAGGCGCTCGGCATTCCGGGCGCCGACGGCTTTCAAGAATTCATCCACCGGCGCGAGTTTTACCCGGAGATCCGGCAAATGATAATGCATGGGGATGACGACGCGCGGCTCTACCTGGGCGACGATTTCGGCGGCTGTTTCGGCGTCTATGGTATAGGTTCCGCCGACGGGAACGAGAAGCACGTCAACGTCTCCAAGTGCCTCCAGTGTTTCTTTCCGCAGTGACGCTTCTCCGAAATCGCCGAGATGTACAACCGTAATGCCTTCGGCAGCGATGCGGAATGCGATGTTCGGCCCGCGCTTGGTACCCTCGACCGTATCGTGGAATGTGGGGATGCCATGAATGACAACGCCCCTCACTTCGTACTCCCCCGCTCCGGAGATGACCATGGGACTCCCGGGGATGGCGTCGGCATTGGCATGGTCAGGGTGGTTATGAGTAACCAGCACTACGTCGGCGTGGAAGCGCGGCGGGGTAAGGCCTATTTCCTTTGAAAAAGGATCAATCGCGAGGATGGCCTCGCGAGTGTCTATTTTGAAGCAAGATTGTCCGTACCAAGTGATGGTCAAAGGCCAGTTTCTTAATATATTTATACTAGCATAGTTCCGTCCCCCGCGGAAGTGTTTTTTGTGAGTAATCTTGCATAGTTTTCAGCCCTCGGCTATACTCGCCAAGATGGAAAAAAATGGTGCCAATGTCGTCTCCGAGCGCGGAAAACACCCGATGGATTTGCTATTGAAGCAGAAGAGCGAGGCCGGCCACCTGCCGAAGCCCGGCGATATTATGGAAGGCGCAGTGATCGAGAAGCGGGGTTCGCGCCTGTTCGTGGACCTTGGCAACCGCGGCACGGGTATCGTATACGGCCGCGAATATTACGTGGCCGCTGATGTTATCAAGCGTCTCGGCCCGGGCGATTGCATTACCGCCAAGGTGGTAGAGTCCGATAACGACGAAGGATATGTTGAGCTTTCGCTGAAGGAGGCCGGCCGCGAGAAGAATTGGAAGGAATTCGAGCGCTTGATGGCTTCCGGAGGGCTTTTGAAACTGAAGATCCGCGAAGCCAATCGCGGCGGGCTCATTCTGGAACATCTCGGCGTCTCGGGATTCCTCCCCGCCTCCCAACTTTCCCAGGAACACTACCCCCGCGTGGACGGCGGCGACAAGGAAAAGATCTATGAGGAGCTGAAGAAACTTGTCGGCCAGGAGCTGGAGGTTTCGGTCATCGACATTGACGCCGACGACGAGAAACTTATTTTCTCCGAAAAATCAAAAGAGACGGAACTCGTGAAAACCAAGCTTGCCACCTATCATGTGGGCGACACAGTGAAGGGCGAGGTAGCCGGCCTGGTATCCTTCGGTGCTTTCATAAAGTTTGGCGATGGGTTGGAGGGGCTCGTGCATATATCCGAGATCGACTGGCAACTTATTTCGCATCCCGCCGATGTCCTGAAGCTCGGCCAGAAAGTGCCGGCGAAGATCATTGGCATCGAAGGCGATAAGGTATCGCTCTCGCTGAAGGCGCTGAAGGCCGATCCATGGGCCAAGGCCGAGGAGAAATATAAAAAGGGCGACATTGTAACCGGCACCGTGGTGAAATTTAATCCCTTTGGGGCGTTCGTAAAGCTCGACGAAGATATTCAGGGCCTGGCCCATATTTCTGAATTCGGCACCGAGGTAAAGATGAAGGAGACGCTCACACTCGGTGGGCCGCATGAGTTCCGGGTCCTTTCCGTAGACCCGAAGGAACATCGCTTAGCGCTGGGATTGGTTCGGGGAGAAGCGCCAGTCATGCCGGAGGAACCTGCTCCGGCCGAAGCCGCTGAACCGACTGCCGGCGAAGCATCCGCCTAGCGTTCGGGGCCCGTAGTAGAGTGGCATTACGCGGTCCGCCGTCGCTCGCGCTTTGGCGGATTGCGGTTTGTAGCTGTTCGCGCCGCTCGCAGACAAACCGGGAACATTCGCACTTGCCCCGCACTAAAATCAGGAGTTGAGGGGATATAGTATAGTGGCAATACGCGGCATTCGCATTGCCGAGACCCGGGTTCGATTCCCAGTATCTCCACCAACAGGAATTTTGCAAATTTTTTGAGCCAGACGGAAGCATTGCCTCGCGGCTTCGCCGCTCGGCAGGGGCGCGTCCCGCAAGGCGGGACGCGGCAAAATCCCACGGCTCGCCAAACGAAACGGAAACGGATTTGTCCAAAAGTAAGGGGTTCGTTCCAATCTTTTGGACAAATGCCTTGATTTCAGGAAAACTGTCGCTCGCCGACAGTTTTT
>CAYIQX010000061.1:0-3366 GCA_964365675.1 uncultured Candidatus Saccharibacteria bacterium | reverse complement strand
TGGGCATCGTTGCGGTGCTGGTCCTTGGTTTCATCGCCGTGCTCGTGGCCTTCAATACGGTGCGCCTGGCCATATACACCGCCCGCGAGGAGATAAACATCATGAAGCTCGTCGGCGCCACCAACTGGTATATCCGCGGCCCCTTCATGGTCGAGGGCATCCTCCATGGCGGCATCGCCGCCGTGGCTACGGCACTCCTCTTTTTCCCCGTCATTTGGCTCGCCGCGTCAAAAGTCCTCATCTTCCTCCCAAGCATTAACCTCTTTCGCTACTTCACCCAGAACTTCTTTGAATTTTTCCTCATTCTCCTCGTTATCGGAACTGTTCTTGGTGTCGGCTCAAGCATGATAGCCGTTCGGCGGTACTTAAAAATATAGCCAGGGGGACCAGTATGAGGTGGGTCATGATCGCACTCCCGCCGCTCGCCGCCGCACTCTTCGGCCTCGCGCTCGCGCTCTGCAGTGCCGGCGTGTGGTCCTGTCCCCTCATTCACCCCGCGGAGTGAATCACTCGAGCTCGAATGTTCGAGCTTTTTCATAAAAAGGGCGCCGCGGCAGTGGTTACTGCCGGGCGCCGGGCGGACGCTACGAGGCGGGAGGACAAAGAGGTGGACCGAGAGGGAATTAGCCTCTCATAGATACGTTACCTGGATCACCTCCTTCGAAAGAGCCGTTTCGAAACCTTGGATCTCCGCCATTTCGCCCTTCGTTTCGTCTGCGTCATCTTCAGCGCGACCTCCCCGGTACGGAATTTCTGGCGGTATCCCAAGTAGATTTCCCCCTCCTTCCCCGAAGGTGACTACTGTTTTTAGTATAGAACCTATCGGGCGGTTGCGAAATCCACAGGAACGCAAAAACCCGCGTACGCGGGTTTTTGCGTTCACAAACTTATGTCTCCAAACTATTTTATTTCCACGGTTGCCCCGGCTTCCTCCAGCTTCTTCTTCATCTCGTCCGCCGTGGCCTTGTCCACGCCCTCTTTCACGGCTTTCGGCGCGCCATCCACGATGTCTTTGGCCTCCTTCAAGCCGATCTGGGTCAGCTCGCGGAGCGCCTTGATGACCTGGATTTTCTGACCGCCGCCGGCCTTGAGCTCGACGGTGAACGAGGTCTTCTCCTCTTTCGTGCCACCCTCATCGCCTCCGGTGGCGGGCGCGACTCCCACCATCATCGGCATGGCCGCCGATACGCCGAACTTCTCCTCAATGGCTTTCACAAGTAGGGAAAGCTCCAACACCGACATCTTCTCAATGGATTCGAGAAATTTTTCCTTGTCCATAACTATTTTTTATCCTTTACGCGGTTAAGTACTACGACCAGATTTTGGAGATTCCCCTGTAATACCGTTGCGAGCCCCTGGATAGGTCCATTCAAGGCATAGGCCAGTTGCGCAAGCAGTTGTTCTCGTCCCGGAAGCTTGGCCAGCGCCAGCACTTCCTTGGCCTCCAGGACCTTCCCGCTAAGAATGCCCCTTAAGACCTTAAAGGTTTCATTCCCCTTGGCGAATTTGGCGGCGGCTTTGGCGGGCGCGATCTGATCTTCATACCCGAAGATGACGCCGATCTCCCCTTCAAGCCCCTTTGGCTCGATCTCGCCTGCACCCGAGGCCTCAATGGCCCGCTTGAGGAGAGTCTTTTTCACCACCTTGAACTCGGCACTAACCTTCTTTAGTTCTCGCCGCAGTGTCTCGAGTTTCGCCACGCTGATCCCGCGAAAATCAGCGAAAATGGAAACCCGTTGCCGCTTAAAGCGATCCGTAAACCTTTCCACTACTTCGATTTTTTCCGCTTTCGTCAGCATGGGACTGTAGCACGAACAAAAAATAGGCGTAGGTACGCCCAAAGACAATGGAGGAGAATTTGATCCTCGGCAGGCCCGGATAACCGGTTTGAGCCCGAAGGCACCTGCGTCTTTGGACTACAAAGAGAGAGTAGCAAGGGGGCCGGACGGTGTCAAACCCATGTATGAGAAAGGGAAATGCAGAAAAAAGCGCATAAAGTTATGCAATTCATACAACTTGACGTCAACGTTGGCATATGCTAGCATGTAAATGTACCGCACGAAATCGCGGTATTTATGATGAGTACCGGCTTCAAGGCAGGAGCCATCACTCTTGCCTTCCTGACGGCAGCCATCGGGGTTTCGGCCCCGACGGATGCCGAATCCGTGTTTCGCCCGTTCGATACACTCAGGGCAAGCAAAACAGAATATCGACTGCCGCTGGGAGTGATAGTCATCAACGCCAACTCGCTGCTCCAGGCGAAATCCCCGGTCAAGCCCGAACAGGTCTCAAAATTTCTCATGTACGTAACGGCCTACTCGAGCTCGGTGGACGAAACCGACAGCACGCCCTTCATAACGGCGTCGGGCACGAAAACGCGCGATGGCGTAGTCGCTTCCAACCTCTTTCCCATCGGAGCGAAGATAAAAATACCGGAACTCTTCGGCGACAAAGTCCTTGTCGTCGAGGACCGGATGCATAACCGCTTCACCGATCGCATCGATGTCTGGATGCCCTCGAAGTGGTCAGCGCTCCGCTTCGGGAAGCAGAGGGCGGCGGTCGAAATAGTAGAACTCTAAAACAAAACCGTCCCGCTTCACGCGGGCGGTTTTGTTTTCTGTCCCCTCGGAGGGAATCGAACCCCCATCAACGCCTTAGAAGAGCGCTACTTTATCCGTTAAGCTACGAGGGGAAAGCCGTATGGATCGAGCTCAGCTCGATGGACCTACCGGGAATCGAACCCGGGACCCATCCATGCCATGGATGTGTAATACCACTTTACTATAGGCCCTTAAACTTTAGATCCTCATTTCTCAGCTTCTCATTTCCCCTGCGATTTTTTCTATTTGCGGCTTGAGTGGTCGCCCATTGTCAATGACGAAATCCGGCTTGAACCCGCCGAACTTCTCGTGGAGCTTTTTCCGAATGTGATGGACGCGGACCGCGTGCTCGGCATTCCGGAACAAATCGCGGCCAGTATAGCGTTTCTTGCGAAGCCGGGCAAGGATAAGGCGTTCCGGCGCTTCGACCCTAATGAAATAAGTTCTCGCGCCGAATGAAGTGGCCCTTCTCCGTAGATCCCGGCGTTTTGCCGGATTGATAAAATCCGAATCCAAAATGACCGATTTTCCTTGACGGAGAAGGAATTCTGCCCGGCGCCGGAGCAAAGAGATGGCCTTATGCATGGGCCGGCCGCGCCGCCGGAGGCGCACCCGCGCATCATCAGTGCAAAGGTGCGACGCACCAAGCGTATGGCTTAACCGCTCGGCGATATAACTCTTGCCCGAGCCGACTAGCCCGATCATCGCAATGACGAATGGCTTCTGGGCACGGCGCATGCCGCCAGCGTATCACCCCGCACCAATT
>CAYIQX010000060.1:0-3386 GCA_964365675.1 uncultured Candidatus Saccharibacteria bacterium | reverse complement strand
TTTATCAAACATAATCCTTCCTTGCTTATCATCGCATTGCCACGGGTCATTATCTGAATTTATAAATATAAATTCTTCTGCCTTTCCTTTTATTTCTTCCCAATTAAAGTCGTCAACACCTTCTTCGCTCTTTGCGTCTTTACGAAGTGTTTTTGCATAACCTGACACTAAAATAGCTTTTTTAACTTTATTCTCTATTCTTTCTAAAACACTCAAAATTATTTGAGAGCCAGACGAGTGTCCTATTAACACCGTTTCTTCGGTCAATTTTCCATTTTTTAAAATGAAAGGTAGCCAATCTTCACGATTGGGTTTTTCTGCATTTGGAAGCTGTGGAAGCCAAACTTCAAAACTCTTTTCTTGAAGTTTTTCTTTTATATAAGGAAACCAAAAATCAGTGTTTTTATCTCCTGTTCCGTGTAATATAATTGCGTTTTTCATACAGCTTAACTTTACCAAAAAATCACCTAAAAATAAAGGTGATTTTTTACTTGCTCCGGCGGCTGGATTCGAACCAGCAACCTTCTCCTTAACAGGGAGCCGCTCTACCGTTGAGCTACGCCGGAATGTCTAACAACCGTATCAAAACTTTACTGCGCTGTAAACCTCCTGCTGTAATAAAAAGCGCCGCGCGGGGAGGACGCGCGGCGGGTGCGGAGCTCTGCCTACCGCCGCCGCGGGGGAAGGCGATGGGGCGGTATTTCTTTTGGACGAGAGAACAGGAGCCGCCAGGACTCGATGACGACGATCGCCCCGATGCCGGCGAACACGATGGCGCCCGCCTGGAAGCCCATGATCCAGCCGAGCCCTCCGCCGATGAGAGCGCCGGAGATGCCGAGAGCTATGGATAGGGGAAGTCCGGTGTTCCTGGTTCCGCCAAGGATGAGGCCCTCGTTGATGATGCCCACTACGGAGCCGATGATGATCCAGATCAGGATGCGCATGCCGACCTCCTTTCGGGCTCGGACTACGATCAAATAAGCACGGAACCGCTTTCGTGTCCAGGGCCTCGCGTAACGGCGCTACTTGGTCCCGGCGGTAACCGAGGTCATCACCACCGGCTTTAGCGGCCTGTCAGCGGAGTCCACGGCCGTGCGGCCAATGGCGTCCACGACTTCCTGTCCGCTCGTGACCCGCCCGAAGATGGTGTAAAGGCGCGGGAGCGATGGGCGGTCCGCTAATAAAATAAAAAACTGACTTCCGTTGGTGTTGGGGCCGGCATTTGCCATGGCTACGACGCCCTTAAGGTATCCCCGCTGGTAGGACTCGGCTGTCGCATTTAGCTCATCGGCAAAAGTATAGCCCGGGCCGCCGGTGCCGTTTCCGGCCGGATCCCCTCCCTGAATGACGAAACCTGCGACCACGCGGTGGAAAGTCAAATTGTCGTAAAATCCCTTTCCGGCAAGCGCCAGGAAATTTTCTACAGTTTTGGGCGCATCGGCGTCAAAGGTTTCAATTTTTATCTCGCCGAAATTGGTTTTAATGGTTACCGCATGCATGCCGTTTTTTATCGAGCCGGTATTTTCCGCAGTCGGGATTTGGGCCGGCGTTGATGCGGGAGCCGGAACATTCCGCCGCAATACCCAGAAACCCAGCGCACTAGCGACCATGACTGCGACAATGGCAATGATTATTTTCATATTCTCCGCAATAAGTACTTATAAAAGCGACCGCTTTTATAGAGACCCACGGCCTTCCGGCCGTGGTGCTATCGCACCTTATGCCGCGCGGCCGATCGCTACCCGGCCGGCCGCACGGCGGGTCTATATAATCTCCTCCGCTCGCTCCTCGACTCGCTCGGGGCTCGCTCCGGGCTTGCATCCACCCGCGGCCTGACGGCCGCGGTGCTCTGCAAGGGATTATAGATACCATATGGTCTACCTGTTCTTACTCGCCCATCATTGCATTCCGTAAGCGCCCGGTAAAGAGTTGCCCTATTCATACCGCAATGCCTCAATGGGGTCTTTTCTGGCGGCCTGCCGGGCGGGGTAGATGCCGAAGACGAGCCCGATAAGGGTCGCGACGCCGGCGGCAAGGCCGATGGCGGAGAGTGGCAAGGCGAATGCCCATCCGGTCGGAAGCACGCGGATGAGGATGAAGTACAGGCCGGTCGTGAGAAGTGAGCCCAAAAGAATGCCGAACACGCCGCCCAAAAACGTCAGCATCACGGCTTCCCATAAGAACTGCTGAAGAATATCGCGGTTCGTGGCCCCGACCGCTTTTCGGAGGCCTATCTCGCGGGTGCGTTCCACCACCGAGACCAGCATGATGTTCATGATGCCGATGCCGCCGACCACGAGCGAAATGAAGGCGATGGCGGTGAGGAATACCGTAAGGATGGAGGTGATGTTCCCGAGGAGCGATAAGGCATCGGCCTGCGTCCGAATGGTGAAATCGTCTTTGGTCGGGTCGGTGATGCGGTGGTTCTGGCGGAGCACGGAGGATACGCGTTCCACGGTGAAGTTTATTTCAAATTCGTCCGAGGCCTGGACGGTAACGACGTTATAAAAATCAATGCCGAGGAGCTGTTTTTGCGCGACGGATATGGGCACGAGCACGAGGTTGTCCTGATCCACGCCGAAGGGGCCGAGCCCCTTTTCCTCGAGCACGCCCGCGACCTCAAAGGAAATGCCTTTCAGGCGGATGGCCCGGCCGACCGGGTTCCGCTCACCAAAAAGCGTATGCGCGATCTCGGAGCCGAGCACGGCTACGCGGTTGAACGAGTCCACGTCGGAGTTCGTGAAATGACGGCCGCTCGAAATGCCGAAGTTCCGCATCTGGAAAAAATCCTCGGTCGTACCCTCGTAGGTTATGGTCGTGTCGTTGTTCTCAAAAACTATTTTTGCCTGCCCGCGCACCTCCGGGGCCACGCGGACAACGGCCGGTTCGCGCTTGAGCGCATCCACGTCGCTTTTGACGAGTGTCTTTATGACCACACCCTGCACCGAGGGGGGTGATGCAAAGCGCGAGCCCCGGGTGGCGCCGGGCACGATAAAGACCAGGTTCGACCCTATCTCCTGCACTTGGGCGAGGATGAGTTTTTCGGCCGACTTCCCAAGCGATATCAACAAGATGACCGAACCGATGCCAATGACAATGCCAAGCATGGTCAGGCCGGAGCGGACTTTGGCGTTGGCGATGCCGCGGGACGCGGTGCGGATGGAGTCGGAGAGTTTCATGACTAATGACAGATAACAAATAACTAATAACCCGCACCCCCGCCATTAGTTATTTGCCATTCGTTTTTTGTCATTTGTTTCGTCGGCTCGTCGCTCTCGAGCCGGCCGTCCCGCAGGCGGATGATGCGCTTGGCATAGGCCGCGTTTGCCGGGTCGTGAGTCACGAGAATGATCGTCCGGTCCTCTTCGTTCAGTCGTTTCAATATG
>CAYIQX010000059.1:0-3411 GCA_964365675.1 uncultured Candidatus Saccharibacteria bacterium | reverse complement strand
TACGTTCGCATACCTCCTTTTTTCGTTTGCGATGACGCATCAGATCCGCTTCCTTCTGCCCGTTCTCGTGGCTGTGCCGCTACTGCTTGCGTTCCTGGCGGACGACCTCGCGGCGTATATTGGGGAGCGATGGGGGACGCGCGTAAAAAGAAATTTTCTTCGGCTGACGCATATCGCCATTGCTCTGGTTGCGGTCGTGCTCATCTTTGGTAATATCCACTACTTCGTCCTCCGGTTCAGCTACGCGACCGGTATCCTTACCCGCGACCAGTATATCGGCGAGATCGGATGGCAGTGATCGAATTATGAAGCATGAAGCAGGAAGCACGATGAGAACAAGAATTATTATTCCAACCTATAACGAGCGCGAGAATATCATCCCGTTGCTCATTGAACTCCTCCGCGTCGCGCCAGCCGATAGCCGCATGTTGGTAGTGGATGACAGTTCGCCCGATGGCACGGGCGAGCTCGTGCGCCGTTTCACCGAAGCCGAATCCCGGGTCTCGCTTATGACGCGGCCGGGAAAGCTGGGGCTCGGCACGGCCTACCAGGCGGCGTTCCGCCGCGTACTTGATGAGGGCGGGGACGAGTGCATTGTCACCATGGATGCTGATTTTTCCCATAGCCCGCGCTACGTCCCGCAGCTGATCGATGGCTGCCGGACGCATGATCTGGTGGTCGGCTCGCGCTATATCCCCGACGGGCGAATAGAGAATTGGGAGCTGTGGCGGCGGGCTCTTTCCTGGTGCGGCAATTTTTATGTCCGGCTGATAACCGGTTCGCCCATCCATGACTGTACCGCCGGCTTCTCGGCCATGCGCGCTGATTTTCTCCAAAAGGTTCCGTTTGAACGCGTCCGTGCCTCTGGATATGCCTGGTGGTTCACACTCCGGATGATGTTCTCGCGGCGGAGGGCTCGACTCACCGAGATCCCCATCGTGTTTACGGATCGGCGTCTCGGCAGGTCAAAGATATCAACCAACATCATTTACGAAGGATTGATCGAGCCATGGCGCATCAGATTTTCGAAACTCTAATTCCCCGCGCATCACGAGTACTCCGCGGGTCACGAGTTCAACTTCTCAGTACTGATACACGCCATCGGCTGAGGTGCGGTTGTCGCAAATAGTGCCGATAGCCGCTATTTGCGGCAATGGGAACGGCGGTACCTTCCACAAGTAAGCGCAATACTATCGGTGAAAACTTTTCATGGCGTCTTCCAGCCGAACCGCTTCCCGAATGCGCTTGGCATCATTTCGAGACGGTCGTCTTGTTTTGATGCTTATCCCGTTCGGTGCTTGCGCTACGGGAGCGTGGCTGTCGCGATAACTTCCGAGCGGGAATCTTTGCGACAACCCTAAATGCGCCGATGATGGTAGAATGAGAAATGCCCTGGAGAAGGGTATTGTTGTATGCAGCCATGAAACTATTCGGGAAGCCGATCTTCTGGATTCTCCTAGCCGCGCTTCTGTTGCGGTTGTGGGGAATTGAATATGGCCTGCCGCTTTTTCTCGTGAATGACGAGACGCCCCATGTCTACGGCGCGCTAAAAATGATCGAATTGAGAACGCTTATCCCGGCCCTGCACGCCGAGGAATTCAAGAGCGTTCTCTACTATCCGCCGCTTTTGTCTTATTTTTTCCTCGTGGTACTTGCGCCGGTGATCGTCGTTCATTATCTCGTATCCGGCCTGCCCCCTCTTGAAACGTATCGGGCTCTTGTGGCGATCGATCCGTCATTCCTTTGGATAGCCGCGCGGGCCTGGATGGCGCTCATCGGGACCGCCGGCATCTACCTTACGTACCGCATGGCGCGCCATCTCTCCGGCAGTGAGCGCGCCGCTCTCTTGGCCGCGGCGTTTCTCGCGCTCTCCTTCTACCATCTCCAGCTCTCGCATAATGTTCGCCACTGGCTGCCGGCGTCGGTGCTCCTTACGTTCCTCTGGGAGCGGGCGCTCGCGTTGCGAAGCAGCGCTCAGCCGCTTCGCTCCTGGCTTGCGATCGGCACTGTTGCCGGCCTTGCCGCCGGAGGGGTGAACACCGCGGCCGCGGTCGGCATCATTCCGCCGCTCGCCGCCTACCTCGGCCGCGATGGCGGCCGCCACTGGTGGGGGCGCCTTGTCCGCCGTGAGGTGTTGCTGTTCCTCGCCGCTTTCGCCCTCGTGGCGCTCGCGTTCGTCGCCCTCTACCCCTACGGCCTCACGCGCGCCGAGGGGGCATCGGGTGCAGGCGCCGATGTGATCTCACGCCTTGTCCTGCTTTCCGGAAAGAGTATATCCGGCTGGCTTGGCTTTCTTGGCGGATACGTTCGAACGCTCTGGGAATTTGAAACGCCGTTGTTTCTGCTTTCACTTGCCGGAATGGTGATGTTCTGGCTTCGGCGGGAGCGATTTTGGGTTGGCGTAACTACGATCTACGCCGTTGCTTTTTTTACCCTGCTGTACCTCTTCGATGATTTTACGGCGCGCGGCGTCGTCTTTGTTACGCCAATCCTCGCCGCCTTTTCCGGCTACGCGGCTCATATCGCATTTCAGAAAATAAACGCGACGGTCCGGCCCCGCGCGCTGTTTTCTGTTTTCTGTTTTCTGTTTGCTATTCTCCTCTTCGGCTGGCAGTTAGCGGTCGATATTCGTTACCAGTGGCTCCTCGCCCGGCCGGATACGCGGCTGGTCGCCCGGGAATGGCTCGTGGCGAACCTTCCGGCGGATTCTAGGGTAATAATGGATGCGCAGTATTTGCGTGTGCCGAATACGCCCGAGGGCGTACGACTGACCGGGTCGTTCGATCCCGGGGCGCTCCGAGCGGCGGACCGCGCGGCACTCACGCTCGGAGAACGTGCCCCCCGTCCTCGGCTCGCCGTAGTCAACCTTGATTTAATGTCTCCGGAAATACGCCGGCCACTCACTGCTGACCCTGATGTATTCCTCCGGCGCGATTTTACCCATCTCGTCGTCGAGTACGCTTCGGCAGGCGGGATCCGCGATGACATACGCCGCATCTCCGAGCGCTCAGCCCTGATTCAGCACTTCGATCCTTGGTCAGCCTCGCATCCCGTCGCTTACGATGGATCGGGCAAACTTGAGCGCCTCTCGCTGGCCGATCTTTGGGCGCTTCGGCGCTTCGGTCTTTTCGTGGACGTCTATGTCATTTCGGTTAAACCCTAAACCCTACACCCTAAGCCCTATCTGCCCTAACCCCTAGACCCTAAACCCTATTCACGTGGTTCTTCCCCCCCATTCCTTCGCCGAGCGCTTCATTCGCGGGAACGTCCTTGATCGTTCCTGGTCTTTTGTTATAGCCGGTGTCGGCCTCCTGACGTCCTTCCTCACGCTCACCGCCCTCTCGGTCTACGAGTTTGGCCTGTATCAGTTAGTGCTTGCCGCCGTCGCATTTATCGGAATGTTCTCGGTTG
>CAYIQX010000058.1:0-3574 GCA_964365675.1 uncultured Candidatus Saccharibacteria bacterium | reverse complement strand
TTTTCTGCGAGGCAGGCCGCCGCTTTGCGGCGGCTGGCGGCGGGCTTCCGCAGTTCAGGAATTTTTGATAAAGTAAGTTCGAGCAAAGTCGTAAAGACACTTATAAAAACTGCCCCGCGGACTTCGCGGGGCGTGTTTGGTGTCAGAGTTCGATTGTTTCCATGCCGCGCTTTGTGGTCATGCGAATAGCCGAGAGCATGTTGGCGCCTTTCAAGCCGTCGCGCCGCCACGAGGCGAAGCGGTATGTGCCGTTTCCGTTTCTCGTGCAGTACGTGCACTCCTCTGCCACCGTGATGTGGCTCGCCGGGATACTGGTCTCCGGGAAAGTGGTCAGCTGATAGAGAAGAATGCCGGCAAGATCCACCCGGAATCTCCGGCCGACGGCATCCGGTTCGATCTCCTCAACGAAACGCTCGTAGCCGCGATCAAGATACTGCCGCCATCCGTTCTCGTCATCGCGAACGACATAGCAGCATTGGCGGATGCCGGGGCCGATGGCGACCTCGAGATCATGGCGAGGGTCTATACCGCGACTGCTCAATGTGGCTCCCACTACGGCGATGATGCCGCCAAGGATGCCCCGCCAGCCGGCGTGCACGAGACCGACGAACTCAATGCCGTCGGAGGGGTCCGACGGCGCAAAAAAGAGCGAGAAGCAGTCCTGGGCCCGAAGGCCGATATCCGGCCCGAACGATAGCAGGCCGTCGGTATTCGGGACCACGCCATCCCGCGGAGCGCCGCGAGTCGTGAGAACTCGAACCGCGATGCCGTCGGTCAGGCCGGCGAGAACCATCTGCTGCACACTAAAGCCATTGGCCTCGAGGAAGCGCTTGCGGTTCTCGGCAGGATCGCCATTTCCCCCGGGCCCCATGGGACCATCGGAGCGCTCCGACATCACCGCTGTTATGTGGGGTAGATGCTCCAAGAACCGCATGCGTTTCACCTCCCTGTATCGATCAACTTCCTTCCGACAATTAATCATACTGCACTGAAAATGTGAAGGGGGTGCAACTCCCAAACATATCAATACTATGATACGCTTTTGTCGTGGACGAGTTACGGGAAAAAATTTCGGCTCTTTTCGCTAACATCCGCGACCTCGCGGACCGTCTTTGACGTTGCCGAGTCAAAAAAGCGCGTTGCCGCGATAGAAGAGGAGATGACGGCCTCCGGCTTTTGGGATGACCGCTCCCGCGCAAGGGCCAAAAGCGAGGAATTCTCTACTTTGAAAAAGGAAACCGGCCGGTGGAACCGCATGGCAGACGACGCCCAAACGCTCCAAGAGCTTGCGGCCTCCGCCGGTGGTGAGGACGCCATCGGGGAGCTCGAAGCCCAGTATCGCCAACTCCAGAAGGAATTCCGCTCGGCTGAAATGGAGCGCCTGTTTTCCGGCTCGTATGACCATGGCAATGCCGTACTCTCTATTTTCTCGGGCGCGGGCGGCAAGGACGCCGAGGACTGGGCCGCTATGCTGCGGCGCATGTACGAGCGCTGGGCCGAGAGGAAGAACTATAAAGTCCGGACGCTCCATGAGCACTTCGGCGAGCTCGAAGGGCCGTCGGGCTGGGGATTAAAAAATGTATCCTTGGCCGTCCACGGGCCGTACGCCTACGGGTATCTGAAGCGGGAGAATGGCGTCCATCGGCTGGTGCGCATCTCCCCTTTTGACGCTTCCAGCCGCCGCCATACTTCTTTTGCGCTTGTCGAGGTTATGCCTCAACTCGTGGCGCCGGAAGAAATTTCGATAAAACCCGAAGAGCTCCAAATAGATTTTTTCCGCTCTTCCGGTCCCGGCGGTCAAAACGTGAACAAGCGCGAAACGGCTGTCCGCATTACGCACCTGCCGACCAAACTCCAAGTTGCCGTGCAGATCGAACGCACCCAGGAACGGAATCGTGAGATCGCCATGCAGCTTTTGGCCGCAAAGCTCTACCAGCAAAAAGTGAAGGAACGGGAACAGGAAGCCGCGCGCTTGAAAGGCGAAACCGTATCCATCGAATGGGGGAGCCAGATCCGCTCCTATGTCCTCCAGCCCTACCAACTGGTGAAGGACCACCGGACCGGCCACGAGACCTCCCAGGTGGAAAAGGTGCTTGCCGGGGAACTCGACGGGTTCATTGAGGCGGAACTGAAATAGTTTTACGGATTTCTACGGATATACTGATGCGCCGCATTCCCCAACCCATCCGTACATTCGTACTGATCCGTAATCCGTAAAGACAATGATTTCCTTCCAAAACGTATCGAAAATCTACTCTCCGCTATCGATTGCCCTCAAGGACGTGTCGCTTGAAATTAAGCCAAAAGAATTCGTGTCGCTCGTCGGACCGTCGGGAGCCGGAAAATCCACTATCCTGAAGCTCTTGATCGCCGAAGAGAAGCCGAGCCAGGGGCAGATCTTTTTTGACGGTATGGAGGTAACCGATCTGCCATCGCGCTCACTGCCGCATCTCCGGCGCCGCGTCGGGATGATCTTCCAGGACTACAAGCTCCTCGCCGGCAAAACCGCGTACGAGAATGTGGCCTTTGCCATGGAAGCCGCCGGCCGCGCGCCGGCGGAAATACGGGAAAACGTGCCGGAGGTACTGGAACTCGTCGATCTTTTGGATAAGCGCGAGCACTTTCCGCATGAGCTTTCCGGCGGCGAGCGGCAGCGGGTCGCCATCGCGCGAGCCATTGTGAATCAGCCCGACGTTCTGATGGCGGACGAGCCGACCGGCAACCTCGACCCGACGAATACCTGGGAGATCGTGCGCCTCCTCCAAAAAGTTAACGAACTCGGCACGACTGTCATCCTGGCCACCCATGACAAGCAGATCGTCGACCACCTTGGTCGCCGCGTCATCTCGCTTGAAAAAGGCGAGCTCGTCCGAGACGAAAAAAAAGGCAAATACCATTTATGATATGCTTTACGGATTACCGATCAGTGCGATCCCGCTGGAAGCGGGACGGATCCGTATATTCGTAAAAATCCGTAAATTATGCCCAAACGCGTTACCTTCAAGCGGATACTCACCTACGGCTGGCTCTCGTTCCGGAGAAACGGCTGGCTTTCAACGGCCACGATCCTCGTCATGATGATGATGCTCTTCGTCATCGGCGGGCTCCTCTTGGTATCCGTGGTTTCCAACACCATATTGAACGACCTCGAATCGAAGATAGATATTTCCATGTCTTTCCGGAAAAATACCTCGGAGCCGACTATCCTCACCATCCAGCGCGAGGTGGAAGCGCTCTCGAGCGTGCGCGAAGTGAATTACGTATCCCCCGAGGAAGCGCTCGCCGACTTTAAGGAAAAACACAAGGATGACCCGACCGTGCTGGCCTCGCTTGAGGAACTCGGCGACGAAAATCCTCTCCCGGCCACGCTCAATATCAAGGCGGGGAACCCCAATGACTTCCCGGCCATCGCGAAGTTCCTGGAAGGAAAAAACTTCCCCGGTGTTGAGAAAATCAACTACTTCGAGAACCAAAAAGTCATCGAGCGGTTATCCTCGATAGTCCGCGGCGTACGGAGTTTGGGCATCGTTGCGGTGCTGGTCCTTGGTTTCATCGCCGTGCTCGTGGCCTTCAA
>CAYIQX010000057.1:0-3665 GCA_964365675.1 uncultured Candidatus Saccharibacteria bacterium | reverse complement strand
ATCTACACCGGGATGACCAATAATCTGGAACAAAGAATTTTGCATCACCGCCAAGGAAAAGGCGGGCGCTACACTCGCTCGCGTAAAGCCGAGGGAATCCTTTACTCGGAGCAGTACAAAACAAAAAATGAGGCGCTGAAGCGGGAGCGACAAATCAAAGGATGGCGAAAGGAGAAGAAACTCAACCTTATAAAATTTGGGAGACCTATCGCTAAATCCCGTCCCACGGCCGCAAAGAAATCCGAAATCGAATACGTTTGACAAGAGCACCGAAAGGTGCTTTTGTTGTTTTACGAATCTTCGGCCAAAGGAGGCCAACGATGCCCCTCGTGCTTGCGAGTCGCTCCGCGAAGGTCGACGATGAGCTCTTCAAGAAGGTGCGGGATGCCCTGCCGGGTATCATCGCCAAGAACCTCGACGTGCCCGAGAACCCCATGGCACGCCTTGTCCCGGAGGACATCGAGATCCGCCACCTCGGCTCCGCCTTCGACATCGGCCACTTCGACGTCGAGGTGACCATCCTCGCCACGAAGTTCGAGGCAAGGATCGAGACCGGCCAGGTCCGTTCGGACCAGATGTCGCTCGAGCTCGAGGCCATGCTCACCGACGGGATGACCGGCTTCGTCTGGCTCGTCCTCGTGGATGCCTTCTTTTCCACGTTCGGTGCGAAGAAGGAGGAGCGCAAGCTCCGAGTCATGCTCCTCGAGAGCGACCCCAATGTTCGGCGCGAGGTCGACAGCGCTCTCACGCGGGCGGGCTTCGACGTCCAAACCCATCCGGCTCCCGAGAGTCTCAGCATGGTGCTGGAGGCAGTGCAAACCTTCCGGCCCGAGGTCACCATCATGGGCTGGCGGAGGTTCGGTCCCCGGTTCCTCAAGCCGCTGAAGGACCTCGGCGGACAGGTCTGGGTCTTCAGTGCTGACGCTGAGGCCACCGTTCGAAGCGAGGGCGGCAAGAGCGCCGACCAAATCCTCAGCAAGTTCCACGACCGGGACAAGCTGACCAAGATGCTCAAGGCGGTGAAACCCTAAGCCCGTCACGGAGCGGGTAAGTGTGGCGGCAATAGCCGTGGCCATCGAGTGGCCACGGCCTTTTCTTTCCAGGGGGGCGCTCTGCGTGCCCTAACGTTTCGCCAGCGCTACGAATGCGCTGGAACCATACCCTGGGCACTCCTCGAGAACTCCCATACGATCTGGAGCCACCCTACGAGCTGGTGTAAATCTCGTCCCACCGCCGCAATGCAACATTGACAAATACCACAGAAATGTGGTATTTGTTTTTCATCCGAACTTCGACCCGGAGGATGCAATGAAGGATCGAGAAGCACGGATTCGGCAACTGATCACCAACGGGGAAGCTGTTGACGAAAAGGACGCCGAAGAAGCGCTCCGAGAGGAAGCGGATGCAGCGTTCTTCCGGAGCGTGGGTCGTGAAGCGTACCGCGAGGAGCTTACCCAGGCGCTCGCCAATCCGGAGACTGATCCGATTGACCGCTGGGATTTCAAGTTTCGCAAGGCAGTCATCGAGACGGGCGAGACGCCGGACGAACTCGAATTCCTCTGGTACCAGGCACTTCTCGACCTGCCGACCGGGGAAACCACCGACGAAACGGTACGCCGGAGACGCGAGGGCATGCGGCAGCGGCTCAAACGGAAAGCCAACAGGGTAGCTGCCCGCATGGGCAAGAAGCGCACCGAACAGCTCTTCGAGCTCTACCGCATAGCGCTCAAAGAGCTCTTCGACGAGCCGTGAGTCCCAGTCAGCCGACTGGGGCTCTTTCTATTTCCCGAAATTCAAAAATCTCTTTCAAACTCCAGAGCAGTCGATGTAAATCCCGTCCCTCCGCCGCTTGACGCGAAGTTTACCTTAAGATAACCTATAGCATATGGCTAACATTATCGGGCTGAAGGCATTGCGGGAGAACGTGGAGAAGTACGCCTCCGCAGTCAGGCGGGGGGAGTCATTTACGGTGGTCCGGAGAGCAAAGCCGCTGTTTCGCATTGTGCCCCCGGAAGAGGACGAGGCCTCGTGGGAAACAGTGGCAGATTTCACAAAGTTCTATAAGCACGGCATCCCGGCCCTCGAGCTATTGAAGAAACTTCGTTCTCTCGATGGAGCGGCTCGATAGAATACTCAGAAAGTTTTCCCGAAAAGAGCGGGCCGAAATCGAGCGCTTGGTTGAGCGGATATTCCACCGGAACCTCACTGGACTGGATTGCAAAAAATTGAAGGGACTCGGGAATATATTCCGGGTGCGGAAAGGAAGCATTCGCATCGTCTTTGAACTGTCGGGTACGCAGGGGGCGAACATTCTTACTGTTGAGCGGCGTAGTGAAAAGACGTACCGGTTTTGAAATCATAAATATTTCGGGCGCTTTTGCATCCGTCCTGGCCCTGTTCATAATCGGGTGGCGAACTCGACCGCAAGTACCGTAGTATAGAAGCAATGATCCGACGAGCGATGCGTGCCCGAACGGCGGGCGCCATTTTTCTCGCGGGCTGGGTATTGCTGCCCGGAGTTTTCGCGTTTGCCCAAACTGCGACTTCAGTGCCGGAGCTCCAGCAGCTCATCGCCAAACTCCAGGCACAGGTTGCCGCACTGCAGTCCCAAGTCGCTGAACTGAAGTCCGAGCTCGCCCAAACCCAGGCCGAGCTGAAGTTCACGAAAGGGCTCCGGCGCGGGGCAACCGGCGACGAAGTGGAGGAACTCCAAAAATTCCTCAAGCAGTTTCCCGACATCTACCCGGAAGGCCTCGTCACCGGCTTCTTCGGCCCGCGGACAGAAGAGGCGGTCAAGCGTCTGCAGGAGAGAGCTGGCATCGAGGCCGAGGGCATCGTCGGCCCGAAGACCCGCGCCAAGCTGAATGAGCTCGTTACCGGGGGCGCCGGGGAATCCGGGGTCATCCCGCCCGGGCTCTTGACCGCGCCGGGACTCCAGCGCGAGGGCGCCACGGGTACACCGGCGGTTCCGCAACTGCTCGCGCCGCCGGCGCCTCCGCCCGCCGCAGCGCCGCCTGTGGCACCCCCCGCCGCTGCCACCACCACGCCCCCGCTCGCCTGCGGGAAAACCATCAGTGTCCCCTCGGCGAAATACCCGACCATCCAATCGGCCCTCGACGCCGCCTGCAGTGGGGACGTCATCCGGATCGCCGCCGGCTCCTACTTCGGCGCTTTCACGCTGACCGCCCGCCACGCGAGTACCACCATCAGCGGCGCCGGCCTTGACGAAACTACCATCCAGGGCATGAACGCCCCGGTGTTCACGCTCGACGGCGCAAACGGCGTCGCCATCAAGAATCTCACCGTCGTCCGCGCCGGTCACCCCTCCACGGACGGCGGGGGCATCCGCATCATGCGCTCGAAGAACGTCTCGCTCGAGCACTGCCGCGTATCCAAGAGCGTCGGCAACGAGGGCGGGGCGCTCGCCATTGACGATGCTTCATCGGCCACCATCACCCGGTGTCTCTTCGATTCGAATATCTCGACCCATTCCGCCGGCGGCATCATCGTCAAGAACTTCTCCCGCGCCACGCTTACGAATGTCACCGCCGTCCTGAACGAGGCCCGCGGCTGCCACGGCGGCGGGCTTGCGGTGGACGGCACGTCGGCCGCGAGCGTCAAGAACGCCATCTTCTGGGCAAACTCCGATACCATTCCGGCTGGCA
>CAYIQX010000056.1:0-3821 GCA_964365675.1 uncultured Candidatus Saccharibacteria bacterium | reverse complement strand
AGAAACGATAAGCCAGCGCTTCAGGATGCCGGCGTATATTCGCCAACGCCGCAGGAACGGATGGGGAATCGGCGTCCATGTATCTTCCGGGAATTGCGAATCCGCTAATTGTTTGTTACTCATGTAACTGCCAGCTCTCTACGCAGTACGTTCAACAAGTAAGCGCAACACTGTCGGCAAAAATTTCTAATGGCATCCTCAGAATACCGCGCGGCCTGCCGCGCGGATGAATGCGGCGCACGAAACAATATCCTGAGCGAGCGGAGCGAAAAGAACTTATCGAACTAGAACGCCCGTTCCATTTGCTCAAGCACGTAGCGCGAACGGGCCAGCGTGGTATGTCCCTCCCGGACATCCCGAGCCCAATGCTCGGCTATGTTCTTCGCTTCCTCCGGCCGGGCGAGGTAGTGGCGGATTTTCTCTACAAGCGCCGTTCCGTTCCTGAGATGGAACCAGCCGTCCCGCAACTCGGTGTCATAGAGGACGGCGTTCACCCCGTCGACGAGCGGCGGGCCGGTGGTTTCCACGTAGGGCTGGGGCGCGATCAGGACCGTCCCCGGGGCAAGACCGGCTTCGCAGTGGCGGAACGAATCCCAATCAAAGCGCGAAGGCGAGAGCGCGAAGCGCGCGCGCGAAAGGCCATCCCAGTATTCGGCGAGCGTCAGGAACGTGCTATGGGTCTTATGATCAACGAGCGCGGATGACGGGAAGTGCTGCCGGATGAGGCCGAGCACAGCTTGCCCGTCGGGCTGGCCACGGGCCCGCTCCTTGCCGCTGTAGAATATGTCGGTCGTCTTGGGTAGCGCCGAGAACTGATACATTTCAGGACGGAGCGGCGCGGGTGCCAAGGGCAGGATGCTCGCGGTGCGGTAGCCGAGCGGAAGGTTTTCCTTGAAATACAAATCAAAATCCCGCCCCGACATAAGGCCGCAGGTGAGCTCAGCGCGGATGTTATCCGCACGGTAAATCGTTTGGTGGTCGTGGGCGTCGAGGATCGCGACCGGGAGGCCACGGGCCTTGGCCCGCTGCCTCGCAAGCTCGCCGCGGGCGCCGGCCTGAATAGAGACGAGCACGGCGTCCACGCGGCCGAGGACGCTATCGAGCTCGCGGATTGCGATTTGGGTGCCCCGCGGCGTGCCATGGCAGGAGGGGTAGGGGCAGGCGGGCGGCGGCGGGGCGGCGTGTATGTGGGGGTAGGTGCGCCCGAGGATGAAGGCGTTCTCCGCACCGAGGATGACCGGGATATCGCCGTAGCGCTGGATTTCAGAATTGTAGACGGAGGGCATACCGAAGAGCCGGCGCTTGGCGCCCTTGGCGAGGCGGACGGTGAACGCCGCGGCGCGGCTCGCCGGCTCCGGCTCGATGAGCGCATCGGCCGGTACGATCAAGAGGTGCCGAATGCTCATACCCCGTTAGAAGTCCGCATTACCAGTAAAGTAACTAAGTAGACTACAGGTGGTGAGTCTCCATGCCGTCGAAGTGCTACGCAAAAATTTCATAAAAATTTTCACCGAGGACTTCTAACGGGGTCATACCGCCCCCTCGTCGAGTTCCCGGAACGCATCGAGCGCGGTGAGACGTTCGGGCGTATCGTAGACCGAGTAGTCCTCTTCCTGGTCGGCGAAAATGATCTGACTGCCGGAAGGTTCGAACTTGAACGGAACGTGGATGAATTTCTTCAGCCGCTCGCGGATGGCGGCATGGTGCTCCGGCGGAGCGAACAGAAGCATGAATCCCCCGCCGCCCGCCCCCAAGAGCTTGCCGCCGACGGCGCCGTGCTCGATCGCGGCGGCATAGATGCCATCAACGTGCGGGTTAGAAATGGCCGCGTTGACGGCTTTCTTCGCTTGCCAGGCGTGGTGTAAGAGCGCACCGAATTCATGGATGTCACGGTCCGAAGCAAGGATCTTTATCCCCTCTTCCACCATGTCCCCGATGGGACGGAGTTGCTCCTCGTTCTCGTGGAGATCCGGCACGTAGCTCGCCGTCATCGCCTCGGCCGTGCGGGCGACACCGGTGTAGAAGAGCATGAGGTGGTTCGAGAGCTCGTCGAGCCGTTCGCGGGACACGCTCACCGGCTGCACGGAAAATTCGCCGTTCGGGGCGAACGAAACATGGTTGAGGCCGCCGTAGGCCGTCAGGATCTGATCCTGGCAGCCGACGTGCTCAGCGAGGAGCTCCTGCTCGACGTGGATCGCCTGGCGGGCGAGCTCCGCCTTCGGGACCAGCCGGCCTTCGAGCGCGGCAAGCGTATGGAGCAGGCCGACGGTGAAGGCGGAGCTCGAGCCCATGCCGCTCCGGGCGGGCAGGTCGCCATGGTGGGCGAGGTGGATGCCGCGCTTCACGCCGAGGTGCGTGAGGACCGCGCGCACGGCGCGGTGCGCGATCTCATCGATGCTCTTCTTGCGCTCGTTCTGCGAGTAGACGATGCTGTAGCGGAAATCAAAGAACGGCGGGAGGTGCCGGCAGAGGAGGTAGGAGTACTTGTCGATCGAGGCGCCGAGCACAGCCCCGCCGAAACGGTTAAACCAGGAGGGGTAGTCGGTCCCGCCGCCGAAGAAAGAAATCCGAAACGGGGTACGGGAAATAATCATACTGCTCCTTCAGCCGTATCGCCGCGACCGAAGGTAAGGTCCTCAACGAGTTCACAGATAATATGTTCTATCACCAGGTGCGCTTCCTGAATGTGCGCAACCGTAGTCGAGGGTACTGTAATGGAAACATCGGCCATGGCACCGAGGCGCCCGCCATTACCGGTCAGCGCGATGGTCTTCAAGCCGGCTTCCCGTGCCGCCTCAACCGCCCGCAGAATATTGGGTGAGTCGCCGCTCGTGGAGATGGCGATGAGCACATCCTCGGATTTGCCGAGCGCTTCTATCTGCCGCGAAAAAATATTTTCCACGCCCACGTCGTTCGCATAGGCCGTAAGGAACGACGTATCCGTGGTCAGAGCGAGCGCGGGAAGAGCTCGGCGCGGGTTATCGGTCTTCCGCAGTTTGGATACGAATTCAGCGGCCATATGCTGGCAATCCGCCGCGCTCCCGCCGTTCCCGCAGAGCAGTAGTTTTCCCCCTTTTTCAAAAGCCGCAGCAATAAGCTCGGCCGCAGTCGCGATGGCGGCGATCGGCTGTGCCGGCGCCGACACTAATACGCCTGCCGCCGCAAACACTCCGCCAATTGGCGGGGGCAGAGATGGCGCATCAAGAATGGCGCGCTTCACCCGCGCGCTTTCGGCAAGGTGATTTTGGATCTTCAGATACATACTATCTCTCATGGTTCGGACGCTACGAGTTGCCGGATCAGATGCGCCGCGGCCGGAAGGTCGTCAACGATATAATGCGGCTCGGCCGTTTTATCCCGTTCCACATCTCTGCCGTAGCCAGTACGGACCAGGATCGTCGTTACGCCCGCGGCTCGGCCGAACTCGATATCAATGGCTTTATCCCCGATCATGAAACTTTCAGAAGGATCAATACGGTGCTTCCTTTGCGCCTGCTCGAAAAGCCCTAGTTTTGGCTTCCGGCACGGACAATCATCTTCCGGAGAATGAATACAGGCATATATGCCGTCCAGCCCCGCCCCCTCTCTGGCAAGGACATCTCCCAATCGGCGATGCACTCGATCAAGCTGGTCTTGGCTGAAAAGCCCACGGCCCACGCCGGCCTGATTGGTCATGACGGCAAGGCCGAAGCCGAGTGCCTTTAGCTCGCCCAGCGCGGCCCCGACGCCCGGGATCAGAGTAAGCGCGTCTGGGTCGGAAAGATAATAGCGCTCTCGAATGAGCGTGCCGTCGCGATCCAGGAGCACGAACCGGCGTCGAG
>CAYIQX010000055.1:0-3844 GCA_964365675.1 uncultured Candidatus Saccharibacteria bacterium | reverse complement strand
CAAAATCAAGCGCGCGCTCGCGCGCGAACGGAACATTGAATCGGCCTACGTACTCTATCACTCCCTTAACCTCTTCGCCCCCGGTCCTAAAAAATTCATCAACATCCCACTTCCCTCCCTTGAGTTCTTTCTTACTGAGGACTGCCCACAGCGGATCGGTCTTGCCGAGCAGTTCCCAACTTTGAATGGTATTGCGTAACGCCATGACCCAGTCATACCACGGAATGCCGGAGAATCTTCACGAAGCCGCAGCGGAGGAAAGTTTCACCAGAATGGCACCCGCCCGTGCGGCCCACGTATACTGCTCTACTTCCCGCCGTGTGGCGTCACTCTGCCGGCCAATTGACTAGGTATACTCGGTAACCCAGTGTTGACAGGATTTGTACTATGTACTTAATATATACTTACTGGATAGAACTATATGAAATCCCAAGAAGAAGCACCCGAAATTGTTGGGACTGAGCCAACAATACCTAACCCCATAGCCGAGCTCGAAGGAAAGCTTGGAGCTACTTTTGAGGTGCTATCGAAAGATCGGGAACGATTTTCCGGAGATATAGAAGCACTTCATCATTTCAAAGAAAGGCTAAGGCTATGGAAAGCCGCTGCAAAAGACGGAAAGATAGACGGTCCATTACAAATACCTATCAGCGCGGTACTCGCAGAGGGGGAACATGTGCTTTATCGACCTAGCGAAGGTCCGCGGGCATTCAGAGAGGAACGCATTCGCGAAGAACTGAAACGAGGAGGCGAAGAGGTAAATGATCATATGTCGGATACAGGACTATTGCATGTTTTAATGGAGCTGGGGGTCTCGTCCGATGATGTTGATCAAATGCAAAGACTAGTTAATAGCCCCGCAGGGGAGAGAGTCTTGCATGAAAGTAATTGGTACAACACGCATAAGTTTGGGCTCGCGAAGGCACTCGCTCCTAATCTTGAAGTCGCCATCAATCTACCCACGGACGTGCAGGGGATAGAAGTCGTTGCTATGCGCGGTGGGATCATTAAATCGTATTACGGACTTCTGATGGGAGGCGAGGCAGTGCGAAGGACGAAGGAAACTGCCTAAAATTTCTTGTCTCTTGTAAATGACCAACGCCCCTCGCAGTTTCCTGTGGGGGTTTTCTGATTTCCATTCCCATGACTAACTTATTGAGTGTTGCCCCTTAACCAACGGCGTGAGAAGTATTTCATTGCCTCGGCATACTTCATCCGAAATATATCAAGGTAATGCCGGGAGGAGGTTGCCGGTGTCTTGGCAAACCTCCTCCCACTGCTCGGCCTGATTGTTACGTCAGATCGCTCTCCATTGGTGATCCCCCTTGGGCAGGTTTCGGAAGAGCCGCCCGTTCATTTGGAGAGCCTTCTGGTAGATCTCGACGATCTCCTTGGAGGTCATTTCGATATGCCTGCACCCCCGGTTGTTGCAGAAATACTCCCACGTCTGTACCCTTCCACTCATGTGGTGACGGGCGAGGTGCACCGTCCATCGATCCGTTTCTTGTCCCCGTACGAACTGCCAAAATGTGGGGAAGGGCTTGACGGAGACTTCTCGAAGGGTAGCGCCGCTGTGGGTGATCGGGTAGTTCTCATCGTAGATCTCCAGCCAGTGCGGGCTGGCGAACACCACCAACTCCCGCGGGGTCGTCCGATCGATATCACGGACGAATCCCTTCGATTCCACCCGAACGTGGCTCCATACCGAGCTGCCATCGGTCGGCTGGGGAACGGTGATGTCCATCACCTTCCCCTCCCACTGCCAGGCGCTCCACCGCTCGCCGATGGCGACGGTGCCGAGCGTACCGAACGTGAGCAGCGCGACCGTGAACATTATGAGCCAGAACTTCGCCCTTCCTGTCATCATGGTCTCCCTCCCCCACCCGACTTTTCCTAGAGTCGGGTGACTCGAAAGTTAGGGACGTTCTTCTGCGACCGCATCGGCTTGAAGGATGAATATGAATGTGCGCATGTGCTTGATGTATTATAATATATAGTATAAGTCATGTCAAGGACATTGACCCCACCTGGTCGCCATATAGCTTCAGTGCGGCAAAAATTTTCCGAGCCCGCGTATCCCACGTATACTGGGCCACGTTCCGCCGAGCAGAATCACTGCGGTGCGCCGCCTCCTCCGGCCGGCTGAGCACCCGCCGGATAACTGTTGCAAAGGACGCGGGATCATCTGGCACGGCAAAAAACACCATCGTTCCGTCCACGATCTCGCGGATGGACGGAATGTCGGAGGCAACGATGGGCCGGCCTGACGCCATGTACTCGAAGAGTTTCATCGGCGAGGTGTAGAAGCGCGAGACCTTCTCCCGGCCGGTGTTGGGGAGTACGAGTACATCTGCGGCCTTGAGCCAGAGCGGAATTTCGATCCACGGCCGCTGACCAACGAACACGGGGGTCAGGGGTTGGGGGTTAGGGTTTAGGGTCTTGAGGCGCTCGATGTCACGCGGCGAGCCGCCTACAATATACGTGTCGATGCCTTTGGGAAACGTTTTAGCCGCTTCCACAAGCGTATCCACGCCCTTCCAGGGGAAAAGTTGGCCGGTGTAAAGAACGATCTTTTTATCCGGCGGCAGGCCGAGCCGCTCGCGCGCCGCGCTTTGGCTCAACGGAATGTCGAACCGCTCGATATTCGTACCGTTCGGCCAGTAGACGATCTTCGGCTCCGGGATACCGAAATCCTTTTTGAGCGCCGTTATCTTCCATTTCGTCTGCACCGCGACCCCGATAGCCCTCTCCAGCACCCGCGTGTAGAGCCACGTGCGTTCGGGGTAGTGGTGGGCGTCGTAAAAGATCTTCGGCGCAAAGAAACTTATAAAAAAGAGCGGGATATGATCGTGGGAAAAGATGACCGTACCGCGGAGGCCGCCGGAAAATCCGTAGCGAAGGAGGAGCCAGAGCGCTGCGAGGAGAGAGAACGAAAAAAGCTGCACGAGGAAGAAAAACCGCTTGCCGAAGCCGAGCCAGAGAAAATCAATACTCGGGAGGTACCGCATCCGGAAGTTCCGGCCCACGCCATAGTACTCATACGGGTCTGACTTTAGGGGGTTGGACCGCCACGGCGCAAAAATGGTAACTTCGGCACCCTGCCGGGCGAACGCGTGACACAACTGCACGGTCGCAAGACCGTGGGCTTTTTCAGTGGGCAGGCGGGCGTTCGTTATGTAGAAAATTCTCATAATCCGGTCCTTGGTTATTGGTTTTTAGTTACAGTTACCAGTTTTTAGTTGCAGTTCCATACACTAAAACCAAAACCATAAACTGCGGAACCAAAACTACGAACCAATAACTAAGAACTGGTCCCGGTATCGCTCTATATACTCTTCCCACGTGCGCGGCTCGAGCGCCAAGACCTCGGCCTGTGCTCGCTCGGCCATTTGCCGCATGGCCGGATAATCCCGGCGCGCATTCGTGAGCGCGAGGACCAGTGCCCCTGCGTCCCCCACCGGCACCACCCGGCCGGTCTCGTCGTCGCGGATTAGTTCGCCGGCCACGCCGACATCGGTCATGACCACCGGCAAGCCGGCGGCCACGGCCTCGATGACGGTCCGAGCATAACCCTCGAACGCCGACGTAAGCAGGTAGAGGTCGGCGCCTTTATAGTACGGAATAAAATCCTCCTGCCAGCCCACGAAGACAGCACCTTCGGTAACTTTTAACTTTTCACTTTTAACTTTTAACTTCTCATGCTCGGGTCCGTCGCCGACGATGACGAGGCCGGCCCTCGGGTAATCCCTCCGGAACTCCGCGAACGCTTCGATGGCAAGATCAATGCGCTTGTCGCGGTTGAGGCGCGAAACCATAAGAATGATGAAATCGAACGCCGGGTAAC
>CAYIQX010000054.1:0-3911 GCA_964365675.1 uncultured Candidatus Saccharibacteria bacterium | reverse complement strand
TCTTTGGCGAGCGTGTCCGGATGCACTTGGAGCGCCCTCGTATTGAGGCCGAGCAGGTGGAGGCCGGCGAGGGACCGCACCCGCGACAGCGCGACATATCCCTGCCCGTACTCGAATGCGTCCGAAAGATCCATGACGGCCGCGTCCAGGGTCATGCCCTGGCTCTTATGCACCGTAAGCGCCCAGGCGAGCCGCAGTGGCACCTGCTCGATCTTTGCAAGGGCCCGCAGGCCGTCGCTGATGGTCCATTCCATCGGTTCTGTATATATGCGCCTGCCGTTCAGCGTGCGTACGACGGGCATGCCATCATCGCCGAACCCTTCCACCTCGCCGAGCGTGCCATTCACGAAACTGCCGTCAGGTTTGTTTTTGGTGAACATCACGCGCGCCCGGGTTTTGAGCGACAGCACTTCCGGCGAGAGACAGCCGCGCTTCAGGGTCGCGACCAGGGCATCCGGCCCGCGCGAGGTCATGTTGAATCGCCGCACACTACCCGGAATGGCGAGCAACCGCTCTTCATTGACGCGATCCACATCGGCGTTGTGGCTGTAGAGCCGCGGGAGGTCATTGGGCGCCTCCTGCTCCGCGATGCGGCGCAGAGCAAGCGTGGTGTTGATCGCGGCGTCAGTATTGCCGGCACGCACTGCCGAGAGAAGGCCGAGGAACACCGCGTCTTCTTGGCGATACTGTTCCGAGAGATAGCATACGATCGGGCCGAGTGCTTCCCATGCGCGCGACCGGAAGGAAAATGGGGCGAGCGTCGTGCCGGCCTCTGTTTCGCCAAAACCAAGGCGCCCTCTACCGTCCCCGTCGCGCGTAACAACCGGCGGCAGTTGGAAAAAATCGCCGACGAGAATAACCTGCAGTCCGCCGAAGGGCGCGTCGTTCCGGCGCACTTGGCGGCATACGGCTTCAGCCAGGGAAAGCGTCTCGGCCGAAAGCATGGATATTTCGTCAATGATGAGCACATGCGTTCGTCCGACGCGCTTGGCGACGCGTTCGTTCGAGGCGATCATGTCCAGATCGTACGACGAGAGATTATTCTTGACGCCGATCCCGCTCCAGGAGTGGATGGTCATACCGCCGATGTGGGTCGCGGCGATACCGGTTGATGCCGTGATCGCCGGCTCAATGCCATGCGCGCGCAGCCAGCGCACATATTGGTTTACCATATGCGTCTTCCCACTGCCCGGCTCTCCGGTCAAAAAAACGTTCGCGCCGGTCTGCAAAATTTTAAGCGCGGTTTCCTGCGTCATGGGAATAGAGGACCACTCGGGTTATGTACCGGTGGACGTGAGACAGTATGACACACGCTTCTGATGAAGACGATAATGGGGCCGGGTTAATCGCGGTAGGTGTCCTCGCGGCGGAGCCCGCAGTAGTAGAGGATCACCTCGCGTTTCTCGATATCATACCGAAACCGAAAGCGCCGGAGCGCCAGGCGATATTTGCCGCCCGTGCCCGCGCCAACGCCGGCCAGCTTCTTGATGTTGTGCTGGTGGGATAGGTTCAATGGATCTCGGTGGAGGATCTCGAGAGCGATAGCGTAGAGCCGCTCAAGTTCCGGGTGGCGCTGGTTGAGGCTACGGAGCAGCCGGTCGAACTGGGAAACCGTGCGGACAGAAAAACGCGGCGTCATGCACTGCGACGATGCGCGGTCGTGGCACTCCTTCGTTGAAGTTCGTGGAGGAGATCCTCCGCGGGACGGCTCTTACCGGCGAGATATGCCTGGCGGCCTTTCCTGATGATGCGCTTCACGGTGGGGTCTTGGAGTTCGAGGTAATCTTCAAACTCGTCGATGTCCATGAGACCGGCAAGGGGGATTCCGTCCTTCTCGAGGATAATGTACTTCTTATCGAGGTGGACCCGCTTCACGACAGCGCCGAGGCTGTTCCGGGCTTTGGTGAGAGGCAGATGCTCAATCATAGGTCGTAGCGTTTAGTTTACTAGGTATCCGCTCCTTTCGCTGATGGAGTTAAGTGTACAACGGTGTACACCGTTACCCATAGTATGGGAGAGCCACAGGGCGGCGTCAAGAGGTGGGACCCGGAGGGCGATTGCTACGCCATGTGTGTCTTCCCACTGCCCGGCTCTCCGGTCAAAAAAACGTTCGCGCCGGTCTGCAAAATTTTAAGCGCGGTTTCCTGCGTCATGGGAATAGAGGACCACTCGGGTTATGTACCGGTGGACGTGAGACAGTATGACACACGCTTCTGATGAAGACGATAATGGGGCCGGGTTAATCGCGGTAGGTGTCCTCGCGGCGGAGCCCGCAGTAGTAGAGGATCACCTCGCGTTTCTCGATATCATACCGAAACCGAAAGCGCCGGAGCGCCAGGCGATATTTGCCGCCCGTGCCCGCGCCAACGCCGGCCAGCTTCTTGATGTTGTGCTGGTGGGATAGGTTCAATGGATCTCGGTGGAGGATCTCGAGAGCGATAGCGTAGAGCCGCTCAAGTTCCGGGTGGCGCTGGTTGAGGCTACGGAGCAGCCGGTCGAACTGGGAAACCGTGCGGACAGAAAAACGCGGCGTCATGCACTGCGACGATGCGCGGTCGTGGCACTCCTTCGTTGAAGTTCGTGGAGGAGATCCTCCGCGGGACGGCTCTTACCGGCGAGATATGCCTGGCGGCCTTTCCTGATGATGCGCTTCACGGTGGGGTCTTGGAGTTCGAGGTAATCTTCAAACTCGTCGATGTCCATGAGACCGGCAAGGGGGATTCCGTCCTTCTCGAGGATAATGTACTTCTTATCGAGGTGGACCCGCTTCACGACAGCGCCGAGGCTGTTCCGGGCTTTGGTGAGAGGCAGATGCTCAATCATAGGTCGTAGCGTTTAGTTTACTAGGTATCCGCTCCTTTCGCTGATGGAGTTAAGTGTACAACGGTGTACACCGTTACCCATAGTATGGGAGAGCCACAGGGCGGCGTCAAGAGGTGGGACCCGGAGGGCGATTGCTAGCGTCATGTGCGTCTTCCCGAACTTGGATAAAATGCGGTGTATTTTAAAAATAGCTCGAACGGCATTCCCTCGCCGCGCTTTGCGCGGCTCGGGTGTGGCGGGACAAAATGCTTGCACTGAGCAAAATCGAAGTGAGCGGCTCCGCCGCGCACACTGACAATTTTAAGTTTTTCTTTGGCGGAATACAAATTCGAGCATACGAATTATGCACAACTATTCTTCAAAATCAAAAATGAAAATCGCCCGACGAATCCGGTCGCGGACGACTTTCGGCTTCATTCGGGCGATGCGATTACAGCGGCTCGAAATGTCCCGTTGTGGGATTTTTCTTGCACTTGTCCCACGGATAAATCGTGCCGCTCATGACGATGTACACGCCGGGCGAACATGTTTGAGCCGCGATGAGCGCGCCGCCAAGATTGAACTCGGCATCGATATCGCGCATACGAGCGGGTTGTAATGCACCGGTGAGCACTACCACCTTGTCGGGACATTTCTTGGCGACGACACGCGCGGTGTCTATCATCGTGTCGGTTCCGTGAATCACTACGCAGCGGTCGCGGGATTTGTCCGCGCACCACTCCGCAATGAAATTCCGGTCATCGTCCGTCATGTCGAGACTGTCCTTCGCCCTTGCGGACTCGTAGGATACATTCATGTTGCGAATGCCGAAGCGGGTTGCGATGTCCTCGACAGCAGACACTTCGGGAAACGAGAAATTTCGCACTCCCGCGCCGCTGCCGTAGGCTTTGTCGAATGTTCCTCCAGTGGAAAGTACGTTGATGGTTGTCATGTGGTTTCCTTTCGTTTTTTCAAGTGTGCGATTGGTGACACTAAAACAACAATAACATGGTTTTGTTGTTTCGGCAAATTAAAACGAAAGAATTTCAGAATGAAAAATTTCTTTTGCCCTTATTGATAAAAGCATTTCTTTTTCGCCAAAAATCCCA
>CAYIQX010000053.1:0-3985 GCA_964365675.1 uncultured Candidatus Saccharibacteria bacterium | reverse complement strand
GCGAAGCCCACCCCAAGATTAGGTATCATTTGAGGCCCGTGAGAGATTATCACGTTGATAGGCCGCAGGTGTACGGCGAGCAATCGCTTCAGCCGAGCGGTACTAATCGGCCGATCGTACCCCCACACCATTGGTGTGGTCCGGGTAATCGCATTGTTTGTTGCTATACGTTTCGTATTCCTGTACCAAATGCCCGGTGTGCCGGTGTTTCACTTACGAGTGTCCCACCTTTTCCCATTCCGAACAGAGTCGTGAAAGCTCGTGAGCCCGATGATACTCGGACCCTCGCGGTCCCGGGAAAGTAGGGTACGCCGGCATACCGAACATTTGATACTAAAGACAGTAGCGCCGCTTTTATTGCGGGCGTCTTTTTCCTATACTAAAGAACAATGGATTTTCGAGCTCGTCGTCAGTTAGCGGTTCTTGGGGTTATCGCCGTTGTGGTTGGCGGTATCGGGTTTTTTATTTTTCGGGCCGGCCTGCCCGATCCGTCCTGCCGGGATGATCGGAAAAACCAGGGCGAGGAGGCCGTGGATTGCGGTGGGCCTTGTGTTTCCTGTGTGCTCCGGGAGCAAAAGCCCGTGGAGATATTCTGGACGCGTTTCGTACAGGTTCGCGGTAATACGTACGATGTGGCGGCTGAAGTCCGGAACCCGAACGTAAAACTTGCGGCCGTATCGTTTGGTTACGAATTCAAGCTTTTTGATACCGCGGGGGTGGCGGTGGCATCAAGACGAGGCCGGGCATTTCTTTATCCCGGCGAGACCGCGCATTTGGTCGAGATCGGGCTCTTGTTCGGACGAACCGTTGCCCGAGCTTCGCTTGTGATCGGCGAGGTGCAGTGGCAGCTTTCCGATGCGGTGGGGCCGGATGTGATTGCTGGCTCCAAAGAGTATGCCGTGGAAGGAGACCCCAGTATGCTCGTGAGCACTGTGAGGGCCATTGTTGCCAACCGGGGCATTACCGATGTCAGTGATATTGCGGTGTCAGCGTTGGTCTTCGACCAAAATGGCAATCTTTTAGGTACGCATCGCACGCTTATCAATGAGCTTGCGGCGGGACTCTCCAAGTCCGTGTCATTTGTTTGGCCGTCTCTGTTCCCCATGGTCCCTTCGTCGCTCATGGTGGAGGTGCGCTCGCCGGCATCTCTCTCTAAGGTTCGGCCATGAGGCCGAAGCTTCTCGCGTTTTTTGCCCGCGCCGACTGGGTGCTGGTCGTCGCGATGATGCTTCTTGTCGGTGTCGGTCTTGTTGCAGTCTGGAGTTTTTCAATGGAACGAGCTGGTCTCTTCGGACGGCAGATACTCTGGGCGGGGCTGGGTCTCACCACCTTTTTGGGTTTCTCGCTCGTGGACTACCGGCTCTTTAAGAATCACGGCATTTTCCTCATTGCGCTCTATCTCCTGATGATTATTGCGCTCGCCGCTCTGCTTCTTTTCGCGCCGGTGACCCGGGGAGCCCGCGCGTGGTTCCAGGTCGGTAGTGCCGGCATCCAGCCCGTCGAGCCGATGAAGCTTGTTCTCGCGCTCTTACTTGCCAAATACTTCTCGCGGCGGCATGTCGAGATAGCCCGCCTTCGCCACCTTGTTGTTAGTGGTATCTACGCCGGCGTAGCCATCCTACTCGTGCTCCTCCAGCCTGACCTCGGCTCGGCGCTGATACTCTCCGCCGTTTGGCTGGCGGTCGTATCGTTTTCCGGCATCACCTGGCGGCATCTCGCGCTTTTTTTCTTCCTTATGGCCCTCACTGCAGGTATTGCCTGGGTATCGCTCCTTGCCCCGTATCAAAAGGCGCGCATCACGGCGTTTTTCGATCCGTACCGCGATCCCCGCGGTGCCGGCTACAATACCATCCAGGCCATGGTGGCGGCCGGTTCAGGCCGGTTCTGGGGCAAGGGCATCGGCTACGGCACGCAATCGCATCTGAATTTCCTGCCCGAGGCCGAAACGGATTTCATATTCGCAGCTTTCACCGAGGAGACGGGTTTCATCGGTGCTACCCTACTGCTGGGGCTTTTCGGGGTGCTATTTTGGCGGGTCATCCGTATCGGTATTGCGGCGCACGATAACTTCTCGAAGCTTTTCGTGCTGGGGTTTACTTCCTTCCTTTTCGCCGGGGTGTTCATCCATGTCGGCATGAACCTCGGTCTTCTGCCCGTTACGGGGATCGGCCTGCCATTCGTGTCCTATGGCGGCTCAAACCTTCTCATAAGCTTGGCCGGACTTGGTATCGTACAGTCCATTCGTATTCATTCGCGGGTGGAAATGGAGTAATATAAGGATGAAAACGGTGAAACCGATGAAAGCGATAAAAACGTTTTATCGAGGCCGCGAAGCGGCCGTTTCATCGTCTTCATCATCTTGATCATGAAAATATTCCTGGGGGCCGATCATCGCGGCTTCGAGCTTAAGGAAAAGTTGAAGGAGTGGCTTGGTGCCAAGGGCCATGAAGTGCACGATCTTGGCGCGGATCGCCTGCAGGCTGATGACGACTATCCCGATTTTGCCGCGGCTGTTGCCAGGAGGGTTTCCGAAAACACCGCGAGCCGCGGAGTGCTTCTTTGCGGTTCAGGAACAGGCATGGATGTTGCCGCCAACAAGGTCCGCGGCATTCGCGCGAGCGTCGCCTGGAGCGCGGAGGCGGCGGCGCATGCTCGTTCGCATGATGACGCCAATATCATCTCCATCCCGGCCGACTGGACGCCGCCGGATCAGGCGGCTGAGATCGTTCGGGTATTTCTGGATACCCCGTTTTCCGGGGACGAACGGCATGTCCGGCGGATCAAAAAGATCGCGGCGGCCGAGGAGGAAAATTTTAAATGATCATTCCCGCCATCAACGCCGGGACGTGGGACGAGGTGGTGCGGAAAATCCGCATCGTCGAGCCGCATGTGGAGTGGGTACATATTGATGTTGCCGACGGCACATTTACGCCGAACTCCCTCTGGCATGACCCGCAAGAGCTCGCCGGTTTTGAAACGAAGTGCCGCATTGAGATCCACTTTATGGCCGACCATCCGGAGGAGCGTTTGGAGCAATGGTTGGTAGAGCCGGTAAAACGGATGATCGTGCATCAGGAAGTTATCCGCGATCTCGCCTTTATTACCGGAAAATGCCACGACGCAAAGACCGAGGTCGGCCTTGCCGCGGATTCCCATACGCCGGCCTCGGCATTGGTGCCATTTGCCGCGTCAGTTGATCTATTGCAGGTGCTCGCGGTGCATGCCGGCAAGGGCGGTCAAGAGTTCGAGCGCCATAACATTGAGAAAATAAAGCATTTGCGGGCATCTCTGCCCGAAGTCATAGTTGAGGTAGATGGCGGCATGACGCCTCCACTGGCGGCCGAATGCCGGGCGGCCGGAGCGAATATCATTGTCGCAGGTTCATACGTTTTCGATCATCTAGATCCAAGTTTGGCCATAAAAGAACTTGCACGCTGACCAATGGCGCATCTTCAGGACGATAAAGTCAAATTCCTGGAAGAAACTGCGAACCAGATTCGCCAGGATGTTATTGAAATGGTAGTGAACGCCGGCTCGGGCCATGTGGCCGGCCCCCTCGGCATGGCTGATATTTTTACCGCGCTTTATTTTCATATCCTGAAGCACGATCCCAAGAATCCGGAATGGGAGGAGCGGGACCGCCTGGTTCTTTCTAATGGCCACATCTGTCCGGTGCGCTATGCGGCTATGGCGCGCGCCGGTTATTTTTCGGTGGAGGAGCTAAAAGCTCTTCGGAAATTAGGGACGCGGCTCCAGGGCCATCCCCACCGCACCGCGCTCCCCGGTGTGGAAACCACCTCCGGCCCGCTCGGCTCTGGGCTCTCACAGGCGGTCGGCATGGCCATTGCCGTGAACATGGATACAAAGCGAACTCTCTCGACAGGCTCGGGACAAACAAAAAATATTAATATTTTTTGTTTGATGTCCGACGGCGAGCAGGAATGCGGGCAGACCTGGGAGGCGGCCATGCTCGCCGGAAAATTAA
>CAYIQX010000052.1:0-4057 GCA_964365675.1 uncultured Candidatus Saccharibacteria bacterium | reverse complement strand
CATATGCAATTCACACTATTCCTCTCGGGAAAAAGTGTCAAGGGGATATTCGGCCCTATTTATCCACAATTTTAGCCCAACAAAAGAGACCCGCAGGTTCTGCGGATCTCCTTTCGCCGAAAGAATGTTCTTAGCGGCCGCCGATATCCCGGCGCATCCGATCGATCCAGGATGATGCCGCTTCTTTTCCGCCCAAGCCAAAGGCAAGACCAAAGGCAAGCGCGAGCATGGCGACAAGACCCGTAACTACCGTTTGCAGGAGGATCGTCGCAACGCCCAATTGAAGCAATGCGGCGATGACCGCAAAGACCCAAATAGCCCAGCGCGCCATAACCCCTACCGGTGCGCCGCGCATGCCAGCCGCATCGGCCGAAGCACGGACTGCGCGCTCAACGACTTCAGCGACTTTCAAGGCGATGACCAGAATGAGGGCGGCCACCACGACATTCGGAATATAGAGCAGTACCTGTCCCAGGAAATCGGAGACCTGCGAGAGGCCGAGGATATTGGCCGCGGCAAGCAGGAAAACGATGATGAGGAACCACTTGACGAGGGCCCCGATGAACGCGCCTGAATTCAGGCGGACCCCGCCGCGTTCAAGCGCCTTCTCTACTTCCAGCTGGTTTAAAAGCGAATCCACACGGAGCGCCTTCACTACCTCCGAAACCAGTCGGCCGAGGGCGGAAGCCACAACCCAGCCGATAATGAATATGACAACGGCGCCGATGAAGAGCGGCACGAAGTTCGCAACGGCCGCCCATGACTGTTGGAGTGATGCGACGATCACATCGCCCCAGGTTTGAAGTACCATAAGTTGAACAAGTAACAAGAAGGCAAGCGCACTCGACCATGCATCAGTTGAATGCTCTTGCAGATGGTTATTATTTCTGGCAACTTTCATCCGGCGTCTGCCGGCATCGACCAAAAAGTTGTAATTTGACTATTTTCATTGTACCGCGGGAGTTCAAAAACCCCGAAAACACTTATCCACAAAGCACTCCAAAGAGAGCTATTTTCCGCGTAAATCAGGCCTCATGCCGAATGGCGGGCCAGGCGATATACTAAAGATGAGGAGATTAAAGCCATGGCACCGAAGACTTTGCCCTTCTGGAAGGCGCGTCTCTCGATGTACCGAGACCTGAGCGCGCTCACGTTCGAAGACAGGGAGTACTTGAAGCGCTTCGTCGGGTTGCTCTGGAGGGACGGCCCACTCTATGGAATGCCACGCACGTTCGCTAGTGGCTACACCATGATTGTGCCGGCAGAGGCCGTCGAGTACCTTAGAAAAAGGGTGGGGAGAAAGGGGATCAGATTCACTGAGAGCAAGGTGGTCTCCGCCAATGAGCTCGCGCCGGAGAGACTGAATGAGCTTCGACGGAAGCAGAGCCCATACTAACGGAAACGCTTTCGAGGCCTTGCCCGTGCGGGATGCTCATCCCGGAAGGGCACCCGGCGCGCCGCTTCCTGCGGTTGCGCCCCATCTTGCGAGGTTCGTCCGCCATTCCGTCCCCGGTCAGCTCCTTTTTGGCGAATCATATTTTCTGCTTCGCCTTGAAGCGATCCGAGGCACTCGCGCGTGCGGCGCATTTGCACTCTCGCCGCATCCCCGCCCGAGCCAGAGGGCTCTGCAACAACTGCATCCCTCTTTTTTGTTGCCGGAGTAATCGCAAATATACGAATTTCCACAAGTATACGAATGTGTGATACCAATGAATTCGTATATTTGTATATACGCCCGCAATCCGCATATTCGAGATTACTCCATGCTCACGATAAACGACCTCAAAAATAAAATGGCCGTTATGATCGACGGCGCACCCTTCCAGCTGCTTGAGGTGAAACACCTGCACATGGGCCGCGGCGGCTCATCGGTGCAGACCAAGATCCGCAACCTTCTTACCGGCCAGGTATTTTCCCGGAACTTCAAACCGTCCGATGCATTTGCCGAAGCCGATGTTGAAAAACGGGAGCTGATATTTCTCTACGCGCACCGGGACGAATACGTTTTCCACGCCGTTGGGAAACCGGCCGAGCGCTTTATCTTTACGGAAGAAAACCTTGGGGACGCCGCCCAATGGCTGAAACCGCAGACGCCCGTGACCGCGCTGTTCCTCGAGGGCAAGCCGGTAACCATCAGCATGCCCATCAAGATGGATTTTAAAATTACCGAGGCGCCGCCGGACATCAAGGGCGATACGGCGACCGGCGGCACAAAAACCGTTACGATCGAGACCGGAGCGAAGGTCCAAACTCCCCTCTTTGTGAATGCGGGGGATACTATTCGGGTGAACACCGAAACCGGCGAGTACGTCGAGCGCGTATCGAAAGGCTGACCACCAATCAGTGCAAATAATCTTACAAATAACACAAATGCGGCGAGTGCCGCATTTGTATTATTTGCGCAAAGTGATTTGTAGCGATCCGCGGTTGCCTACTCGAACCTAATCGTTTCCCCGGGCGTCAGCACTTTGGGCGTGTTTTCTTGCGGCTCCCGAGGCGGAGCCGACGGTTCGACAGCCGATGATTTGGGACCGGAACGAAGTGATTCTTCCAGCACACGGCGGAGTTCCGAAAGATGGCCATCTTTTTTTTCAGGTACCGGCGGCCGAACAGGTCGCCGAGAGTCACCTCCTCCCTTCTCACCCTGGCGCAATATATTTAAGGATACCGTTCTTTGTATCGGGGGGCGTTCAGCGCTTCGCTCACGAAACTCTTTCTGCCGGGCCGGTGGGGCCGCCTCTCCGCTTTTGGGGGCGCCCTTGGACCGGAATTTGATCATATCCATATGCTCTTCGCAGTAGACCGGCCGCGTGCCGTCCGGTTTGAAGGGAAGAAGTATTTTCTTCCCATCCACGGCGCAGGCCGCCTCGTACATCGGACGCCCGGAGCGAGCCTCGCTCGCCTCGCTTCGCGGGTGAAGCGGGCCTCCGGCGGGCCGATTCCGCGCAACCGCCGGTTGATCGGACAAAGCGCCGCCGGACGCGGTTCGCCCACCCTCCGGGGCAACCGGCATTCCAACGGCAGGAGCACTAACCCCCATAGTGAAACGCCGGATATTATCCTCTACGACCGCCCGCGGCGTTCCATAACGCTCACGCGATGTCTTGATAATGAGCCCCCGAGAGGATTCAGCCGGGCGGGGAAAAGGCGGAATGGTCTCGGCCGAGAACGGCCGCGAGGTGATGCCATCTATCATCAGCTTCGTATAGATCTGCTTGAAGCCGAGATTGACGAGGTCCTGCTGGGTGAATTCCGGCATGAACTCCTTTTCTAAAAGCTCGGCATCCTCCCCGCCGACGCGAAAAACGACCATGGTGCCTACGTTGCCAAAAATAGCGTGCTGGACCATCTCCTCCATTTGGAACACATATTGATGCGCTACGGTCAGGTTCAACCGGTACTTCCGCGCCTCGGAAAGAATGTTGGCGAAGGACTCGGTCGCAAAGTTTTGGAACTCATCCACATACAGATAGAAGTCCTTACGGTCCGGTTCGGGAGTATCCACGCGGCTCATGGCGGTCAGGTAGAGCTTGGTCACCATCATCGCGCCCAACAGGCGCGAGTTTTCCTCGCCGACTCGCCCCTTGGCGAGATTGATGATGAGAATTTTCTCCTCATCCATGATCCGGCGGATATCAAATGACGTCTCGGGCTGGCCGATGACGTTCCGGATCAACGGGTTCCCGGAAAACTGGCCGATCTTGTTCTGGATGGCGGCCACGGCTTCACGCATGTATTGTTCCGGGTACTTGGCAAACTCATTCTCCCAGAACCCCTTGATGACGGGATCGGTGAGCTCGGAGACGATGCGCTTCCGGAACTCCTTTTCGCCGAACATACGGTTGACGGAAAGAAGCGTTGCGCCGGGAATTTCAAGGAGCGCCAGAATGGCGTTCGCCAGGAGGTACTCCATGCGCGCCGACCACACATCCGGCCCGAATATCTTTTTAAAAACCCCGAGGAGGCCGGAGGAGACGAGATGGCGCTGATCCTCGCTCACACTCTCCATGATATTGAAGGCCAGCGGGAAATCGGTATCCGCCGGATTGAAATAGAT
>CAYIQX010000051.1:0-4124 GCA_964365675.1 uncultured Candidatus Saccharibacteria bacterium | reverse complement strand
GTAAGGAAGGGGCCGAAGCGCTCAACGCCGTCAAGCCCGTAGGAAATGAGTTCTTTCAGAAACTCTTCCAGCGCCGCGCAGTTATCCATGAAGTCCGGGATGGGCGGGTGCGACCACACTGCAATACCGCCGGCGTCGTGGAGAAGGCGGATGGCGTCATGAGCGCTCACATGCGAACGGTGGACGTAATATTTGCTTGCGTCAGAAAAAAACTGCCGGAAAAATTCATGAGGCGTCGATACGCCCCCGAGCTTAGCGCGATTTTCCGGTCGCTTCAGGATCACATCCACAATGTGCGGCCGCGTGACGACCGCGCCTTTCACCGTGCCAAGCACATCTTCCCACGGAACCACGAAACCGTCGGCCTGGAGCCGATCGACCATCTCTTTGGCGCCGGCCATGCGGCCTTCGGCGAACTTCCGCATGGCCTCGACTAGGGGAGGATAGGTAATGTCTATCCCAAAGCCGAGGAGATGAATGTTGTGCTCCTGCGCCGTGATCTCGATACCGGGGATGACGCGGACGCCAAGTTCTTCTCCGGCGGCGAGCGCTTCGGCGACGCCGCCGACCGTATCGTGGTCGGTGATGGCGACGGTATGCAGGTCGTTCGCCTTTGCCATCTCAACGCATTCGCGGGGGGTATGCTTCCCGTCCGATGCGGTGGTTTGGATTTGGAGATCAAACGGATGCAGTTCCATGGGTCAATGTTACCAGTTCTTCGCGGACAATTCTTCGATCATCCCAGGGGATCTTCTTTCCGTCAACGACAAGCCACGGCTGGGCACCCATCCCCGTAACGATTACCGTATCGCCGGGTCTCGCCGAACGGAGCCCTTGGGCAATGGCCTGACGCCGGTCCGGGATGACCGCGGACCGGGATTTCGCATCGGAGGCCATACCGGACTGAATTTCTTTGGCAATATCCGCGGGGTCCTCGTCATCGGGATCGTCGCTCGTGAGGATAATGGCCCTGCAGAACCTCCCCGCGATCTCGCCGAGTTTCGGGCGCTTCTGACGGTCCCGTCCTCCGCCGGCCGAACCGAACACGCATACGAGGTCCTTGCCGAGCGCGCCGTAGACCTGTTCGAGCGCTTTGGGCGTTACCGCGTAATCCACGACAACGGCGAAGGGGCGATCCTGAATATATTCCATGCGGCCCGGGACGCCCCGGAAAGCAGAGAGTGCCGAAGCAATGGCGGAAAGGGAAACGTTGAAGGCGAGCGCCGTTGCGGCGGCCGCGATCACGTTTGCGGCGTTAAACACTCCGCCCAATGATACCTCAAGAATGTGACCTTCGATATCAAGCTGTATATTTCTCGGCCCGACACGGAGCTGACGCACCGGCCGGCTGACGCGCCCCAACTCTATCTCCGAGCGTGAGTACCATCCCACTTGCGCTCGTGTATTTTGTGAAAAAAGTTTGGATGACGGATCATCGCGGTTCAGAACTGCCGTACCGGAAGCAGGCAAGGCGCAAAAGAGCTCAATTTTGGCCGCGCGATAACGCTCAAAACTGCCGTGCGCCTCAATGTGCTCGGGCGTAATGTTCGTCAATACGCCTGCTGCAAAACGGATGAAGCGATGGCGCGATTGAATGACCCCCTGCGAGGTAACCTCGATAATAGCAAACCGGCATCCAATCCGGCGGCATTCGGCCAGGAATCGCTGAAGGCGCATCCGCCCGGGCATGGTCATTTTCAAAAGATTCTCCTCCTCCCGATCCCTGATCTTAAAGCGGAGCGAAGAAACCGAACCCACCCCATGTCCGGCCGATGCGAGCATCTCATGGAGCAGATGCACCACCGTGGTCTTGCCGTCCGTTCCGGTAACGCCGATCACCGTTAAGCGCCGGGAAGGGAAGCCGTAATAAAGCGCCGCAAACCCGGCAAGCCCGAAGTGATAGGCCCGGAGCACGGCGCCGGGAATGAGGGACCTGAAACGCGCTCGCCCGGATGCCATGTCAGGGGTGATGAATGCGCGAACCGATATAAATCATGAGCGAGGCAAGCGAATTGGAAACGATAAGATGGTACGCAACATCGAAGTGGTAGAAATCCGTACCGACGACGGCAAGCGTGGTCGCGGCGAGCAATACAAGCCAGGCGACCACGAAACGCTCACCCCGGTGCAGGGAAGACATACCGCGCCGCTTGCGAAGTTCCTTTAATACCACGTATACGGCCAGCGCGCCGAGGTAGGGCTCGGAAAGCGCATCGAGCATGTGTTCGAACTCCGGATAGCGGACGTGTAAGTTGGCAAAAAACTCCAGGACCGAGAGCAATAGATAAAGCGCCGTACAGTACCCCAACCCAACGTAGATGCGATCAACCCCGTTAGAGGATCTCCAAAAAGGGAAAATACTGTTGTGGGTTTTCATGGAAAAATTATGCTTGCAAGAAGCGCCTGCAGTGTTGATCCTCTAACGGGGTCAATAGTCAGCGAGTGGAATTTCATGAGGCGCAGACTAGCCGCCGCAGACGATACAGTGCGTAAGGCATACGGCGAAAAATATAATCGGCCGAGGGCGGGAATACATGGCGGCTCCCTCCGAAACCGAGCTTGAAGCGCGTTATACCCGGCCACTTCCGCTCATGGATCCCCCCGAGGTCGTAACGAGAAAATCCCGTTTCCCGGAGATGTCGGAGAATCTGCCAGTGTAAAAGATGCGGCGCCATAAGCGCGCGGTAAGCCCGACTTGACCCGCCATGTAAATAGGTGGCCGTACGGGAAGGAGCGTAGCAATTCACCAATGCCGCCGCAACCGGCGCCCCTTTGTATTCAGCGAGAAAAAGCATATTCACGAAAGCCTCACTCGCGACCTGAAAAAGCGTTCGGTAGTGCCCAGCCGGATGGAGCCGAAAGCCATCGCGTTTTGCCGTTTCGGTCAGCAGGGTATGAAAGGATCGATTATCCTCTTCCGGGATCGGGGGGCGAAGGATACGGACAGCCAGCCCGTGCCGCTCCGCGAGTCGGATGTTATAACGGGTCTTTGTATGCATTCCGGCCAAAAGCTCCGTATCACTTTTCCGACAGTCCATAAAAACCGTTTCTGACGGCTGCAGCGGATGCGATAACGCACGACGGAAGGGAATGGACGGCAGCGGGACCACCGGATCTATTTTCAGGAACAACGCGCCAGAATTCTCGGTCTCCCCGACCACGGCCGCGAGTCGAGACGCATCCAGCTCTGCACGCGGAACATACCAGTAATTACGGCCGAACGGCAGATCGTGCCGGATGGCCAACACGCCGCCGATACGCGTTCCCTGCCGCCCCACGCGCCGCTGTGTCTCCTCCCATTCGACGGACTGCAGGAACGAATTCCGGCTAGCTTCCATTGCCGAGGCGCTTCAACGCTTCTTTGACCCGGGTCGACACCCCCCGCGCTTCACGCGGAACTGCCGAGAGCGCTTCACGGGCCTCGCGCTGGTTATAGCCAAGCGTCATCAGGGCATCGATCACATCGGACTCCTCTTTCATTTCCGGCGCCGATATCGTCCCCACACCGCGACCGGCCATTTTCTCGCGGAGCTCGAGTACTACTTTCTCCGCGGTCTTCCGTCCGATACCCGAAACCTTCGTGAGATAGGAAGTATCGCCCGAAGCGATGGCCCGCTTCAGCATATCGAGCGGAGCCACAGCCATGATGCCGAGGCCCGATTTCGGACCAATACCGGAGATCTGGATAAGCAACTCGAAAAATTCAAGCTCGGCAAAGTGTAAAAATCCGTACAGTTCCTGGGTGTCTTCGCGCTGGTAGAGATGCGTCCAAAGCTTGATTTTTTGGCCTTTTTCTGGTATTTTTCGGAGGGTTTCTCCGCTCACGAACACGCGATACGAAACTCCACCGGTGTTTACGACCGCGAACCGGTCGCCGACCATCTCGATAACGCCTTCAAGCGCGGTGATCATGCACCCATCGTAGCACAGTGAAGGCCGGGCCCTATGCGTTTCAAACTTTCCAGCAAATTTCATCCGACGGGTGATCAACCACAGGCCATAACCAAACTTGCGGCTAACTTTGCCGCGGGCGCCCGCTACCAGACGCTTTTGGGTGTTACCGGATCGGGCAAAACCTTCACCATGGCCAACACGCTCACTCATCTCAATAAGCCGGCGCTGGT
>CAYIQX010000050.1:0-4266 GCA_964365675.1 uncultured Candidatus Saccharibacteria bacterium | reverse complement strand
GGTCGCGTCCGTACTTCTGGGCGACGTATTCGATGACCTCATCGCGCCGGCGGTCGGAGAAGTCGAGGTCGATATCGGGCATGGCGATGCGCTCCGGATTCAGGAACCGCTCGAAGAGGAGGTTATATTCCAGGGGATCGATGTTCGTGATGCCGAGGAGATAGGATACCAGCGAGCCCGCGGCCGAGCCCCGACCCGGGCCGACCACGATGCCGTTTTGCCGCGCCCAGCTGACAAAGTCGGCCACGATCAAAAAGTAGGAGGCAAATCCCGTTTGGCCGATGACTTGAAGTTCGTAGGTCAGGCGTTTTTCAACGCGTTGAATGGCGTCCTCTTCAACGCCAGAGCCATAGCGGCGTCCAAGGCCTTGCCTCGTCAGTTCTTCCAAGAAACTTTCGGCTGTGTGCTTGCCGGGCAGGGGGAAGCGCGGGAGGAGTATTTTCCCCAGCGGGATCTCCAGATTAACGCGCTCGGCAATTTCCTGGGTATTGGCAATGGCCTCGGGGCAGTCGCGGAAAAATTCAGCCATCTCCTGGGTGGATTTGAGGGAAAAATCGTCGGACTTCATAGTCAGGCGCTCCTCGTCCTCAACCCGGCTGCCGGTTTGTACCGAAACCAGGATGTCCTGGGCATCGCGGTCGTCCGGCCGGGCGTAATGGACGTCATTTACGCCGACGACTTTGGCCCCGGTTTTCGCCGAGAGCGCGACGAGCGCGTCATTGACGACTTTCTGCTCCGGGATGCCGGGATGCGCGCCGAGCTCCAGATAGAAATTTTCCTTCCCGAAAATTTCCTGGTGTTCCCGAATAAGCGATTCGGCCCGGTCGATCTTTCGCGAAAGGATCGCTTTCGGGATCTCCCCGTTCAGGCATCCGGAAAGCGCGACCAGGCCTTGGGCGTGTTTTTTCAGCAGTTCCTTATCTACGCGCGGTTTATAATAGAAGCCCTCGAGGTGCGCTTTGGTGACGAGTTGGATGAGATTCTGGTAGCCTTCATAGTCGAGTGCAAGCGCAGTCAGGTGCGAGCGTTTGTCGTCAATACCAGGGCGCTTATCATGCATGCTTTCGGCCGCGATATAGAGCTCACACCCGATGATGGGTTTAATACCGGCCCGCCTCGCTTTTTGATAGAATTCAATTGCTCCGTATAAGACACCGTGGTCGGTGAGCGCGAGCGCCTCAAACCCAAGTTCCTTGGCCCGTTTGACGAGTTCCTCAACCTTGGCCAGGCCGTCGAGCAATGAATAATGCGAATGGACGTGTAAATGAGTGAATTTCATTGAAATTTGGATTCTTTCTCGGGGTCAGTATAGCAATGGCGTATAAACGGGGCAATTTAATGCAGAAAAAAGTCCCCATCGGCATTGATGAGGTTGGAAGGGGCGCGCTTGCCGGCCCGGTGGTGCTTGCGGCGGTAACTTCCCGGCGCCGTATTTCGTGGACCCATCGGCAACTTGGCCGCATCCGGGATTCCAAAAAGTTGACAGCTCGAGGGCGCGAAGCATGGTTTCGGCACCTGACATCCCATTCGGCACTTGACTGGCGCGTGGCGCGGGTAAGCCCGGCGGTGATAGACCGCATGAATATTTCCAAAGCGGCCAACCTCGCCGCGTACCGACTGGTGAAGCGCGTCATGATTTCCCGCCAGTCCGTTTTTGCCTGGCTTGATGGGGGCCTTGAATTGCCGGAGCACGTTCCGCATAAAGCCCTCATCCGGGGGGATGAGCGCGTCCCCTTGATCGCCGCGGCCTCCATTATCGCCAAGGTGTGGCGCGATCGCTTTATGACGCGCCTGGCGGCGGAACTTCCCCACTATAATTTTGGAGTGCATAAGGGCTACGGTACGCGTTCCCACCGCCGGATGCTCAAGCGCCACGGACTATCGCCGATCCACCGCAGGACGTTTTGCCGCCGGTTAATTTGATCGATCGATCCGGTCAATGGTTTGATACGCGTATGGCATCAAAGTAGAACGGTCGTCATATTTTGATGCTATCCTAGTGACGAGCCATGAAACGCATCGTTACCTATCGGCCCTCCCTCGGCGAAACGGCCCTGGCCATCCTCGACGGCTGCGTCACCGCGGCATTGGGCACATTTTTTCCGCACCCCTATTATCATGCGTTTTGTACGCACACCCGTCGGAAATCGTTTTACAATGCCCTGAAACGTTTGGAGAGGAAACACTTGGTAGGCTTCAGGCGTCGGGTTGGACGGGAGGAATGGTATCTCACCGCCGAAGGGGAGCGGCGCGCGCGTCGCCTCAACACAAGACTGTCCTCTGCCAAGCAAGCGCAGCGCTGGGATGGGAAGTGGAGATTGGTCATGTTCGACGTGCCAGAACGGGTCCGTAGCCGCCGAAACTTCCTTCGTCGGGAGCTCTCGGGCCTCGGCTTTCATCAACTGCAGAAGAGCGTATGGGTTATTCCGTACCCTCCGCCGGAGGATTTTACGCAAATGATCGCTGAGCTCGAGCTCGGAAAGAATTTTCGCATTGCGGTAGCAGAAACCATTTATGACGATGATGATCTGAAAGCGCTTTTCTTCCCCCGGCGGCCATAGGCCAGTCCGCGGGTGGCATCACTTTGTAACGATCGTCACGAAGTGATGCCAGGGCGCGTCTTCGTCATATTCGCGCCGTAAGTGACTGGCAGTTCGAATTTTTATGGCTCTCTGCTACTGTTAAACATATATGATCGTCGGTCATACTCGCCCCATTCGATACCTTGAGACAGTGATGCAGAACGGTACGCTCGCGCATGCCTATCTTTTCCAGGGCCCTGAAGGCGTGGGGAAACGGACAGTGGCCATGGCAGTGGCCGGCGGCCTTTTATGCTCCGGTGAGCGTCGCGGCACGTTCGGCGGTTGCTCGCCCTCCCAAGTTTTGCCTGGCAAAACTTGGGAGGGTAAATGCGAGGATTGTCATTTGATGGAAGGACTATCGCATCCCGATCTTATCCTTCTCTCGGCCGATATGCCGCTCATTGCCGAGGAGGGCCGTGGCCCTTCGACTGTGCTCAGGGCAGGTATCGGTATTAAAAATGTTCATGAGCTTTCGCGGCGTCTTGCCCTGTCTTCCTGGCGGGGCGGACGGAAGGTTGTTTTAATTGATGGCGCTGAAGCTCTTTCCCGCGATGCCCAGGCGGCCCTCTTAAAGCTCGTCGAGGAGCCGGACGCAAGGACTACATTTTTCTTTATTTCTTCCTCGCCCGACCTGCTTTTGCCGACCATCCACTCTCGAAGCGTGGCTATTAGTTTTAGCACAGTTGGGGAGAGCGATCTTCGGCCCCTGGTTAGTGCTTTACCGCCCGCGCGCCAGCGCTTGCTCCTCGCGCTTGCCCAAGGCCGGCCCGGAGTGCTCATGCGCCTCGCGGCGGATAAGGAATTTTTTGAGGAGTTCCAGGAGCGGGAAGGAGCCTATCCCAAGATCCTCGATGCCGATCTCGCCCGGCAATTGGACTTTTCCGAGAAAGTGAGCCGTGAGGCCGATGTGCTTGAGTCCTTCTTTATCTATCTCATCCGTTGTAAGCGTGCCGAACTCCATGACGCTCTTGCCGCGTCTGACACGGGGCAACCTCTTACCGGGGGAATATTTCTTGCTTCAATTCTTGAAAAACTTTCCCTTGTTCGAAGCACGAACGTGAACCGCCGGCTCATTCTTGACAGTATATTCGTCGAACTTGCCACCGCCGGCTCTCCGTCCCTATGACTATTCGAACTGCCATAATCATTTTTGCCGTTATTTTCTCGATCGGTATTTTGGCCATTGTCATTTTGCCGTTCGTGCTTGGCGTCGGACCGTCCTCGCCCCGTCCCGGCCCGAGCACCGAAGAGCCCGCCGCCGGGATCGAGCAGGGACTCTTCCGCTCCGATGACGGTGGTACGAGCTGGCAGTCGAAATCCTGGGTCGAAGGGTCGAATGCGACCATCGCCGGCTTCCGCGTAAACCAAATAGTCCCCGACCCGGTTGATCCGGCCACGTTCTATCTTCTGACTGACGGCAACGGCCTTTGGATTTCGCGTTCGCGGGGAGATCTTTGGGCTCACGTGGTGGATGAAGCCGGCGCGCTCGAGCCAACCTCGAATATTCTCGCTATGGCCGTGAATCCCCGAAACCGTCTCGAGTGGTATGTTGCCGCATTCCAAAAGAATCGCGGGTCAGTGCTCCGCTCCGCTGACGGCGGACGGAGTTTTCGCGCTATTTATTCCGTTCCCGCCGAGCGCTATGGTGTTTTTGACATCCATTTCGATGCTGGTCGCGGTGTCA
>CAYIQX010000049.1:0-4319 GCA_964365675.1 uncultured Candidatus Saccharibacteria bacterium | reverse complement strand
CAGCGGAGGGCTTCCCCCGTCGGAAGCAGCCGAAGCGCTTCGATCCGGTCACTGACAGCCGGTTGAGGCATCCTCCTCCCCCTCGTTAGCGTGTTCACAGCATGGCGCTGGTTGCCATGTTGCGGCTGAATTTCCCTGAAAATAGGATAACACCCATACTATAGAAAGTCAATAAAATTACAGCTTTCGCAGCTTGCGGCCGTACTATGAATTTGCTATTCTAGAGAAGTGCCAATACAAATAAATCCGGCTTCCTTACTGGGCTTTTAATGGCTCCGTCCCGTTGAAAACGGGACGGTGTTCGCGTTTAAAGATGGCAAAAAAGGCAAAAACTGAAGCAGCGCCAAAAGGGAATGGCGCTAATGGCTCGGCCTCGTATACGGCCAAGGATATCTACGTCCTCGAGGGCCTGGAGCCGGTGCGCAAGCGCCCGGGCATGTATATCGGTTCGACCGGCATTGACGGCCTGCATCACCTCGTCTGGGAAGTGGTGGACAACTCCATTGATGAGGCCATGGCTGGATTTGCGAAGAACATCGCCATCACCCTCCTTCCGCAAAACCGCGTCATGGTCGTGGATGACGGCCGGGGCATTCCGGTCGAGACGCATAAGCAGAGCAAGAAGTCAGCGCTCGAAACGGTCATGACTACGCTCCACGCCGGCGGAAAGTTCGGCGGCGAATCCTACAAGGTCGCCGCGGGTCTCCATGGCGTCGGCGTATCGGTGGTGAACGCGCTTTCGAAATGGCTCAAGGCCGAGGTCTGCCGCGAGGGCGTGCAGTACGCCCAGGAATACAGCCAGGGTAAGGCCAAGACGGCAGTAAAGAAAGTCGGCAAATGCGAGGGCGCGGGCACGGCCGTTACCTTTGAGCCCGACCCGGAAATATTCCAGGAGATCAATTTCGAATGGGAGCGGATCCTGGAGCGGCTTCGCCAGCAGGCCTATCTGACCAAAGGCGTAACCCTGATACTCCGCGATGAGCGGAACCCGAAAAAAGCCGCGGACGGCTCCCCGCTCATTCCCTCCTACGCCTTTTATTTTGAAGGTGGCATTGTTTCTTATGTCCAGCACCTGAATCACTCCGAAACGCCCAAACACGAGCACATTTTTTTTGTCGGCAAGGAAGTCGAGATCACGGCCGGCCGCACGTTCATGGTGGAAATCGCGTTCCAGTACACTGACGGCCTCGCGCCGAAAGAGCTTTCGTTCGCCAACCACGTACACACGCCCGAGGGCGGCATGCATCTGACGGGCTTTCGCACTGCGCTCACGCGCGTGTTGAACGACTACGCCAAAAAGAACAGTTATTTCAAGAAGGACGATGAAACCCTTACCGGCGAGGACGTACGCGAGGGGCTGACCGCGGTGATATCGGTAAAACTCCAGGAAGCCCAATTCGAAGGCCAGACCAAGGCCAAACTCGGCAACCCCGAGGCGCGAACTCAAGTGGACTCGGTAACCGCTGAAGCGTTGGAGGACTTCCTGGAAAAAAATCCGGATGACGCCTCGGCCATCATCGGCAAAGCGCTCCTGGCGCAAAAAGCGCGCAAGGCCGCCAAGGCGGCCAAGGATACGGTGCTGCGAAAAGGGGCGCTTGAGGGCATGACGCTCCCGGGTAAGCTGGCCGACTGCCAGACCAAGAACGCCGAGGAGGCCGAGCTCTTCATTGTAGAGGGCGACTCGGCCGGCGGCTCCTCAAAGCAGGCGCGCGACCGCCGCTTCCAGGCCATCCTCCCGCTCCGCGGAAAAATTTTAAATGTCGAGAAAGCGCGCCTGGACAAGGCCCTAACCTTCGCCGAGATAAAAGCGCTCATCATTGCGCTCGGCGCGGCCATCGGGGATGACTTTGACGCGAGCCGACTCCGCTACCACCGCATCATCATCGCCACCGACGCCGACGTGGACGGCGCGCATATCCGCACCCTTCTCTTAACGCTCTTCTTCCGCTATTTCGCCCAAATCATCGAAGCCGGTTATCTTTACATAGCCCAACCGCCGCTCTACAAGATCCAGCGGGGCAAAGAGCTTCGCTATGCCTACTCCGATGCGGAGAAGGAAAGAACGATCGAGGAACTGCAGAAAGCCAAAGGACAAAAGACGAAAGACGAAAGCACGGTTGGTGAAGACGAAACGGCGAGCGAGGGCGGGGAGAAAGTGAAAGGCGTGAATATCCAGCGCTACAAGGGCCTGGGCGAGATGAACCCCAGCGAGCTTTGGGAAACGACCATGGACCCGGCCCGCCGCATCTTAAAACAGGTTACCATTGCTGACGCCGCCGCGGCCGACCGCATTTTCGACATTCTCATGGGCGACGAGGTACTGCCCAGAAAAAAGTTTATCCAAACGCACGCCAAGGCAGTTAAGAACCTCGACATCTGAACGATCTACATCATTTCGATACGATCGTGATAAAATGAGGTAGGCATGGTTGACCGAAAAGAGCCTGCGGTGCTATGGTCGCCGCAGGCGATTCTTTTTGCTACTACAACGCCGGAAAAGAGGTGCCCGATGCGAATCCTTGGCAACTGTCCAGCTTGCGGCGTGGCCGATGAGATTGCCGAGAAACCGAATGGTGCCTGGGCCGACGGAGTCGAGTGCGCGCACTGCCGTACCTCCTGGGGTCGGAACTACCTCCTGGGGTGCGCGCGACGTGATAGCCGCACGCTCATCCCGGTCGAGATCCTCAGGTTCAAGAGCGCGGTAGAACTCGCACTACCGTCGAAACGCGAAATCGCCCATGCAGACCTCATCGTTACCGTGCTCAACGCGGCCCTCATGGCAATGTACCCGCGACTCCGTGTCGCCATCATGACGGAGGGCGGGCTCGAGGGAATGGTCGGAAACCACTACCTTGAGCTCCGCAACTACGACGAACGCATCGGCCTCATGGTTGACTGTGACTTCGCTGGGTCGCCGGAGTGCCGCTACGTGCTCCGCTTCTACGAGCGGCTCCTGCGCCAACTCTTCGAAGAGCCGCTCCTGTGGAAAGGCCGCGAGGTTGCACGGCGGGGCGCGCTCCTCTGGATCCAGCCCGGCGAAAACACCACGGAGGGCTTAATCACCGCGATTTGCCTGTTGGCGCTTCGGCGGATCGGTGGGCCGGGCCTCGCCGCGCGGGTTCGACAGAAACTTCGCGACATCAGCCAGAACCCGTTCCAGCGGCACATCCGTGGCCTTAGCGATCAGGAAGTTGTAGATATCTTCGTCCCGCCGCCGGGGTTCGAGCACTTGTTCGGCAGCCGCGAATCGTAGTCCATTCGCGGCATTTTCTTTCCTTGACAGTCGATACCCGGGGGCTATACTAAGCGCAACGAGGCCTGCGGGCCTTTTAAAAAACCCGAAATGCCGACCCAGCCCATCACATTCCTTAAAGAAGCGCGAATCGAGCTGAAAAAGGTCACCTGGCCGACCCGCCGCCAGACCATACGTTACACCGTGGCGGTCATCGCCATGAGTTTGGCCGTGGCCGCACTGTTAGGCGGATTCGACGTGCTGTTTCAGTTTATCTTGAATACGTTCGTGCTGTAATGCCTACCCACGCCCCAATTTTGCGAGTCAGTTCAGGGCGAGGCGCTTCGCCCATTGAGGGATGGCCTATTCGGTCACGCGCCCCGCGAATACTCACCGGCTCTTCACCTTGCGCGATCTCAACCTTGCTGACAACGGCAAAATTGGAGCGGGGTGGTCATGTTTGTAACGAAATTTTCTTCGCGATACGCTCGTAAATTTCGGCAAACATGCCAAAGCAAACATCAGAATTCGGGAAGAACTGGTATGCGGTCCATACGTACTCGGGGTACGAGGATGCCGTGGCGCGAAATCTAAAGCAGCGCATCGAATCCATGGGCATGGAGGGTAAAATATTTACCGTGCTGGTCCCGACCGAAAAAAAGATAAAGATCAAGAACAGTAAGCGGCGCATCGTGGAAGAAAAAATATATCCCGGCTACGTGCTCGTCGAGATGATCGTTACCGATGACTCCTGGTATGTCGTTCGGAACACGCCGCGGGTAACCGGGTTCGTCGGCTCGGGCACTACGCCCGCCCCGCTTTCGCCCGAGGAAATGGCCGAACTGCAGAAGCGCATGGGCGTAGAGGAACCGAAATTCCGCATCGAGGTAGCGGCCGGGGATCCGGTGAAAATCATTGACGGGCCGTTCAAAGATTTCGACGGCAAGGTGTCGGAAGTGGATGAGGACAAAGGCAAGGTAAAAGTGCTGGTCTCGATGTTCGGAAGAAATACGCCGGTTGAGCTTGATTCGCTGCAGATCAAGAAGCTGTAGTTCACTAGTTGACTAGTTAGCTAGTTTCCTAGTTC
>CAYIQX010000048.1:0-4437 GCA_964365675.1 uncultured Candidatus Saccharibacteria bacterium | reverse complement strand
ACAACTCCAACCCGCCGACCTCCGGCCCGCATTTTGCCAACCCCGCCGAATGGGGCGTCTATACGGAAGAGATCCACGACCAAATCCTTATTCATAACCTGGAGCACGGCGGGATCTTGATCGCCTACCGGCCAGGCATCAACTCTGCAGTCATCGCCAAGCTTGAGGGTATTGCCAAGGAGTTCGGACGCAAGGTCATCATGGTACCGCGCGCGTCCAATGATGCCGACATCGCGCTTGCGGCCTGGACTTGGGTTGATACGTTCTCCGTGGCCGAGTTTTCCGAGGAGCGCGTGCAGGAATTCATCCGCGCCTGGCGGAATAAAGGACCGGAATTTGTACCGTAGCTTTACGGATTGTTACGGAAAAGACCATGTACGATCTCATCATCATCGGCGGGGGACCGGCCGCCGTAGGCGCCGGGGTGTATGCCGCCCGCAAAAAATTAAAAACGCTCGTTATCACCGAATCATTCGGCGGACAATCTATTACTTCGGACAACATCGGGAACTGGATCGGGGAAAAGACGATCAGTGGATTTGACCTCGCCAAAAAGCTGGAAGAGCATCTGCGTGCCCAGGAAACTGTTGAGGTAAAAATGCCGGAGCGGGTTACCGCGGTGCGGGAAATCCCCTGTGCGGATTCAAAGCGGCCATGCGACTATGAAGTAGAAACCAATACTGGCAGCCGCTATCGGGCCAAAACTGTTATCATTACGTCCGGTTCACGCCGGCGGCGGCTCGGGGTGCCGGGGGAAAGTAAATTCGAGGGCAAGGGCGTGGTCTTCTGCTCCACGTGTGACGCGCCGATATTCGCCGATAAGCGCGTGGCTGTTGTCGGCGGGGGTAATGCCGGACTTGAAGCCGTAGTGGACCTTTTCCCGTATGCGAAGGAAATCTATCTCCTGCATCGCGGCAGTGAATTAAAGGGGGATCCGGTAACGCAAGAGCAAATTCATGCCAATCCCAAGGTAGCGGTCATTTTCAATGCCGAGGCCCAAGAGGTGCTGGGCGCTGAATTCGTTACCGGCCTCCGTTACAAAGACGCGAAGACCGGCGAGATGAAGGAGTTGGCCGTTGACGGTGTTTTTGTCGAGATCGGCGCGGTCCCGAATTCGGAGCTCGTGAAGGGTCTTGTGGAATTGAACCAATTCGGAGAGGTGGTTATTGACCATCGCACTTCGGCCACTTCCAAGCCCGGTGTGTTCGCCGCCGGTGACGTGACCGATGAATTGTACAAGCAGAACAACATCTCGGTCGGCGATGGTATCACCGCCGCGCTCTCGGCCTACGGCTATCTCCTTGGCATGAAAAAGCAGAGCGTGGCCGCCGAAAAACCGAACGATCACCCGTAGCGCATTCATCTTAACAATTTTCTAACGATCGTGTTTAGATGAAATCCCTTCGAGCATACATAAATTTCCTCCGCCCCGCGTGGTTGCTCCGCATTGGGCTCGGATTGATGTATGTCTATTCGGGCGTGTCGCTTATCCGCCATCCCTACGACTGGCAGGGTTTTTTGCCGCCGTGGTTCGGCGAGCTCGTTAGCCGCTTTTTGCCGCTTGAGACCTATCTTGCCCTGCAGGGGACAGGTGAGCTGGTTATGGCCGCAATATTCCTTTTGCCCTTTATGCCGCTTATCGCCGTCCGAGTTGCCGCCATTGCCGCGGCTCTCGAATTTGCCGGCATTCTTCTTCTCACGGGCCTTGATCTTATTACCTTCCGCGATATTGGACTTCTCGGCGCGGCGTTCGGTCTTTTTCTTATAACCTTACCGGACCGGCCATATTCGCGCTGAAGCCATGGCCACATTTTTTGAAGAGACGCGGGCAAGCGTCGAGCGCGCGGCCGAATCGCTTGACATAACAAGCGAAGCGCTTTCGGTTTTGCAAAAACCCCGCGAGGTGCATGCGTTTGAAATTCCCCAGCCGATGGAAACCCGTTCGACTTGGTTCGACTCCACTCACCGCAAGTCGCTCAGGGCAGGCGGCGAGACCCGCGTGTTCAAGGCCTGGCGGGTCCAGCATTGTAACGTACTCGGCCCGTATAAGGGCGGCATCCGCTATCATCCGGATTCAAATCTCGACGAGGTCTCCGCGCTTGCCTCATTGATGACATGGAAAACATCTCTGGTCGGCGTCCCTTTTGGCGGCGCAAAGGGCGCGGTTACCGTTGACCCGAAACAACTTTCTTTAAAAGAGCTGGAGCAGGTCTCGCGGAGCTACGTCCGCCGCCTTTCGGACGCCATCGGTCCCAAGCGTGATATTCCGGCCCCGGATGTTGGGACGACCCCGCAGATAATGGCCTGGATGGTGGATGAGTATTCGAAGTTCGCCGGGCATTATGAGCCCACGGCTTTTACTGGCAAACCCATCGAGATAGGCGGCTCCTTCGGCCGCGATACGGCTACCGGCTTCGGCGGCGCCGTCGTGCTTCGCGAGTTCCTAAAAGCCAACAAGCTCGAAGTTAAAAAGCTCCGCGTTGCCATCCAGGGCTTCGGCGCCGTCGGTTCGGCCATGGCCCGGTTGCTGGTCGAAGAAGGATATAGCGTTGTCGCGCTTTCTGATTCGCGCGGGGCTATTTACGACCCTGATGGTCTTGATGTGGAAGAACTCATGAGAACGCAGGAAGAAAAAGGGCAGGTGAGCCAGCGTCCCTGTTCGTTGGAGGAGGCATCGGGTGGGGAGTGCCGCGTTATGACGAATGATGAGCTTCTTTTACTCGACGTGGATGTTCTGGTCCCGGCCGCGCTTGAGAATGCCATCAATGTGAGAAATGCCGAACGGGTGAGGGCAAAAATAATTTTGGAAATGGCCAATGGCCCGGTCAGCGCCGAGGCTGATGCTATCCTGGTATCAAAAGGGGTTACCATACTCCCCGATATTTTGGTCAATTCGGGCGGCGTAGTCGGCTCCTACTTCGAATGGGTGCAGGGACTGGCGCGTTTTTACTGGGAAGAGAAAGAGGTATTTTCGCGGATGGAGAAGATACTGGCGCGGGCCTTCGCTACTGTGGCGGCAGAGCAGGCAAAAGGCGGAACATGGCGCGAGGCGTCCTATCGCCTCGCAGTCAAGCGCGTGGCCGAGGCCATGCGGCTCCGGGGGTGGATATAAAAAAGAGGGGATGTGATCCCCTCAGTCCGACCGGTGGCTGATTATGACGAGCTTCGTTCTGGCGTGCTCGACGATGAGCGCGAGCTCGAGGCACTGGTCTCCTTGGAGTATCTTCGAGATGATGCCGTAGCACTTGAGCTGTCCGTCGGTCTCGAATTCGAATCCGTAGTGCGGGCTACGGAGAACGCGAATGATCTCATCACCATCGTAGATGCCCGGGACGCTGAGTATACGCTCCAGCGCTACTTCGAGCTCATCCTCGGTTGCTACCCTTCGCTCTACGTGCTTCACGCCGCTTACCGTCGCCATGGCCGCCTCCCTCGTCGGGTGCCTCTATGTTATCATTAACCGTATATGAAACCGGCAAAAATTGCAATCAACGGCTTTGGGCGCATCGGCCGTTCGTTTTTCCGCGCCGCGTTCGGACTGCCGGAGTTCGACATCGTGGCCGTAAACGACCTCACTGACCCCAAAACGCTTTCGTATCTTTTGAAATACGACTCCGTCTACGGCCGCTACCAGAAAAAGGTTGAGCCGGCCGCGGGCGGGCTCATCGTGGACGGTACGCCGGTGGGCGTGCTCGCCGAAAAGGAGCCGGCCAAGCTTCCTTGGGCGAACCTGGGCGTGGGTATAGTGATAGAGTCAACGGGATTTTTCACCGACGGCCAAAAGGCCAAGGCGCATATTGCCGCCGGCGCCAAGCGCGTGGTCATTACCGCGCCGGCGACCGGCGAGGCGACCACGGCGCTCGTCGGCGTGAATGACGACCGTTTCGGCAATGCTGGTCCCGTTACGGCTAATGCTTCCTGCACTACGAATTCCGTGGCCCCGGTGCTCCAGATCCTCCTTGAGAACCTCGGCATCAAAAAATCGGGCATGGTAACCGTACACGGCTACACGGCAACGCAAAAGCTCGTGGACGGACCGGATGGAAAAGATATCCGACGGGGGAGGGCCGCGGCGGCCAATATCGTGCCCTCGACCACGGGCGCGGCTGACGCGGTTATCCAGGCCATTCCGGCGCTCGAAGGAAAATTCGATGCCGTGGCCGTGCGCGTCCCGGTCATTGCGGGTTCTCTTTCCGTAATTACCGCGCTCGTGGAAAAAGCGACTACTGCCGGCGCGGTAAACGGGATTTTTGCGCGCGCGGCGCATGACCCGCGCTGGGCGCGTATACTGAAAGTTACTTCTGATGAGCTCGTCTCCACCGACATTATCGGCGAGCCCTACGGCGCTATCATTGATACATCACTTACGAAGGTCGTGGACGGTGATCTCGTCAAAATATTTTCCTGGTACGACAACGAGGCCGGCTACACCGCCAC
>CAYIQX010000047.1:0-4660 GCA_964365675.1 uncultured Candidatus Saccharibacteria bacterium | reverse complement strand
GTTTATCCCCCCCCCCCCCCCCCTCCCCATGTTGGGGGGGGGGGGGGGGGCGGGGGCCCCCCGCGACCCCCGGCGCGTGCCGGCAAGCGTGCTGGCGCATATACTTGGCGGTTCCATGGCCTCGCGCTTGTTTGAGGAAGTACGGGAGAAGCGCGGGCTTGCGTATCACGTATCCACCAGCTTTGACGAGTACACCACATACGGCTCCATTGAGACGTATGCGGGCGTGGAGCATGCCAATACTGCTGAGGCCGTAACAGTGATCCTCGGCGAATATAGAAAAATAGCGGACACGCCCATACCGGCATCCGAGCTTATCCGCGCCAAAGAGGCCATGAAAGGACGCCTCGCGCTCTCCCTCGAGGGCTCGGACCGGCTTGCTTTTTTCGTCGGCGGCGAGGAGGTAACGACTGCCCAGCCGTTGACCGCAGAAGAGGTGTACCGTAAGATTGACGCTATCAGCGCGGCGGACGTGAACCGCGTGGCCGCCGATATCTTCCGCCGCGAGAATTTGAATCTTGCGCTCATCGGACCGCATCCGGAGTCCGGGTCCTTTCGAGCCCTCCTTGATCTATGACCAACCTCCGCCTCACGCATGTCGATATCACCTATCATTCTCTTTTCCGTATTATAACGGTCGCCTTGCTGGTGGCCGGTTTATTCTATTTAAGCCAGATTGTGGCCGCGCTCATCTTTGCCGTGGTCATCGCGTCGGGCATTGAGCCCGGCGTGAAGTGGTTCCAGCGCTATCGCGTGCCGCGCATTCTGGCCGTCCTCATTATTTACATCGTGGCGCTTTCCGTCATCGCCGGCGCGGTATATCTCGTAGTGCCGGCGCTGGCCGATGAGTTCTCGGCATTCCTTGATACTTTCCCTCGCTACCAGCGCGTACTTCTGTCTGAGCTTCGTTCGTTCCGCGACCTTCCGCTCGTTTCCTTTTTTTCGGAGGGCGCGGAGCAGGTTATTTTGAACCCTCCGTTCGACCTTCGCTCCGCCGGCTCCTCCGCGCTCGACATCATCGTTTCGCTCTTCGGCGGCGTGTTCTCGGTCGTCATCCTTTTCGTGGTGTCCTTCTATCTGGCCAGCCAAGAGAACGGAATCGAATATTTCCTCCGCATGATAACGCCGCTCCGCGATGAGGAGTATGTGATAGACCTTTGGGAGCGTTCGCGCGCCAAGATCGGCCAGTGGCTCCGCGTACAGATGCTCCTGGGTATTGTGATAGGTATCCTCGTTTTTATCGCCCTGACTATTCTCGGTATCCGCTACGCGCTCTTTCTTGCGCTTCTGGCGATGGTGTTCGAGCTTATCCCCGTCATTGGCCCCATTCTGGCGGCCGTACCGGCGGTATTCTTTGCGTTCCTCTCCTCGCCCCTCCTGGGGCTCGTCGTGGCGCTCGTCTATACGGTCATCCAACAGCTTGAATCGCACGTGCTCGTGCCGCTCCTGATGCGCCGCGTGGTGGGATTGAATCCGCTTATCGTCGTTATCGCCCTTCTCGTCGGCGCAAAGCTCGGCGGCATTCTCGGTATGTTTTTGGCGGTGCCGCTGGCCGCGGTGGCGGTGGAGTTAGTGTTGGACATCGACAAGAAAAAGCGAGGCCTCTTCCAATTTTCGCGCCACGACGTGCATTGAATCGCATCGTGCAATCTGCTATAAAAAAGTGAGCCATTGGGCTCACTTTTTTGTTTTATGACGGACAACCGGCAAAAATTCTATATTACCACGGCCATCCCGTACGTGAACGCCAAGCCCCACATCGGCCATGCTTTGGAATTTGTCCAGGCCGATGTTATCCGGCGCTATCAGCGCACCCTCGGCAAAGAAACCCTACTGCTTTCGGGCAGTGATGAGAACGCGCTGAAGAATGTCCAGGCCGCCCTTGAGGCCGGCGTGGATATTCAGGCGTTCATTGATACCAACACGGACCATTTTCGCAAGCTGGCCGAAGCGCTCGATGTCGAGTTCGATGTGTTCCAGCGCGGGTCTGACCGCAAGCATCATTTTCCTTCGAGCCAGGAACTCTGGCGGCGGTGTGATGCCGCAGGCGACATTTATCAAAAGGCCTACCGCGGGCTCTACTGTGTCGGGTGCGAAGCGTTCTATGAGTCCGAGGAGCTTACGGTTGCGGGCGAATGCCCGGAGCATCCTGGAAAGAAACTTGAGGCCGTTCAAGAAGAAAATTATTTTTTCCGACTCTCGAAGTACCAGGACCGTATCCTTGAGCTTATCCGGTCGGGGGAGTTTACTATTGTTCCCGAAACCAGGCGGAATGAAGTGCTCGCGTTCCTCGAGCGGCCGCTGGAGGATATTTCCATCTCGCGCACGAACGAGCGCGCCCGGGACTGGGGCGTACCGGTGCCCGGTGATGACACCCAGCGCATCTATGTCTGGTTCGATGCCTTGAATATCTATCAGTCCGGTGTCGGTTTTGGCTGGGACGAAGAAAGGTATCAAACATGGTGGCCGGCCGACGTACACCTCATCGGCAAAGGCATTATTCGGTTCCACGCCGTCTACTGGCCGGCCTTCCTGCTTTCGGCCAAGCTCCCGACGCCGCGCTCCCTTGCGGTCCATGGATATCTCACGGTGGACGGAGAAAAAATGTCTAAAACCATCGGCAACGTCGTTGATCCATTCGAGCTCCTTTTGCGCTATGGCGTTGGCCCACTACGCTATTTTTTGCTGCGCGGAGTCCCGTTTGGCGAAGACGGCGATTTTTCCGAAGAGAAGCTCGTAGCCATATATAACGGTGAACTTGCCAACGGCCTCGGCAATCTCGTTGCCCGGGTGGCGACGCTCGGGGAGCGGGTGAGTCCGCTGGTGTTTGATGCTGGCCGCGATGCCGAGCCGGCTGTCCGGACGGCGGTAGCCGAGGCGCATACCGCCGTGACCGAAGAGCTTCTTGCGTTTCGCTTCAATGAAGCGCTGGCGGCTCTTTGGCGAACCATTGGCGCGGCGGACCGCTATATCAGCGAGGCCAAGCCCTGGGAGATCCAAGAGCAGGAACGATTCGGGCGCGTTATCGGCAATGCGTGCCACCTCATCACTACGGTCGGCGCGCTACTCGAGCCCTTTTTACCGGATACGGCGCGCCGGATCGCTGGACAGATACGCTATCGCGATGGTGCGTTCGAAATAAAAAAGGGCGCGGTACTTTTTCCCCGGTTGGATTAAGCGGCATGCTTCGGATCATTGATTCGCACGCCCACGTTCAGTTTCCGGTCTACGACGAGGACCGGGATATTGTAATCGGGCGTGCGCTCGAAAATGGGATCGGCATGGTCAATATTGGGACCCAGTATGCAACTTCGGTTGATGCCGTCCGGCTTGCCGAAAAATATACTGAAGGCGTTTGGGCAACGGCCGGTTTCCATCCGAACCACCTTGATACGAACGCGCATTTTGACATGCAAGAGCTCCGCACGCGGAACCAGGAAGTTTTCGAGGCCGAGAAGTTTTTTCAGCTCGCTCGCCACCCGAAGGTAGTCGCGGTGGGGGAGTGCGGCCTGGATTATCACAGAATCAAGAATCCTGAAGCAGGAATCGTGAAGCGGCAGAAAGAAGTTTTCATGAAGCAGATTGAACTGGCGATGGGGGTAGGCAAGCCGCTGATTGTCCATTGCCGGAACGCCTTCCACGACCTCATTCCAATTCTTGCTTCATACTTCTCGATTCATGCTTCACATCCTAATGGCGTAGTACACTTTTTCTCCGGTTCGTGGCAAGACGCCAAGCGGCTTCTCGACCTCGGATTCTACCTCGGCTTTGGCGGCGTTATCACCTTCGCGCGCGAGTACGATGAGGTGCTCATGAAAGCGCCGTTGGACCGCATCGTTTTGGAAACGGACGCGCCGTATGTCGCGCCACTGCCGTATCGTGGCAAGCGGAACGAACCGGCATATGTCATCGAGACCGCGAAAAAAATCTCCGAACTTCGTGGCGTTGTTCTCGAGGAAGTCGCCGCCATAACAACGGCGAACGCCCAAAAAATGTTTGGCATATGAAAAAGCGGCGGGTCAGGAGACCTGTCGCTTGCTGGCGAGAGCGCCGATCCCTAGGTACCGCTGGCTATGGCTGCAGCTATTGCAGCCGAGAACCAGGGCGTTTTCGTGGACGGTGAGCCGTTGGAGGTTCCCCGCCCGGCATTGGCACTGCTCCCCCAGATGCCACAGGAAGTTATTGCCATGCGGCTGCCAGGCGATCATGACCCGATTGCCGGCTGCATCTTCGGCCAAGAGCCCGCGATACCGGCGGTGGATGATTACGTCCCCGATTACCCGGGGTTGGGACCGACTCTCCTGCGGCATTCGTGCTCACCCCCTGACCCGTCGTCCGTTGATTTTGGCGTGCGACTACGCTATCGTTAGCGTACATTTTTTGCGCTTATCGTCAAATAGATGCGTTACGACCCGAAGACGATCGAACCCAAATGGCAGAAGCGCTGGCTCAAGGAAAAGACCTACGAGCCGGATTTTTTGCGCGCCCGGCGGCCGTTCTATAACCTCATGATGTTCCCGTATCCTTCGGCCGAAGGCCTGCATGTCGGGAATATGTATGCTTTTACCGGCGCCGATATTTTCGGCCGCTTCCAGCGCATGCAGGGGCATGATGTGTTCGAGCCCATCGGTCTTGACGGCTTTGGCATCCATTCCGAGAA
>CAYIQX010000046.1:0-4724 GCA_964365675.1 uncultured Candidatus Saccharibacteria bacterium | reverse complement strand
GGCCGGCGCGGTTCTCTTTTCATCGGGGAGATCCTAGTGCAGTGTGTACGGCACAAGTCCCATTTGTCGCGAGCGCTTGATGGCCGTGGCCAGCTCGCGCTGGTGCGAGGCGCAAAGGAACGAGCGCCGCCGCGGCATTATTTTCATGTTCGAGGACATGAAGCGCCGTAGCGTATCGGGGTCCTTATAGTCGATCACCTTGCGGCTTGACGTGCAAAAGAAACATTGTTTTTTGTCCATTTTTGTTTATGAGCGTTAGCGAGTAACTACAAAAATGAGACTCCCACACTCAAACGCCGATACTGTATGGTATTCGGCGTTTCAGAGAAGTGAAGGCTTGTGCTCTCAGTTTAATCTGGCGTTCTCGTTTTCGCGCATCACGTTCTGAGCGGTACGCTTCGTAATACACGAGCCGAAATGGCCGCCTTCCGTTCGTTGAAGATGTACTGCCTGAATTATGTTTTTCCAAGCGGGATTTGAGATCGTTACTGAATCCTGTGTATAGCATACTATCTCGAAGTGACTGTAACACATAGAAATAAAACATAATTCAAGGCGTTTGAGTGTGGGGGTTGAAGGTTTGACGGCTACGATTTCTTCGCAAGCTCGAAATCATAGGTCAAGCCCTTCAAAACGGTATCTCCTCTGGCTTAATTTCTTCCTCCTCGCCGGGGTAGGGGACGGTCTCAACGGGTTCTGGGGCGGCCGGTTGGGCCGTCTGGTCCCCCGCGCCTCCAGCGCCGCGCTCGGCCGATGGCCGCGGACCCAATTGCATCGTCTCGGCGACTATTTCCGTGCGGTAGCGCTTCTGGCCGCCCTGGTCTTGCCAGGAACGGGTCTGGATACGGCCTTCAATGAAAACGAGCGACCCCTTTTTCAAATACTGATTGGCGATCTCGGCCAGGCGTCCCCAGGCGACGATGTTGTGGAACTCGGCCGCGCGCTGTTGCTGGCCGGAGTTGTCCTTCCATACGCGGTTGGTCGCCATGCCGAAAGAGCACACATTCTGCCCGGTAGGGGTGGTGCGGAATTCCGGATCGCGGGTTACGTTGCCGAGCACAAAGGCCTTGTTGAAGTTCATAGGGGTAGCGACACTAATATGCTAATTTCATTCGAATGTTGCTAATGAATTCGCATAATTCGCGTGCATTCGCATATTGGCGTCGCTTTATTTGCCCAGAATCTCTTCCAACCGTTTATCCAACTCTTCGTTCTTTGTTTGGTCTTCTTCTTTCGGTGCGGCCGGTTCAAAGGGTTTTACTTCCCCTAGTTGCGTTTCGGGTTCAAAGTGCTCAATGGGTGGCCCGCCTGCCGCCAGCCCGACAGAGTCATTCTGGCGGGGACGGGTAGGCCGCGGGCGGAATTCATAAACGGGATGCTTTATTTCCTCGGAGAGCATGTAGCGGATAATGGCCGGCTCGGCCTTCATGCGTTTCTCGATATCCCCGACGCGCTCCGGGGCTACGCTAAAGGTAGTCCAGCCGAAATAGGCGTTCTTGAACTTTTTTACCGGGTAGGTGAGCTTGCGCTTCTTTGGCTCCTCGATCTTTCCCACAAGACCGTGGGCATCCTGTACGAAACCCGTGATTTTCCCGGCCTCACCGAACACCCCCTCCTCCGGTACATCGGGGTTGATGAGATAGGCGATTTCGTAGCTTTTGACGTCGGTCTCCATAAGAATCGCTCATAAACTCTAGCAAAGTATGGGTTTGTTTCGCAATACCTTGACAATAGTTATTATCTATGCCACGAATTGCCGGTCAGAAAGGGGATTACGGCCGGCCAATGACGCCCGGTCTCGGAGCAGCGAAGCTCCAATTTCCAGCCCTGCCGTCCACGCACGCCTGCCCACAGGCGTGCGTTTCTTTTTGCCAGATTCTAAATTCTAGATTCTGAATTCTATGACATCTCCGTCTCGGACGACATACTCCCTCCCCTCTGTCCGTAACCATCCGAGTTCGCGGGCGTGAGCCCATGAACCGGCCTCAACGAGCCTTTCGTAGACTACCACGTCGGCGCGGATGAATTTTTCTTCGAAATCGGAGTGGATGGCCCGGCCCGCTTGCGGGGCGGTGGAACCCGCACGGATGGTCCAGGCGCGCGTCTCATCCTCGCCCGTGGTCAGGAACGTGATAAGGCCGAGGGTGCGGTATCCGGTCTCGATTAGCTGGTCGAGGCCGGATGAGGCCATGCCGAGCGAGGCCAGATATTCGGCGCGCTCGCTTGGGGAAAGGGAGTTCAATTCGTCCTCAACTTTTGCCGAAAGCGCGAGCCACGGGTCGTTTTTTATTTCCTCCGTGAGCTTAGCTTCCGGTTGCCAACGGTTTTGGATCTGTTCCTCCGAGGCGTTGCATACGATAATGCGGGGCTTGGCCGTTAAAAGACCGAGTTCACCGAACAGCATTATCGCTTCATCCCGCTGGTCAGAGCCCGCTATTTCCCCGGCGCGTTTTCCGGCTTCGAGCGTTTCTTTCAGCCGGCCGAGAATTTCCTTCTGGATGCGTGCAGTCCCGCTCACAGCGGGATCACCGGCTTTCACTTGCTTCTCGATGCTCTGGAGGCGCTTGGTAATAATTTCCAGGTCTTTCAAGGCGAGCTCGAGTTCAATGACCCGCATATCGGAAACGGGATCTGCACCGCCTGAAACATGGATGACATTCGGGTCCTCAAAAATGCGCACCACCTCGGCAAGAGCATCCACTTCGCGGATGTGCGAGAGGAACTTATTGCCCAAGCCCTCTCCCTCGGCTGCGCCCTTGACGAGCCCGGCGATATCAACGAACTCCACCACGGCGTGGATTTTTTTCTTTGAGCGCGAAAGCTCGGTGAGCTTGTCTACCCGCTCATCGGGAACTTCCACCACGCCGATATTCGGCTCGATGGTGACGAAGGGGTAGTTGGCGATATCCACCTGCTTTTTGGTCAGCGCGCGGAAGAGCGTGGATTTGCCCACGTTCGGCAGGCCGACAATGCCGATCTTCATAGATTTGTCTGCGAGCTAAGCGAGTAGCTACAAATCATGAACCCAGTACCAATTTTGCTATGTTTGCAGAGGAAGCTATGAAACATACTAGCAAAAACTCCCCCGCAAGGCGCGTGGCCGAATAGGCCATTCCGCAATGGGCGAAGCGCCTTGCCATGGAAGAAGACGCAAAATTGGTGCGTGGGTTGAGTGACATACCAAGCTACACTAACAATTTCCGATAATAAAAACAGCCCAGGAATCGGCTCTCCGATCCCTGGGCTCGCTCAAGTCCGTTGGGGTTCTCTCACCCTGCGGCTCGCTCGACCTCCGCGGTTTTCTAGGCCCTGTCGGCTCGCTCTCTGGCTATGGGCGTCTCCATCTATTCAAGGTGTCAAAGATGGCCCTTTTTTCCTCTTGACAGTTTATTCGATGAGTGATACGAATTTCGGCCAAGGGAAAGGAGGCCGTATGAGGAAAAGGAAGACCGTTGCCGATCTCCTGCGGGAGGCGGCTCATCGATGGATCGACAGCTTGTCCGTCAACCAGCTCGCCATTCTGCTTCCCGCGTCCGCGCTCCAGGGCGAGAAGCCGGCCAACACGCCCCCACCCGCTGAGGGCGACGGCCGGAAGCAGCGGAAGCGCCGCAGGAAGAAGCGAAAGTAGGGGCAAGGCGTTGCCCTCACGGGATTCGTCCCGTGAGGGTTTTTTCTTAAATTAAAAAGCTCCGGAGAGACGGTCTCATCCGGAGCGCGGTCTAGCGGCCAAGCGCGGCCGATACGTCCCGCTCCTACTCGACGGCGCGCTGGCCGATGGCGGGGTGGATCTGTTTCCCGTTGAACTGGATCTTCTCGGCGGCCTCGTAAACGCGGCGCTGGGCTGTAAGGAAGGTTCTTCCGAGCGTGGCCACCACGAGCACGCGGCCGCCGGCAGTAAGCAGGGTGCCATTTTGGCGCATCGTTCCGGCGTGGAAGATGCGGAAGACACTACTCTGCTGCTGCAGAAGAGCGGAAGGGATGGTGATCTCGTAGCCGACATCGGGCTTGTCCGGGTAGCCGGGGCTGGCCAGCACAAGGGCGACGGATGCGCGGTTGGCCCAGTGGAGGAGCGTTCCGCGGCGGAGCTCACCCCGCGCGGTATCGAGAAGGACCGGCACGAGGTCGCTCGTCAGGCGCATGAGAAGCGCTTCGGCCTCGGGGTCGCCGAAGCGGCAGTTGAACTCGAGCACCTGCGGGCCATGCTCGGTCAGCATTAGGCCGATGTAGAGTGCGCCGGCATAGCTGATACCCTCAGCTTTGAGCCCATCGACGGTGGGTCGGACGACCTCGGCCATGATGCGCTTTTCCATCGCGGTAGTGAGCCACGGGACCGGCGAGTAGGCGCCCATGCCGCCGGTGAGCGGGCTTTCCGGGTCATTGGTCAAATGGCTGTGGTCCTGCGAGGGTTCCAGCGGCAGGATGACGCCATTGGACACGATGCAGGTGTAGGTGAGCTCATCGCCGGGGAGAAAGTCCTCGACAACGATGTCGCCCTCGATGATAGCAACGCGTGCGAAGCTGACGGCTTCCTCGTAGGTCCTTGCGATCTTCACGCCCTTGCCGGCGGCGAGGCGGTCCTTCTTTATGACCATCGGTAGGGGATGCAGGCGGATGAACGCTTCGGCCTCGGACGACAGTCCCGCGGCCTTGGGGAAGCAGCGGTGGGGCGCGGTGGGGATGCCATGGCGCGAGAGGAAGGATTTGGCCCAGCACTTCGAGCCCTC
>CAYIQX010000045.1:0-4913 GCA_964365675.1 uncultured Candidatus Saccharibacteria bacterium | reverse complement strand
CCTTGGATTCTTTCGGGGTGATCTTGCGCGCACGGTGAGCCCGCAAATGAACTTCCTCTTCTGGCTTAGCCAGTTCCTCCTCCTCCATCGGCTGGCTACGGCTGACCGCCGTGGTCGGGCCGGCGCCCTCCTGGTTGCCTTAGCGGCGCTCAACTTCGGGCTCCTCTTCTATCTTTACACCTACTATTGGACGTTCTACCTCGCATTTTTTTGCATCGCCTTTCTTTTCGCCCTGGCGGGCCGCGCGTACGGCTATGCGAAAGCGCTCGCGGTCGTGGTCGGCGGCGGGCTTGTCGTGGCCCTGCCCTACCTTTGGCTCATGATGCGCGCCGTTTCCTCGCCGGCCTACGTCGAGACGGTGCGGCGGATCGGCATGATCGATTCGCACTTTCCCTCCGGGATCGCGATCGTGGTGCCGGCTGCGCTCCTCGTGGCGCTCACCGCGCTCCTCGTATCGACCCGCATTATCCGCTGGAGCCCGACGCTCGCGTTCCTTGCGGCCGGTACGCTCGCCGCGATGGCGAGCGTGAACCAGCACCTTGTTACCGGCAAGAACATCGAGTTCTCAAGTCATTACTATCCGCTCTCGGTATTCTGGTTCACATTCTTTTCCGCTTATCTCGCCGTTTCCGTAGCCCGTCACTGGGGTTGGCAACGTGTGGTTTCGATCTTGGCGGGGGTTACCGCGGTCGCGGTGGTGGCCTTTGGCGTATGGCAGAGCATCCCGCCCCAGTTTAACGCCGAACGCGGCGAGCTCCGGCGCTACCTCCCGCTCTTCAGGTGGCTCGAGACGAACTCAGCGAGAGATGAGGTCGTTTTCGCACACCTTGCCCTGTCGAACCTCGTTCCCATCTATACGGGCAATAATGTTTTTTTCTCATCTTTCCTTCGCCTCTCGCACCTCTCGGATGCGGAGGTGCTTGATCGCTTCGCGATTGCCATGCAGTCGGAGCCCTTTCGGCCGGATGACGCGGTGCGGGCGGTTTTCGGCATGCAGTACCTCGATCGAGCTCTGCACGCCGCTCAGGAGAACCGCGTACGCCGCCTCCTCGGCCTCCCGGAGCGGCCGGTCGATCCCATGCCCGCGGCGGCGGTGGAGCGCATCCGCGAACGGCTCGACGCCGTTGGGCACGAAGGGATAGCCGCATCGCTCCGCCGCTATCGCGTCGACTACCTCGTCATTGACCGGCGCCACGAACCGGCAGGGGAGGTTGATGCCGGCCTGCGGGCAGAGCGGGTGTACGATGAGGGCGATTTTGCCGTGTATCGGCTCTCCGATCGGCGCTAAGCTATGGCATTCTCATCCCATCGCGCTAATTTTTTCATGACCGCGTGCGGGGTCACGCTCAACGCTGGCTAGGACAGCGAACTATCATGGCAGAAGGCGACCGGCCAAAACTATGCTATGTGCTCCCGTACTACGATCCGGCGACCGGATCCCATTTCGCCTACCTCTACGAGCTCCTCCGGATCGCTGGCGCCGACCTTGATATCTTTTTTATCGCCGAGCGCTCGAGCGCAGTACCGGCAGGCCTCGGTACGGGGTTCCATCGAATACGATTCCCGTGGCCGCCGTTGCGGTTGCTCGAGCTCGTCATCGTTCTCGGGTGGCAGCGCCTCAAAGGGCGGCGTGATTTCTACACGCACTATTCCTTCGTCGGTGCGCTTGCGGCATGGTTCGTGGCGGCCCTCGCCGGCGGCCGGGTCTATTACTGGAATGCCGGTATGCCGTGGCTGTACCGGCGGTCGCGCCTACAAGAAATGCTTTTCCGTTTTATCATGCGGCACACCATTCTCGTAACAGGTACCAACTCTCTGAAGGAAGAATACCGCCACCGCTATGGACTTCGGGCTGAGCGCATTCGGGTGCTCCCGAACTGGGTTACGGTGAAGCGATTTCGGGGAGAGCGCGCATCTGCCCGGCGCGAACTTGGTATTTCACCTGAAGCATTAGTCCTGCTGTTCGTGCATCGGTTATCGCGTCGGAAAGGCATAGACCTCATTCCCGCCATCGCCGCGGAAGTTACAAAAAAGTCGAGAAATGCTATATTTCTTATTGTCGGCGACGGACCAGAGCGAGAAAAGTTGAAGGCAGAGATACGTTCAAGGAAACTGGAAGACCGCGTACGGCTCGTCGGCGAGATCCCGAACCGGAAGATCCCCAGTTATTTCATCGCCGCCGACATATTCTTCATGCCATCAGAGGAAGAAGGATTCCCGCATGTACTACTCGAGGCCATGGCGGCGGGGCTGCCCTATGTGGCGAGCGATGTTGGCGGAGTCCGCGAGATCACGCCGCCGGCGCTCCAGCCGTTCTTGGTGCCCTCCGGGGACGCCGCCCGTTTCGCGAAGCGCATTTGTGCTGTCCTAGCCCTGCCCCCCGAAGAGCGCACCCGCGTATCGGCCGAGGCGAGAGCTTGGGTGGAGCGCTATGACATCAGCCGAGTGCTTCCGAAGTTCGTAGGTCTTTTCCGATAGCACATGAGGACTCTCTCCATCGTCATACCGGTCTATAACGAGTGCCAAAGCATCCGCCAGGTTCTCCATGCGGTTGGTTTGGCGGATACCGAACCCTTTGCCAAAGAGATCATCATCGTGGACGATGGTTCGACCGATGGTACGCGTGAGATATTGAGATCCCTCGAAGGGGATAGCCGCTATCGCATTGCCTACCATGACCGTAATTATGGCAAGGGAGCGGCGCTGAAAACGGGATTCGGCCTTGCCACGGGAGAGTATGTTCTTATTCAGGACGCCGACCTTGAATACGACCCCTCCGATTATGTCCGTCTGCTGGAACCGGTGCTCGCCGCGAGAGCCGAGATCGTGTTCGGTTCCCGGAATCTTCGCTCCAACAACGTCCCCTTTAGTGCTATTTACTTCTACGGCGGCCGCGTTACCACGCTACTCTTCAATCTCCTCTTTGGGACCGCATTCACGGACATCCATACCTGCTACAAGCTCTTTCCGGCGCGGCTGATCCCGGAGATCCTCCGTCTGCCGAGCAATGATTTCGTGTTCGATGCCATCGAGTTGACCAAGATTCTTACGCGCGCGGGGCGGATCGAAGAGGTCCCCATTCGCTATCGCGCCCGCAGCCGCCAAGAGGGAAAGAAATTGAATTGGCGTCACGGGGTATACTGTCTCCTCGCTATGCTCAAGATTCGCCTTGGCCTTGATGACCTTATTGCCCGGCTGCGTTACCGGCATATGGCCGGGGCCGCCATTGACCGGCGGGTGGTGCTCGATATCGGCTGCGGGCCGGAATTTAAGTTCCTCTCCTCTATTCAGCATCGGATCACCGCGGGGTACGGCATTGACCGCCGGGTGCGGGCTTGGCGCGACGGGAATATCTCACTCATCTCCGCCGACGTAGACGTAAGTCCTCGCCTGCCGCTTCAGGACTCATCGGTGGATTCGGTATTCATGCTCGCCGTGCTCGAGCACTTCACGTATCCCGAGAAGGTTCTTGCCGAGGCCGGGCGCGTTCTTCGGAACGGCGGTATGCTCTACCTCACCACGCCCACGCCGGCCTCGAGACCAGTGCTTGAATTCCTGGCATTCCGCCTCGGCTGGATCGATGCCGGTGAGATTCGGGAACATAAACGCTATTTCTCGCGCGCCGATCTTCTGGCCGCGTTCGATCACGCCGGCTTTCGGATCGTGCGGCACCGCTTCTTCGAGTTGGGGTTTAATCAGTTTGCCGTTGCCGAAAAGCCATGACCCTGCTGGAGCTCTTTCGTGTGAAAATATCGGAAACGCTCATCCCGCTGGAGCGGATCATTTTGTTGCGGTTTGAAAATATATACACCCTCCATAATTTTTTTATTCTCTTGTCGGCGCTCGCATTTTTTTACCTCGCTTTTCTCCTGGGCGATCTGGCGCTCCGCGCGTTCCGGCTGGATGAATTTGGATCCGCCATTCGGCGGGTCGGATACCGCATCCTCATCGGCTACGGCCTCTTCGGACTCATTGGGCTTGCCGCCGCGCTTGCCGGTTCTTTCAGTGCGCCGTATCTCCGCTCGGCCGCGGTTCTCGTCGTCGTGCTTTCCCTGCCGGCCATTCGGCAGCAGGTTGGCTTCCTGCGAGGTGCCTTCGCCCGCGAGCGTATAGCCCGCTGGGGCAGAGCCGCGGCCGGGCATCGCTTCCTCGCTTGCGTCATTGTTCTCTGGCTCGTCCTCAATCTTACCGTTGTCTTCGTGCCGGTCACCGGCTGGGATGCGCTTGACTACCATTTGCCGATCATCACTGACCTCATCCGGGAGGGTCACATCACGTTCTCTCCGGACATTCCCCGCTATGCCGATTTCCCGGTTCTGGCCGAGATCACCTATGCCGTCCCGATGGTCATCTTTGGCAATACGCCAGCACCAGATACGCCCTCCGTCTTCCCCCCGGATGCGCCGCTGCGGAGCCGCATCCCTCTTCTGAACGGGGAGGCCGCGCCCTTTGTGTTCCAGGTTATGCAGTATGGCGCTCTCGTCCTGTTCCTGCTCCTGGTCTACGATTTTTTGCGGCGCCGGATCCAAAATGGCATTTTTATTTTCATGCCGCTGCTGCTTATCCTCGGTATGTTCGATCTCGAGCGCGAAGTCATGCATGGCGGATATATTGATGTCATTATGTTCCTTTTCGGACTCGCCAGTACGCTCCTCCTTATTGATGCCGTCATTGATCGCCGTATGAGTTGGCGCGACGTGGCGATTTCCGCTGTCCTGGTCGGCTTTGCGCTTGCCATGAAATACCTGGCTCTCTTCTTTCTTGCCATAAACGCGGTATTTTTTCTTATCGCAATGTGGCGCATGCAAAGCGGATTTATCTGTTTTGCAAGACGGGCCGCCCTCTACCTCGTGATCGTCGCCGCCATCGCCGGGTTCTGGTACGCAAAGAACCTTATTTGGTTCGGCAATCCC
>CAYIQX010000044.1:0-4932 GCA_964365675.1 uncultured Candidatus Saccharibacteria bacterium | reverse complement strand
AGCGTGCGCCTTAAACCACTCGGCCAACCCTCCGCCATAAGCGGGATTGCGATTTATTTCTAAAAATTCTGCGCTTGTGCTTGAATTTTTAGACAAATCGGGAACAAGCAAGCGCATGCTTCGACCCTGCTCAGCACAGGCTAGGCCGCTATACGACCCCTTCAAATCTACTAGCTACTAGTCTCTAGTCTCTAATCTCTAGTCTCTAACTTTTACCGCTTTTGCGCCGTTATCGCAACCCGCGAGAGGTTAGCCGGAAAGTCCTCGGCGCGGAGCGGGAGCACTTGAATATCAGCAAGACCGGCTGATTCGCAGGCGTCGCGCATCTCGGCGATGCGATAAGGCTTCACGCCGTACATCATGCTGAGGATGGCTCCGGCCGGACTCCGGCGCATGCCGAGGTTGAAAAATAGCCCTCCGGGCCTCAGCAGCCGGACAAGCCGCCGGATCGTCTCTTGGAGCGGCACGTACTCAAGCGCGCCGGATACGAAGATGCCGTCAAAAGAGTTCTCAGACACTGCTACCTGTTCGTCGGTGCTAAAAACCCGGATTCGCTCGGGCGAGGAGAGGTCGCCCTCGGCGATGAGAAATCGCTCTTTCGGCAGGCCTTCCTTGGTGACGAGCCGCTCCATTTCCGCGAGCATACTGCGGTCAATGTCGGCGGCCATGATGTGGGCATCAGGCAGGCGGCGGATGAGATAGCGCGATATCAAGCCGGTGCCGCATCCGGCGTCGAGAATTCTCGGGGCCGGCGGCAAGGGAAGTTCAATCCGGTCAAGAAAGTTCACCACCCCGCGCCGGAAACCCGAAAACGTCAGGAACGCGTCATAGGCGTTCGCGATTTTGCCGTAGGCGAGCGGGGCTGGACTCTGTTGCTGCAATGCTTCTAAACGTTTATCTGTTGCAGAGCTCGTATCCTATCCTCTATTGGCGGGTGCGTCATGAAGAGCTTCACGATCCAGGGCGTGCGCCGTTCCCGTCCGCCAGCTGGCGGAGCATCGGCCTTGAATGGATTTTCGAAAAAGAGATGAGCCGTGGCATTGGTGGCCGTGCGGAGCCGATGCGGGTCAGCCGAAATTTTGCGAAGTGCCGAAACCAATCCTTCGGGATATCGCGTCAGGAGTACGCCCGAAGCATCGGCCAGATACTCGCGCCGGCGCGAAACAGCCATACGGATGAGCATGGCCGCAAACGGGGCGAGAATGGCGCCGATAAGGGCGATAGCCATGATAATGGCGTTGCCGCGGCTGTCCCGGTCATTGGAGCGGCCGCCGCCGAACCACATCATACGGAGGAACATATCCGAGACAATGGCGATGACGCCGGCGAGAACGACGACTACGGTTGAAATAAGCATGTCGCGGTTGCCGATATGCGAAAGTTCATGCGCCAGTACGCCTTCAAGTTCGGGGCGGTCGAGCCGCTCCAGAAGCCCCCGGGTTACGGCCACCACGGCGTGGTTTTTGTCGCGGCCCGTGGCAAAGGCATTGGGCGCCGGGTCAGTGATTAAATATACCTTCGGCTTTGGCAGGCCGGCGGTAATGGCGAGGTTCTCAATGATACGGTGGAGTTCGGGGTTTTCGCTTTCCGCAACCGGTTTTGCCCCGGACATGGCTAGCACCAGTTTGTCGGAATACCAGAAGCTGGCGACGTTCATGAGGAGCGAGAAGGCCACGCCGAACCACAGGATGACCGGGTTCTGATAGGCGTAGCTCACCACCCAAAAGATGGCGATGATGAGGATGAACATCATTGAGACGAGGAGCCACGTCCTCCGGATATTCGCGCTGGCGTGTGTGTAGATGGTCGCCATAACGAAAATAGTATAGCAATTCAATAGGCCGGTTTCAATGAAAACGCCATGCGTCAAACCGAAAACCCGGCTTTGAGCCGGGTTTTCGACATTCAGCATTTGTCATTCATCATTCCGTCACCGTGACTTTCCCCCGCAAGCTCGGGATCAAATGGTCGTGCATGGGGCATTCCTTGGCGGCCGTGAAGGTGTGGGAATATGTTTCGTTGGTGGCCAGCGGTTTTAGCGCATCAAATCCGGCGCAGAGCTGGTGGGTCGGATGAAGGCCGGAAGCCGGCCAGCGCGTGCGCGTGTCGTCATTCTTGAACATAACCGTATCGCCGGCTTTGATGGAAAGGTTCGCCGGCATGAAACCCGAGGCGTCCATAATAACCTCATGCGTCTCGCCAGTGGTCACGGCAAGAGGCGGCGTTGGTGCCGCTGGCGTGGCTGCCGGGGCCGGCGCTCGCGTGGCAGAATTTTGATAGAGGTAGTACCCGCCGACGAGGACGGCGAGCACTACGATCGCGATGATAGTAGTTTTCATGGGGTCCAGTATACCCTAGAGGCCGGGGCAGTTGCCAGCCGGCTTATACCCGGCCGCCCGCGCCGCATCGGCGGTCTTGAACCAGAGCTTATTCTCCTCTTTTATCTGCTTTGCACCCGGGCAGTCTGGCAGGTGGTAGGAGGAGCCGTTTTTGCTGGCGACAAAGTTGCCTCCCGCAGAATCTTGAATCACGGGGTTAGAATCATGGGGCGGAATGGTGGCACCGATGTTTCCCTGATTCATGATTCTTGATTCGTGATTCTCGATTCTGATGGGCTCTTTTTCCGGCCACAGGGCTGATAGCCGGCCGAGCCCGAAGCTCACCACGCTCATGAGAAAGACGAGGGCGGCGAGGAAAAGGTCCTGTTGGTTCTTAGCGAGAAAGGACTTGATTTTAGAAAGAAGGTCGGTTAGCATAGAGTGGTTTGGGAGTGGCATCCCGCCCTCATTTTACATCAAGAACGATGGCAAGCCGCTTCGCCCGTCCGGGATGGCCTATTTGGCCACGCGGCTCGCGATAGTCTTACTAAGCTCTTCAATCGCCGAAGCAGAGAGCTAATAGTGGTAAAATGAGGGCGGGATGCTCATGATTTCAGCGAAAATTTATTCGCTGAAACTCTAAATTTTCGAAAATCATGGCACAGACAAAGTCCGGCGGAACATCAAGAAACCTTCGCGATTCCGGCCCGCAGTATCTGGGGGTGAAAAAGTATGATGGTGAACGGGTGAAACCCGGCGGCATTATCGTCCGCCAGCGCGGCTCCTCCATCCTTGCCGGGACGAACGTGCGTCAGGGCAGTGATTACACGCTCTATTCCGTCGTCAACGGCACGGTAAAGTTTTCGGAAAAACGGAAGACGCGGTTTGACGGCAAGCTGCGGCGCGCCAAAGTAGCAAATGTACTGCCCTCGGTCAGCGCTTCTTGATCGCGGCGGCAATAAACGCGCGGAACAGCGGGTGCGGCCGTAAGGGCCGCGATTTTAGTTCCGGGTGGAACTGCGTCCCGAGAAAAAAAGGATGGCCCTTTAGTTCCATGATCTCCACGAGGTTCCGTTCCGGATTCACGCCCGAAGCGATAAGTCCTCGTTTCTCCAGGCGCCCGAGAAATTCATTTGCGATCTCGTAGCGATGGCGGTGGCGCTCGGCCACCAGTGGCTTGCCATAAGCCCCGCGGGCCTTGGTACCAGGCTTTAGGCGGCAGCGATACGCCCCCAGGCGCATCGTTCCCCCGAGTTCGCGCTCCTGGATCTTCAACACTTGCTCGGCCATGGTGTGGATGACCGGATACTTCGTTTTGGGATTAACCTCCGTGGTATGGGCGCCCTGCATGCGCGCCACATGCCGCGCGAACTCAATGACCGCAAGCTGGAGACCATAGCAGAGGCCGAGATATGGGATTTTGTTTTTCCGTACGTACTCGATGACCTTGATTTTCCCCTCCACGCCGCGTTCCCCGAATCCTCCCGGGACCACGATACCGTCAAACTGCGAGAGCTCTTTCAGGGCTTTCGGGTCCTTTTCGTAGCGCTCCGCATCGAGCCAGATAAGTTCCGGCCGACGGCCATGATGCCAGGCGGCGTGTTTGAGAGCTTCGATGACCGAGAGGTAGGAATCAGCCAGCGTAAAATTTCCGGTGCCGAAATATTTGCCAACAATACCTATTTTCACCGGATGCGTGGCGCGCCGTACGCGGCGCATGAAGGCCTTCCAGGTAGCGAAATCACGGCGGCGCGGTTTAATGTCGAATTTTTTCAATACGCGGTTGCCGAGCCCTTCCTTTTCGAAGTTAATGGGGACTTCGTAAATACTGCTGACATCGGGTGCGGAAATGACGTCCTTTTCGTGGACATTGCAGAAGAGCGCGAGCTTTTTCTTCCGCGGCTCATCCATCGGCACAACCGCGCGGGCAATGATGATATCGGGCTGGATGCCGACGCTGTTCATGGCACGCACCGCATGCTGGGTCGGCTTGGTCTTCATCTCCCCGATCATCTCCGGGACCGGCAGATAGGAGACGAGCGCGAAGGCCACATCTTTGGGGCGGGCCAGGCGCATCATGCGGGCGGCCTCCAGGAAAAGGATATTCTCGTACTCGCCTACCGTGCCGCCGATCTCGATGACCAGGAAATCGGCCCGGGCCTTCCTGGCGGCGCGCTCGAGCCGCCGGATTATCTCCTGCGGGATATGCGGGACTATCTGGACGCACTTGCCATCGTACCCAAGATTCCGCTCGCGCTGGATGACGGAGAGATACACCGAGCCCGAGGTCATGTAGTTTTCTTTCGGAATGTCCTCATCGAGGAATCGCTCGTAGTTCCCGACATCCTGGTCGCATTCCATGCCGTCCTCGGTCACGAACACCTCGCCATGCTCGATGGGGTTCATGGTTCCGGCGTCCACGTTGATGTAGGGGTCAATTTTGACCGCCGTGACGCGAAAGCCCCGCGATTTCAAGATGCGGGCGATGGAGGCCGTGGCCACGCCCTTGCCGATGCCGGACATCACCCCGCCGCAGACGAAGATGTATTTAGTCACAGTTGAGAATCTAGAACCTGGAATCTAGAAAATAGAAGTGGTGGAAGTTGCAGCGAAT
>CAYIQX010000043.1:0-5012 GCA_964365675.1 uncultured Candidatus Saccharibacteria bacterium | reverse complement strand
CAGCGTTCGTCCTGGACCAGGATCAAATCCTCTTTGGATAACCCGCCTCCGCTCTTGCGAGCTTCGGCGGGCTGGGCGCCTCCGCTTTTGAATAGCTTCGGCGGCCCAATGTCGGAACAACTGAAAAGTTGCAATGCCCTTTGATTCATTCAGGGCAAGCCTTTCGTTGTTCATTCGTTTTTCAATGTCCTTCCCATAAAAACACCCACGCGAATTTCCGGGTGGAAACTCGCGTGGATGTTCACGCTCACTTGTTAATTGCCAGCAGGCAGATACCTACATAACAAAATCATTATAGCGCCGGCCGAAACCGTGTCAATAGCGGGAAATCCACAAAAAATCCGACAAGATCAGTGCTGATGGGATTGGCGCCACTTCCCTATCTCCCCATGGTTGCCGGATAAAAGTATTTTGGGGACTCGGTAGCGTTTCCCTTTCCAGTGAAGCACCTCCGGCCGCGTATAATGAGGATATTCAAGCGGCGCGGTTTTTGTTGCCTGCCCCGAGCTTGTCTGCGGTGAGCTTGTCGAACCCGTCGAACGGGCCTCTTGTTTCAAAAGCCGATCCCAATGCGATTCCTCGCCAAGCGACTCCAGGCGAATTACGCCCGGGACGAGCCGACTCACGGCCGACACAACAACCATGGCGGCCGCGTCACCATCGGTAAGCACATACGGGCCGATGGATACCTCCTCGGCTTTCAGAATCTGACGCACACGCTCATCAATGCCTTCATAACGGCCACTGATGAGAATAATGCGTCCATACTTCTTCGCCCAATCATAGGCCATCTTCTGGCTGAACTGCTTCCCTTTTGCCGACAGTACCACTATTTTCGTCTTTTTCCTTTTTGATTTTTGCTTTTTGATTTTTTTTTGCGCAGCCTCTACCGCACGCAAAATCGGCTCGGCCATCAGCACCATACCGGCTCCCCCGCCGTAGGGCTTGCCATCAATGGTGCGGTGCTTGTCCTTCACAAAACCGCGCGGGTCGAAGAACCGAACCGCGATCAAACGCTTGGCAATAGCGCGCTTCAGAATGGATACGCCGAGATACGATGCGAACGCCTCGGGAAACGGGGTGATTACGTTGAAATGCATGGTATTGACGAAATCGACTAAACGATAGTACACTCCTAGGTAGCAGCGGAGGAGACAAACGCTAGCAGAGGAGGATCCCGTGTTCCTACAGGCACTCACGGTCACTGTTGCGTGCGGTACGTTCGGGGCCTTGGCGTGGTACACGTTCGCGCCCATCGTATCTTCCCTCCCCACACTGCCTCCCTGGGTAGTGATTCCGCTCGCCGTCATCCTGTTCCCCGCACTCTACCTCAATGTGGGTCTCGCGCTCCTCGCGTTCGGGGGGATCTACTCGCTCCTCGAAGATGCAAGAATGGAACCTTTTTCCGGGTGGAACCTACTACGAATAGCGTTCGGAGCGCCCGCGTACGGCACGATGCTGTACGCGGCAGCCATCCTCGCGCTCATCTTCGACGGCATTGAGCGATCGGGACTGCTCATTATCTCAGCCCCTGCGTTTCTCGCGATGGTCCTCACTGCCGGGTTTTTCTGCACCCGGTGGATTCGGAAGAACACCCCACCACCTCGAGCGATGGAAGAAATCCATCTCTGAGGTGGTTCGTGCCAGCCCGTCGAGTCCTCTGCGCCATGACTCTCGGAGTTCTGGCGCTTTTTTAATGCTAAAACAAAAACCACCCTGAGCATAGTCGAAGGTGGCTTTTGCGTTTGACGAATTTTGCGTTAGAGCTTCAAGTCGTCGATGACCTGATCAACGGAGGTGGCACGTTCCATGCGCGGGCCCTTGCCGCCTTCCGGCTCCTCGATCTTGAGATTGACGCGGGCGTTATTCTTCATGCCCACGACCCGGAGCAGGGAACGAACAGCCTTTGCCGTGTTGCCGTTCCGACCGATTATCTTACCCATATCCGGGGCCGAAACCTTTAGGGTCAGGAGAACACCCATTTCATCCACCTTGCGGTCCACTGCAACCTTGTCGGGCTCATCAACTAGCGACTTTACTACGAATTCAAGGAACTCGGCATCAGCGTAATCTTTCGCCATATCGTGCTTATCTTCCAGCCGTCTCGATGGATCCCGAACGGGAATTCGCGATGCGATCGTGCGATCGGCCGGCGGTACAGTGATTTCTCGCGGCAGTTCGACCTTGCCCCGGTCATTCCGGACAAGCTGCGCAATATAAAAATTCTACCGCGTCTTGACTGCTTGTCAACCCCGTGAGAGCGTCATTGGTAAAAAGCTTGAGGATAACTGTAGACAAGCCCGCGTTACCAGAACCGCTCTGACGGGGTCAATAACCTATTGGGTGCCGGCTGATGCAACCGAAGCACCAGCCCCGATCTTGGAACGGCCACCCACCGGTATCTTCTTCCCCTGCGCCACGCCCTGGCTAATGAGAAGGTTCCAGACGCGAGGGCTTGCCTGCGCGCCCTTGGAAAGCCAATAGGAAATCCGTTCCCCCTTTAGGCGGGCTTCCTTGGTCTTGGGGTGAAAGGAGCCGAGTATCTCGATCTCTCCGGATTTCGGCTTGGAGCGCTTCTCGGTTAAAACGACCCGGAATGCCGGATCGTTCTTACGGCCGATACGCTGGAAACGGATGGTTAGCATGGTGAAATCGATAAAGTCGATAAATCGCTTCGCTCGATCAAATCGCTTTCATCAAGTTCCGGCGGAGCCGGAACGATTCACCGATTTAACCGCTTGATCACTTTCGGTGGTATCCCGTGCCTGCCGGGATCAATCTTCCGATAATGACGTTCTCCTTCAAACCTGTCAATCGGTCTTCTTTGGCCTCGATGGCGGCATTGATGAGCACACGCGCGGTCTCCTGGAAGGAAGCGGCCGAAAGGAAACTCGATGTAGTGAGCGCCACTTTCGTGACCCCCAGAAGCAGCTGGACTGCCGTTGCCGGCTTCTTCCCTTCACGAAGCATGGCACGGTTGATCTCGCGGAACTTCGGTTTCTCCAGCACTTCACCGCCCGTAAATGGCGTATCACCCGCGTCCTTCACGCGCACGCGTGAGAACATCTGGCGCACAATAACCTCGATATGCTTGTCATGGATGGGCGCGCCCTGGAGCGCATAGATCTTCTGTACCTCTTTGATGATGTAGCGCTGGGTTGTTTCGGCTCCGGCAATCTTAAAGAGTTCCTTAAGATCGGCATGCCCCTCGGACAGGAGATCGCCCTTCCTTATTTTGGAACCGACTTCCACCAGAAGACCGGTCGCCGGCGGAATGCGGAATTCCTTTACGGAGGGGTCGCCGCTTTCGGAAGGAGAGACCTTTGATCTCTTCCCCCGCCCCTTTTTAGCGGGCGTCTCGGCGGCTTTCAGATCCTCCAAGGATAACTCCGCGGCAACGCGGATTATCTTCTCCCGGTTTATTTCGGAAATTTCCTCCACGGTCCCGTCCACATCCGAAAGTATGGCCTGGCCTTTGGGTGGGCGCACTTCGAAAATCTCCTCAACGCGCGGAAGACCGGTCGTGATGTCGCCGGCCCCGGCCACGCCGCCGGTGTGGAAGGTACGCATGGTTAGCTGGGTGCCCGGCTCGCCGATGGACTGGGCGGCCACGATACCTACGGCCTCGCCAAATTCAATTAGCCGGTCACGCCCTAAGTCAAGCCCATAACAGCGGCGGCAAATACCCCCGATGGACTTGCAGGTCAGCGGCGAGCGGACAACAACCGTATCCACGCCAAGGGCACGCTCAATGCGATCAGCGACATCACGGCTGATAAGACCGCCCGCGGGGACCATAAGCTCTTCGCCATCCCGAACGTCCGCGGCGGCCATACGACTAAAGAGCCGAAGTCCGAACGGCCGGCCTACTTCATCGGAGTCCCTGCGTTCCACGGCAACGCCGCGCTTCGTTCCACAGTCCTCTTCGGAAACAATGACATCTTGGGACACGTCTACGAGGCGACGGGTCAGGTAGCCGGCGACTGCTGTTTTCAGCGCCGTGTCGGCCGTACCCTTCCGGGCGCCGTGGGTGGAGATGAAATACTCAAGCACGTTCAGACCCTCCTTGTAAGAGGAGAGCACCGGCAACTCGATGACCTTCCCGGCCGGGTTAATAACGAGGCCCTTCATGCCGGACATCTGCATGATGGCGAGCCACGTGCCCCGCGCTTTAGAGGTGACCATGGTCGTGACCGGTCCAGTTGGATCGAGCGCCTGCGGGACAACATCCTTTATTTTATTCATCACGCCCCGCCATATCTCCACGACTCGGTCGTACCGCTCACGCTCGGTCAGAAGGCCGCGCTGATAGTAGTCGACAATAACCGCTATCTCCCGCTCGGCATCGGCGACCCACTGTTTCTTCTCGGGAGGGATTTTCAGATCGTCCATGCCCCAGGAAAGACCGGACATGGTCGCGTAACGGAATCCGAATTGCTTCAACGCGTCCAGGATTTCCGGAGTTTTTGAAATACCGTAGCGCTGAATGAGATCGGCAACGATCTCCTCGACATCGCGATGCGTCACTTCCTTGTTGAGGAACGGGTAATCCGCCGGCAGCACGCGGTTAAACAGCAAACGACCGGCTGTGGTTTCGATGATCTTCGGCGCACCCGCGCCGCCATTTTCTTTTTCCGTACAGCGGACCTTTATCCAGGCGCGGATATCTACCACGCCCGACTCATACGCCAGGATCGCTTCCTTCTCATCGGAAAATGTCATCCCCTCCCCGCGGCCGCCGGGTTCAAGCGCGGTCGCCCAATATGCGCCCAAGATCATGTCTTTGGTTGGCGCCACGATAGGATCGCCATTGGCGGGCTTTAATAGGTTCACGGCGGCAAGCATGATCTCACGGGCCTCTTTTTGAGCTTCATCGGTCAACGGCACGTGCACCGCCATCTGGTCACCGTCAAAGTCGGCATTAAAAGGCGGACACGCCATGGGATGTAGCTGGATGGCCTTGCCCTCGACCAGCACCGGCTGGAATGCCTGGATGCCGAGGCGGTGGAGGG
>CAYIQX010000042.1:0-5075 GCA_964365675.1 uncultured Candidatus Saccharibacteria bacterium | reverse complement strand
GCCTTTGCGGAAGAGCAGGGGCTGATACCGGCCGAAGAGCTTGAAATGGCCAAGAAGTTTTTGCCGCTGATGGAGCAGGGCGAGACCCCGGGCGGTTGCCGCTCCAAGGAATCCTGCGAGGCCTACTGCGGCGGGGAGGGGCACATGGAGGAGTGTATTACCTTCGCGGAGAAAGCCGGGTTCATGAAGCCGGAGGAGGCCGAATTGGCACGAAAGACCGGCGGCAAGGGACCGGGCGATTGTAAATCGAAGGAGGCGTGTGAGGCCTTTTGCCAGCAGCCAGAGAATCTCGAGATGTGCCAGGCCTTTGGGCGGGAACGGGGGATTGAGGTGGGCGGGGGTCCGGGCGGGTGTGCCAGCCAAGAGGAATGCATGGCCTACTGCCAAGCCAACCCGGATGAGTGTCAGAAGTTTGCTCCTCCAGGAGGCGGTGCGCCGGGTGGCCCGGGCGGATTTCCGGGTGGCCCGGGTGGTGGATTTCCCGGCGGCGGTATTCCTAGTGGAGAAAAGTTTGTTGGTCCGGGCGGCTGCCGAACGCCGGACGAGTGCATCCGGTATTGCAAGGAGCCGGGGCATGAAGAGGAGTGTAATGAATTTAAAACACCGTCTACTACGCCCTATGCCAAAGGGAGAGGGCCGGGCGGGTGCGGAAGCGTGGAGGAGTGCCGGGAGTATTGTCATGCCAATCAAGCGGAGTGCGACGCGTTTGTTTCTGAAGACGTCCCTCCGGAGGGGAAATGCCAAGCCGGCTATCAAATCGAAAGGGACGCTCTGGGTTATAAATACTGTAATCCCTTATCGTGCCCGGAAGGGCAGGAATTCATAACGGACGTGTTTGGCAGACGCGCTTGTTCTCCAACCGGGATTCCGAGCGGATCCAGCGGGTTGCCATCGGTTCAGCCGGGCGGTCCGCCAGACGGCCACGACGGTACCGGCGGGGCTGGCGGAGGCATGCCGGGAGGAGGCTTTCCCGGTGACGGCGCTATACCTCCCCGTGGTAATTTTCCTGGCGGTTCCGGAGGATTTCCCGGGGCTCCGGGCGGCGGCTCTCTGTTACCCCAACAGCCGGAGACGCCGCAATTCCCTCAAGTCCCTGGCGCGCCATCGGCGCCATCGTCCGGAATACCGATCACGCCGGAAATCTGCGCTAACTTTACTAACGTCCCCGCGTGTTCCTTTGTCGGCTCGCCGGACTCCCAGAACTACCAGCTCTGCCTAAAATGCTTCCCCGATCGGGTAGCGGGACCCCAGAGCCAGCCCTTCGCATCGACGCCGGGAGCACCAGCTCCGCTTGGTGCTATCATCGCCCCATTCCTTCAGATTTTTCGCTAACCGGTAGGGGCAGGAAAGAATTTACGGGGATGAAAAAACGGCGCACGCGGATCGTGCGCCGTGGCTCGTTCCGACAAGATCGGGAGCAAGCGTTACTTTTCATACGGCAAAAAGAAAACGCTTTCGCCCTCAACACTGAAGGTCGAGATGCCCTGCACCTCCCGGTTCGGCGTGAACATGATGAGGTAGTACAGTTCTTGGGGCCAGAGTCGCCCCTCCCGTTGTGCCCGTATTTCGCAGGGCAGGCGCTGAACTCTACCTTTCACCACGTCGGCCACGCACTGTCCTTCAAAGATGATTGACAGCGTCTGAATGAAGGCGAACTCCCCGGACGGCTCTCCAAAGGTGAGCTCCCCGGACGGCTCTCCGGACGCGACGGCGGGGGTCGTAGAGAGAACAACGGCGAGTATGAGGGTGGGCGCAAATCGGCCCATCCGACCATCTTCTTTCCCGTGCGATGGTGCGGATAATGAAAACCGGCATGCGCTCTTTGGTGACCGAGGGCAAGAAGATCCTCGATCTCCAGTGGCGAGCGCTCGAGCGCCGGCGGCGATGAAAATTACCGATAACCAATTCGACGAGCTCGTGGCCGATGGGATTGGCGCCATTCCGGAAAAATTCCGGAAGCGGCTTTCGAATGTGGCCATCATGGTGGAGGATGAGCCGACACCGGGGCAAAGGCGGAAATTGAAACTGCGCCGCGACCATGACCTTTTTGGCCTCTATGAGGGTATCCCGCAGACCGCACGCGGGGGTAATTATTATTGGGTCCTGCCGGACAAGATAACCATTTTTCGTCGTGCGATACTGGCACACGCCGGATCGGCCGAGGACGTGAGGCGGATGGTGCGGGATACGGTGTGGCACGAGATCGCGCACCACTTCGGCATGGGCGAGCGTGAGGTCAGGCGGCGCGAGCGGAAACGTCGGTAGCGCTGGCGGGGAGGTTGTCCCTGTTTTATAATACACATGTGGTCCGGAATGTTCTGAAATTCCTTACCGGAGGGCTGGCCATCGTCGCCATTGGGGCGAGCGTTTTATATTTCACCCAGTACCTCCGCGAACTTTCGGGCGGCTATCCTTCGCAATATGAGAAAGCCGGGCGATGAATCTATGGGAAAAAAAGTAGAAAAAAGGGAGGAAGAATGGCGTCGCAAGCTAACGCCCGAACAATATCGCGTGCTTCGGGAGAAAGGGACGGAGTCGGCGTTTTCCGGCAAGTATACCGACACGAAAGACGAGGGCATATATCGCTGTGCGGCCTGCGGAGCAGAGCTTTTTTCTTCGGGTGCTAAATTTGATTCCGGCACGGGCTGGCCGTCATTCACCCAGCCAGCGAGATCGCCGGCCTACTATGTGTACGTACTACGCATGAACAACGGACAGCTGTACGTCGGATCCACGCACAACCTGACTGCGAGAGTTGTAGCGCACAAGAATGGCAAGGTATTCACAACGAGAAAATATCTTCCGATAGCCGTGATACACTACGAGGTCTTTGACTCCGAGAAAAATGCTCGTGAAAGGGGAAAAATACTGAAATACCATGGTAGCGCTTTCGCCAAGCTGAAAGCCAGAATCGTGAACAACGGCGAAATCTCGCTGGCTGGGTTCACCGACCCCATGAACCGCGAGCATGTCGAACTTCGCGAGGACATTTCACAGGGTATGCGGCGGGTGGAGGTGCTCTGCAAATGCTGCGGCTCGCATCTGGGCCATGTATTCGATGACGGGCCGCGAGACCGCGGAGGAAAAAGATACTGCATTAACTCCTGCGCCCTCGATCTCGAAAAACGCGATAATCCATAGCCATGTCCGCGGCAGAACTCCCAAAACTTATCATAATGCTTCTCGGCATTTTCGGATTCGGCCTTTCGCTTTATATTCATCATAAAAAGTCCGGCCGCGAAAAAATGGTCTGCTATATTGGGCAGGACTGCGATGCCGTAGTGCATAGCGAGTATTCGCGTTTCCTGGCCATCCCTATCGAATTCCTGGGCATGTTCTACTATGCCGCCGTGGCCGTGGCGTACTTCGTATTTCTGGCAGCGCCGCATCTTGCCACCGTGCCGGTCATATTCTGGGCGCTCGCCCTCACCACTGCCGCAGTTCTTTTTTCCTTTTACCTCACTTTTATCCAGGGTTTCGTGCTCCGTGAGTGGTGTGAATGGTGCCTCACCTCGGCTTTCCTTTCGGCGGTCATCTTCGTATTTGCCTTCCGCGGATTGCCCGTTGGGATATTTGATTTCCTCGCCGCGGTGAAGGTCCCCATCGTGCTGTTCCATGGTATTGCGGCGGCGGTCGGCGTGGGTGCCGCGACCGTAACCGATGTGCTCTTTTTTAAGTTTTTAAAAGACCTCCGCATCTCGGAGGAGGAGGCCGATATCATGAAGTCGGTAGCGCAGGTTATCTGGCTCGCGCTCGGCATTCTCGTGGTAACCGGTTTTGCCCTTTGGCTTCCGGCGGCCGAAGAGTTGAATCAGTCGTCAAAATTTCTCGTAAAAATGTTGGTCGTAGCCGTCATTATCGGGAACGGATTACTGTTAAATCTTTGGATCGCTCCGCGCCTCATCCACATTTCGTTCGGCCAGCGCCATGCGCATATTCCCGGCGAACTGCGCCATATCCGCCGCCTGGCTTTTGCGCTCGGCGCGGTTTCCATCACCTCCTGGTACAGCGCGTTTATTTTGGGCTCGCTCCGGGGCATTTCGCTCGGCTTTTGGCCGCTTCTCGGGATTTACACCGCCGTGGTAGGCGTGGCCGTGGTCATGAGCCAAATCGCGGATCGTTCCCTCGCAGCAGAAGGGGAATAGCCGCATATATTTATGGAGAATATTCTTTTTATCGACAAGCCGAAGGGCTTTTCTTCCTTCGATGTTATCCGGCATTTGAGGAGACGCCTGGGCGTGCGGAAGATGGGGCATGCGGGGACGCTCGACCCCATGGCGACCGGCCTTCTTATTATCGGTATAGGCAGGGGGACAAAACGCCTCACCGAATTTATTGGCCTGCCCAAGACTTACCGCATGGCCGTGCTCCTCGGGAAGCGGACTACTACCGGAGACCTTGAGGGCCAAGTGCTGGAAGAGTGTACGGTCGGAAAGCCGGACAAAAGAAAAATCGAGGAGGTGCTTATGCGGATGGTTGGCGAGATCGAGTTGCCCATTCCGATGTATTCAGCCGTGAAGCACAAGGGGAAGCCCCTCTACCGCTATGCCCGGCAGGGGATAGCGGTGCCGGTAAAAATGCGGAAGACCCGTATTCGCCGGCTGCAATTTCATGGCATGAGTCGGGAGGGTGATGGCTGGGTGCTGGATATCGAACTTGAAGCCGCCAAGGGAACGTATGCCCGCGCGGTGGCCGAAGAGATCGGCTCGCGGCTCGGGGTTCCGGCGACACTGGCCGGGCTGCGAAGGGTAAAGGTAGGAGAGTACGACGTGGGTGAGGCCGTGGCGCCTGATGAAGTCCATCCCTAGAAGCCTTTTGCTCATTTCTGCCGCTGGTAGTACGATGTCCTCATGAAAACCCAATTTCTCATCGGCATGCTTGCGGTTCTCTCTCTTGCCGCACCGGTTCTCGCCGAGGAGCCCGAGCTCTATATTTCCTCAAGGGGGGAAGTGCGCATCGTAAACGCCGTCATCGCCAATCGTCATTCCACGAATCTTATCTCTGTGGTTGTCTGGGGGCTGAAGTGGGTCGTTCCGATAGATCAAACCACGAAGGTCGAGAGCGCCGATGGGAAG
>CAYIQX010000041.1:0-5251 GCA_964365675.1 uncultured Candidatus Saccharibacteria bacterium | reverse complement strand
CCTTACGGACGAGCTGAATGACTTTGGAGACCAGCCGCTTCGGGTCGCTGTCGTAGACGATCTTCCCGGGACCGCGATGGGACTGGGCAACAATGGCTTCGATCTGGTCCGCCGTACCGCCCGTGCCCGTGAGAACGCCAATGGGCTTCGAATCCTCGAAGGCAATGGTGAATTCGTTCAGCGTGCCCATGCGTCCGCAGGATACAATGACCGCGTCAGCCGTTCGCGTCAGGAGCAGGTTCCGCCCGGCATAGCCGAAGCCGGTATAGACGACCATGTCATGATAATCCAGCGGCAGGCGGTATTTTTTTACATGCTCCACTTCCGAGGACGCCGGCGATACGCCGATAACAAAACCGCCGACCTCTTTGGCGCCAATGGCCGCCCAGTAAGGCGCGCCGGTGGTAGCGCCGGTAACCAGCACGGCCCCCTGGCGGACAACCTCGCGGCCGAGTTCCTTGGTCAGCTCGAGGGCTCTCGGCCCGCAGTGCCCGGTCTCGGCCGCGCCGGAGATGGAAATTTTATATTTAAGATGCGTATGCGGCGATGGTTTCATGGAGGTCCAGTCACTAGGGCTAAACCCCATTATATCAGACCCCAGATCCTAAACCCTAATGGCTAATGGCTATAATTCAAATCGCTCCCCGTATACCGGAGCAGTCGCCGGGACGCCAAGGCGATCCTGAATAACCTGCTGGAGACCAAGGGCGGACGCCGGCTCTCCCTGCACGACAAACACGCGCTCAAGATTGTCGCGCATCTCATCCACGAAGGCGAATAGCTCCTCCTCGTCAGCGTGCGCCGAATAGCCGTCTATCACCCGCACCTCGGCCCGCACCGGCACGCGCTCGCCGTGGATCTTTACCTCCGGGGCGTGGTCGAGGAGCCGCCGGCCAAGGGAGCCCGCGGCCTGATACGCGGTAAGAACGAGGATGCTCTGCGGATCCGACAAATAACGCTTCTCGTGATGCAGAATGCGCCCGCCGGTGGACATGCCCGAACCGGCCAGTATCACTTTGGGCGCGGGCACGTCGTTAATATGTTTGGAGGACTCCACGCTCTCGGTAAACTTCAGATTCTTGAACTCAAAGAGGTGCGGGTGCTTTTGGTGCAGTTCTTGCACTTCATTCCGGTAATACGCCGGGTATTTGGTAAAAATGGCCGTGGCCTTCGCGGCCAGGGGTGAATCCACGAATACCGGCATCTCGGGCACGCGCTTGAACTGGAGCATCTCGTTTATCTCGAACAGGATCTCCTGGGTGCGCTCGGTGGCAAAGACCGGCAGCATGAGCGTGCCTTTTCGGGCCGCAGCGTCCTCAATGGCGCGCTCAAGCATAAGCGTGCGGTCATGCGTGTGCTTGTGGCGCTTGTTGCCATAGGCCGATTCGATGACCAGAATATTTGCTTCCGGAATGGAGGCGCGGCGCGGCAATAGGATAGAAGGGTCGTTCCCGACATCGCCCGTAAATACAATAACCTTGCCCCGCTCTGAGCTTGTCGAAGGGTCCCCCACCGCGAAGCGGACAAACGCCGAGCCCAGAATATGGCCGGACTCGAGAAATCTTCCACTTATGCCGTCCCCAATAGGAACATCCTCGCCGTATCCGGTCGGTCGGAAAAGCGCGAGGGTCTGCGTAAGGTCATCATTCGAAAAAAGCTCCTGGCCGTGGTGGAAAAAACTCATGGCGTCCTCAAGCATTATTTTGGCCAGGTCCTGGGTCGGCGCCGTCGCGTAGATAGGGCCCCGGTATCCTTCCCGCCATAGCTTGGGCAGGCGCCCGATGTGGTCAATATGGGCGTGCGTGATGAAAACAGCGTCAAGTTCGGCTGCTTTGAATGAAAACGGCTGATGCGTCCGCAGGTCGCAGTCATCGCATCCCTGGAACATGCCGCAATCAACCAAGATCTTCTTATCCCCGGCTTCTAATGCATAGCAGGCCCCGGTAACTTCCCGCGCCCCGCCCCAGAATGAAATAGCGATTTTGGACATGCGCGTATTGTAGCAAACGAAACACCCCGGTCCACACCGGGGTATTCAATTCTGCTTCCTGATAAGTTTCAAAAAATGCGTAAGCGGAACCCTGGACTGTTTCAAGATTTCTCTGACGAGCCAGCGGGGAACATCGCCGGGATGTACCGGCACCGAAGTTTGTCTCGTTGGATCGGTGCTGTGCTGGAGCCGAACGTGGCTCCCCACCTGCCTGATGATTCTGAATCCGGACTTGAGCAACGCGGCAATGATCTCTTTCGATCCCAGAGCCGGAAGAATGCTCATCGGGCCAGCTCGATAACTCGCGATTTGGGAAGCCTTCCGATAGCACGCCCTGTATCGTCGATAATAATTTTATTCTCATCTACCGCACAGTCGCAATAGAGTTCCAGTGCTTCGCGGGCCATTTTCTTTGACTCTGCGAGTGTTTTACCAAATGTGACAACCTCGGGCAGGCTACAACCTTTCACGAGGTACGCTCGGTCACCCCTATCCCACCAGATATAAACCCGGAACGTGCCGTCTTTCGTTTTTATGGAAAACTCCTTTTTGACCATTGCCCTTTCATAATAGCCCAATGTATGAAAAATGCAACTACGTTCCGCGCCCCGCCCCAGAATGAAATAGTGATTTTGGACATCCCGGCTATTGTACCAAACCAAACGGCGCGCCGGTATCGAGCGCGTCGTTCCCCGTTCCTACCAAAGCGGGCGCGCGAACTGGCGCGCGAGAAAGCCGCCGAATACTCCTCCGGCCGCGCTCGCGGTAACGGCCGCGACGACCGCGGTCCGGGACAGGAGGAACGCCGGGTCAAATTGGGAAATGCAGGCGAATAGCAGTACCCCCATCACCAGGCCAGCCGCGCCGCCGCGCACATCCTCGGGCAGTTTATTGGCAAGGTCGAGCAGTGTCGCCGGTATCAAGATGGCCGCAATGGCAAGCCAAGCGGGCGGATGCGCGTGGAACGGCACGATGACGCCGGACGCGCTTCCCGTATGGAACTGCACTATATGGAAAAGCGAGAGAAATACCCCAACGGTCGTTGCACGGGCAAATCCGCCGAGCATTGTTCCTGCGGCAATGAGCGGGCCGATCATCACCGCCGTGGTAAAGAACGCCCCCCAGGGACCGAATAGTCGGTACGGGCCGAGCGGGAAAAGCGGCGTAACTAAGAAAAAGAGCAGTGTCGCTCCTCCCGCAATGGCCAGCGCTCCGAAAAAGTTCCGTCCGGCCCGATCTCCGGCCAAACGGGGCAATACCAGGGCTAAGGCGGCCAGGACCGCGGCGACCAGCACCAAATGCGGCGGGCTCCAGACGATGAGGGGACTGGAGAGCTGTTCAACGCCGAAGGCGCGGTGCCACAATTCGTCAAAGGGCGCGGCCAGTGGAATGGCGATAAGCGCCCAGGCGAGATGCCGCCAGGAGGCCTCGCGGGTCCGGTGCCAGCCAATGGCGCCGACAATAATGGCCGCGATGACCGCGGCATAGAGCAATAAGTGCGGCGGCTCGAAAAACGTATCGCGGCCGATAGCGGCATGCCACCAGATGTCCCACGTGCCGGCGGCAACGGCCGTAACGAGCGCGCCCACGATGAATCGCGCCAGGCGAATATCGGATACCTTACGCATGTCTCCCCATCATACGGCTATTCGCCGCCGAACGGGATGGGAGTTATTGACACCCCTCTGTTTTATACTTTAGTTGTACACGACCGCGGACTGGTACCTCACAGGATAGGAGGTTTCATAGAAGTTTTGGGAGAAAAGTTTTGGTAGGACATTCCACTGCTCCATACGACCCCCTCGGTCGGGGTCTATTTTCTGCTTTTTCGGAAGAAAATGAGACAAGTGAGACGGTCCTATAAAGAGGCGTGCTGTGTCTCATTTTGACGCTGAGGAGATGCTTTTTGATCCCAAAACATTTCAAAAATTTGACGCATTCCATCAGCTACATCTTTGTTTTCGATTATCACTCCTTGTTGATCCGGTAATGCAAGAATTCGAACGAAATCCTCTCCCACATCCAACGAAATCTTCGAATTGTATTGAGAAAAAGGGACAATCAGATTCGAACGACCATATTCCTCATCCGTTCGTCGATACTGTTTCAAAGAAGGATGGTCCGGTACAATACCTCGTACTCGAATGCGATGATTTTTTAGATATTCATTGTACTCGTCAATTATATGGAGGAGCTTTTTAGGAAGACCGGCGTTGTATGCATAAAAACCGACCAGTTCTTTCCCATCCATGGACGGGAGATTTCGCCAAAGCAATTGTTTGAGTTCATCGGTTCCTTCAAAATATAAAATCTTGGGGCGATTCTCTTTCGACATCAGAGCCCGAAGCTTTGGTAGGATGCTGGAAACCTCTCGAATTTCTTCAAATGCCCGGGCGACGAGCTCATCGGGCGACTTCGCAATGAAGATTTGTTTCTTTGCGTGAGGGATTTTTAACACGACATCCTTCATCCTTAGCTCTTCCAGCAGGACGTATACGGTCGGGCGTTTGACCCCACTTTTGCGCGCAATCGCATAGGCAGTTGATGATCCAAGTTCAAGAAGGGCCGCATAAACCAGTGATTGCTTTGCATTTAAACCCAATTTTTGCAGGGCATCCCCGATTTCCATATATGCAAGTATAAGCCTTCTGATATTAAAAGTCAAATACTTTGACTCCTAATAAACTTAATCAATAAAACAGCTTAAATGCTTAACTTTTAGGATATATATGTAGTCAGTAAATAGACCATACCGTAAAAGTATTGTATAGCTTAGCTGTACCTTGAAAACCCAAGAAAGGGGGTGACCTGAGATGGGAGAAGGGCGGCTAAGCGCCATCGACGCATGGTACGCATCCTGCATTAACCCGCAAAATTCGCCGATTAGCGCGGCAGAGCTTTGCGGCGACATGATCGCGTCCTTGCGGTCGGAAGTGCCGGCTACGCTTGAGGTAACTTTCGAGCGCGCCTGCAACTTGCAGTGCGAACACTGTGTCTACGGTCCGGAACGGAGCTCGCGCGCAATTTCCGAAAAGTGCGGGCTTCCCGAGATCCTCCTGAACGTGGTGCGGCAGCTTCCTACCGAAAATACTCCTCCCTTCCTTCGTCGCCCTGTCCTCATCCATGGAGGACGAGTTCTTCGGGCATGGCATCTCGAAGTCCTTCAGCGAGCTCGCGGGCTGCGACCGGACATCGATATATCGCTGATCGACAACGGGACGTACGTCGCCTACCTCGATGAACTTGCGCGGTCCGGGTTTC
>CAYIQX010000040.1:0-5361 GCA_964365675.1 uncultured Candidatus Saccharibacteria bacterium | reverse complement strand
TGGGACTTTCTCATGCGCACGCTCTCCAAACGCGGCTACTCGAATGCTGAAATAGAGAAGGCCGGCCTCGTGGTGAAGTCGGAGCAGGGGAGTTATTATGACCGCTTCCGATCCAGAATCGTATTTCCGATTTCGGATGCCAGCGGGCGCGTGGTTGGGTTTAGCGGACGGGTATTTGGGGAGAACAAAGGACAAAAGACAAAAAACGAAGGCATGGGCGGCGCCAAATACATCAACACCCCGCAGACGCCCATCTACGACAAATCGCGCGTGCTCTACGGCTTCGACAAAGCCAAGGGGGAGATACGAAAGACGAACGCCGTCGTCCTTGTCGAGGGCCAGATGGATGTGGTCATGTCGCACCAGGCCGGCATCAAGCATACGGTCGCAGTTTCGGGGACAGCCCTCACCGCCCCACAGCTCCAGGTGCTAAAACGCCTGGCCGCCACCATCGTCTCATCCTTTGACCGGGATGCCGCCGGGGAGTTCGCCACCAAGCGTTCATTAGACCTTGCCGCATCATTCGAATTCGAGCGAAAAGTGGCTGTCCTGCCTGACGGCATCAAGGACCCGGCCGAGGCCGTTCAAAAAGACCCTTCTATTTGGCAGAAGGCCGTGGCCGGGGCCAAGCCCATTGTGCAGTTCTTCCTCGAAACAGCTCTGGCCAGGCACGAGCGCAATACCGCGGCGGGCAAGCATGCCATTGCCCGCGAGGTTCTGCCCGAGATAAAAATCCTTGTAAGCGAAGTGGAAAAGGCCCATTGGCTGCAGGAGCTGTCGCGGGAGATAGGTATCGCCGAGGAGGCGCTGTGGCGTGAATTGAAAAAGGCAAAGCCGGCGGCAAGCGAACCCGCTTTTGGCGGGACTATCCCTAAATCCGGCGCGGCGCCGCCCGAGAACCCCGGACGGCGCATGCAGTTGGAATCATTGCTCTTGGGAACCCTTATCCGCTATCCGGAACGGGGGAACGTGATGCCGGACGTGCCCAAGCATGCCTTCCTTGACGAACGGCACCTGGAAATCCTACGAATTATTGAATCAGCCCTTCAGGAGAACGTCCGCGAGCACGAGGCCATGATGGCCGCCATCCCGACCGAATTCCAGGAAGCGGCAAACTATCTCGCCTTCCAGGCCGAGGTCATCCTCGAACGGATAGAGAACACCACGGAACGCGCCCGGGAGATAACGGTCTTTATGCGTGAACTTGAGCGCGAGTGGGCACGGGAGCGCCTGCGCGCGCTGGCGGAGGAAATAAAAGGCGCGGAGGCCGCCAAGGATCAAACCGGCCTGCAAAAACTATTGGAAGAATTCCGGACTATTTCCATGAAATTACAATAATGCCAGCCACCAAAAGAAAGCCAAAGCAAACCCGCAAAGCCAAGCGCCCGGTGCAGCGGGCTCTGGTTAAAGTTGCCAAGAAAACCGCCAAGGCAGTTGCTCCGGCGCATGCAAAAATCACGCCAGTCGCGCCGGTCGCTTCGCACGGCGGCTTGGCCAAGCTGAAGCTCCCACCCAAAGTGCGCGCCCAGATAGCCGAGCGCGAAAAAAAGATAGCCGATATGATAAGGCGCGGGCGCGACCGCGGATTCATTACGTATTCGGAGATCCTCGGCACGTTCCCCCGTATCGAAGAGGACATCCCGCTTCTCGAAGACCTCTATCATCATTTTGAGGAAGCCAACGTGCAGGTCATCGAGACCCGCGACCTTTTGGAAACGGAGACCGTAGCCCCGGCCGGAAAGAAAAAGCAGACACGGGCTGATGTCGAGGCCGACTCGTCGGACTCGGTGCAAATGTATTTGCGGGAGATCGGGAAAATCTCGCTCCTGAACGGGGACCAGGAAAAAGAATTTGCGCGGCGCATTGAGAAGGGCGATCAGGAGGCGCGGGAAAAACTGGCCCAGGCAAACCTGCGGCTCGTGGTCTCCATCGCCAAGCGCTATGTCGGGCGTTCCCCGCACCTGACGCTTCTCGACCTCATCCAGGAGGGCAACCTTGGCCTCTTCAAGGCCGTGGAAAAATTCGACTACCGGCGGGGCTTTAAATTCTCGACCTATGCCACCTGGTGGATACGCCAGGCCATCACCCGGGCCCTCGCCGACCAGGCCCGCACCATCCGCATTCCGGTGCATATGGTGGAGACAATTTCTAAATACCAGCAGGTGAAGCGCCGCCTCTTGCAGGACCTTGGCCGGGAGCCCCTGCCCGAAGAGATAGCCGCCGAGATGGGCATGGAGCTAGAAAAAGTGCACCACATCGCCAAAATATCGCAGGAGACCGTATCGCTCGAGTCACCGGTGGGGGAGGATGACGAGGATTCGGTGCTGGGGGAATTCATCGTGGATGAAAAGACCCTCTCGCCCTCCCAGCAAGCTGCGCGCCGGGTACTGCGTGAGCAGATAATGCAGATAATCAGCGACCTTACGCCACGGGAGCAAAAAATCCTCCGCATGCGCTTCGGGCTGGATGATGGCATTACGCATACGCTTGAGGAAGTTGGCAAGGAGTTCGGGGTAACCCGCGAACGCATCCGGCAAATCGAGGCGAAATCGATCGAGCGCATGCGCTCGCACGGCCTCGTCCGCAAATTGGAGAGTTACTAAATTTTGCGTGCGACAATTTTGGACGGTCGTCAAAAACTGTTACCATGAACTCGGGATAGAACGAATATCTGGACCGGATGCGTGTCCCATCCCGTCTCCTCTATCAATAGTATATACTATTGATACAGACATAATTTATGGAATCCTATGAAGCAACTCTACCGGTCAAAAACCAATCGCGTGTGGGGCGGGGTCTTGGGCGGCCTCGGCGAATACACCGGCGTGGATCCGGTACTCTTCCGGCTCCTGTATGTGCTCCTGACCGCATTCACCGGATTTTTCCCCGGCCTCATCGCCTATATTGTCGCGCTTTTCATTGTCCCGAAGCGCCCCCAGTGATACGGTTAGCGGAATGAGTGCGGCACGCTTCAAGCGGCTCTTGCGGCAGATGGCGAACAGCTTATACGTCATCATCGGGGTAGTTTTCGTATGGCGGGGTGCCTGGGTCGTGCTCGATGTTGTTGATCATAAATGGTTCGGGGGCAATAGCGTTTTCTTTGCCATTGGCCTTTTCATCGTTGGCATCGGCCTGATGTATCTCCACGACCACCGCTACGACCGCCTCGACCATTTCTAGCAGTAACGGCTGTTGATTTGCAGTTAAAACCTGCTAGTATGGCAGGGCTTTTAATTTTCTTACAATGGCGTATCTACTGAAACAAACGTGGTTTTGGGTTGCCGTGGGCCTGGCCGTAGCGGCGGGGGGCATTGGTTTTGGCATGGCCGTCCGGTCAAGCCGTGCGCCTGCTAACAACACCGTTACCGCCGAGCGCGGAACTATTGCCGAGGAAGTTATTGTAACGGGCCGGACCCAGCCGGTCAGAAGCGTCGAGCTTGCTTTTGCCCGGAACGGCCGGGTAACAGTGGTGCATGCCGGCGTGGGTGCGCGCGTGCTTGCCGGAACCGCCATTGCCGCGCTTGATCGCCGCACGCTCGAAGCAGAACTTGCCCAGGCAAAAGCCAATATCGCAGTGGAGGATGCCAAACTGAAAAACGCCGAACTTGCGGTGGCTGACGCCGCGCGCGGTCTTATTGATAAAGTCGGCGACAGCTATACCAGGGCCGATGATGCCATCCGCAACCGCGCCGACCAGATGTTCTCGAGCCCCCGGAGCGCAAATCCGCAACTAAACTTCACGACCGACCCTTCGCTGGAGGCGCCTCTGAAGAACGAGCGCGTGGCTGTCGAGGCGATATTGAACGCTTGGCGGGCATGGCTCGACGGGCTCACCCCGGCGAGCGATCCTTCTCCGGCCGCGGCAACGGCCAAAATAAACCTCGAGCGCGCCGCCGCATTCCTAAACCAGCTCTCGCTCGCCTTAAATACGCTCCGGCCGAGCACGGTTTATACCCAGTCCGCCATTGATGCCTGGCGTTCCGATGTTTCTACGGCGCGGACGAACACCAATACCGCCGTATCGAACCTGACGACCGCCGAGGAGAAGTACCGTGCCGCGCCGGGTGATGTCACAGCCGCGCGCGCTTCGCTCGAAGCCGCCCGAGCCAAACTCGGCACCATCCGCGTGAACCTCGATGAGACCGTCCTCTCTGCACCGGCATCGGGAACGATTACCCGCCAGGATGCCAAGGTCGGACAAATAGTCCAGGCCAACACCACGGTAACCACGCTCATCTCCGGCGAGGGCTACGAGATAGAAGCAAATGTCCCGGAAGTGGACATCGGGAAGATACGCATCGGCAATCCGGTAACCATCACGTTCGACGCCTATCCGGACGAACCCTTCGGCGGCCGCGTGGTCAAAATTGACCCGGCCGAAACCATCGTGGATGGGGTAGTGAACTACAAAGTTACCGTTGCCTTTGAACGGGGAGATGCCCGCCTGAAGAGCGGGCTTACGGCCAACCTGGCCATCGAGACGGAAAAAAGAATTGGAGCATTGATACTCCCGCAGTCCGCCGTCATCGAGAACGACCGGGGGACATTTGTTCGCCTGGCCGAGCGGCCGGATAGGGAAACGCCGGTGAGTATCGGCATCCGCGACCGGAGCGGCAATGTCGAGGTGCGCTCCGGCATCGGTGAGGGAGAGCGCGTGCTCGACGTCGGGCGGCGTATCTCGCCATGATACAGATCAAGGAACTAACCAGGGAATATCCGGAAGACGGGACCATCACTCGAGCGCTGGCCGGGGTTTCATTTTCCATCGGCGAGGGAGAATTCATCGCCATTATGGGACCCTCGGGTTCGGGCAAATCAACCCTGCTCCATATTCTTTCGTTTCTCGACCGCTCATCGGGCGGCACGTATGAATTTTTAGGCCGGGACACGAATGAATTTAGCGATAAGGAACTCGCCGGATTGCGTAATCGGGAATTCGGTTTTGTATTCCAGGCCTTTAACCTACTCGGCCGTTCAAGCGTGGCCGAAAACGTCGAGTTACCGCTTTTATATAATTCGTCGGTCCCCATAGGGGAGCGGGGCGAGCGCGTCCGCGCCGCAGTGGCCGCGGTCGGACTCGAGCATAAACTAGAGGTTGAGGCCGGACGGCTTTCCGGCGGCGAGAAACAGCGCGTAGCCATTGCCCGGGCCCTGGTCGGCGGGCCGCGCGTTATTTTCGCGGATGAACCGACCGGGAATCTTGATTCACACTCCGGCGCAATGGTCATGGGCATATTGAAACGACTGAACGAAGAGGACCGGACGATCATTCTCGTGCCTCCCGACCCGGCAACCGCGGCCTATGCCAAGCGCATCATCCGCCGGCGGGACGGCCGGCTCGAGAGCGACGAGCCGACGAAA
>CAYIQX010000039.1:0-5469 GCA_964365675.1 uncultured Candidatus Saccharibacteria bacterium | reverse complement strand
CGCCAAGATGGTCGAGGTGCGCGAACTCCTTCAGGTAACAAAGCATCACTTCAATACCGCACCGCCCTCTCGTGCGGATGCTTTATTTTTTGAGATTTTAAGAAACGGTACCTATAAAAGCGACCGCTTTTATAGATGCGGGGTCATTGATTCATAATTCCTAATTCGTGATTCACACCTCCATGCGGGGTCGGTACTGCAGTGCTTCGAGAATATGGTGCGGCGCGATCTCTGCTTCATCGGCAAGGTCGGCTATAGTTCGCGCTATTCGGATCACGCGGTAGTAGGACCGGACGGACATTCCGAGGCGTTCATAGGCCTGGCGGAGAATGTCCTTGGATGCGGCATCCAGACGGCAGTGCATTTTTAATTCCCGCAGGGTCATTGCGGCATTGGTAAGGATTTGTTCCTCTGTATGAAAACGCTCCCGCTGATGCTGGCGAGCCCGCTCCACTCGTTCCTGTATGCTGGCGGCCTCTGCCTCATGCGGGGGCAGGGCACCATCCAGTTTTTCGGCGGCCACCGGGCCGACCTCTGTCATAAGGTCAATGCGGTCAAGGAGCGGCCCCGATATCCGGCGCTGGTATTTGGAGATCGTCCCGGGCGTGCAGACGCAGGCCCGTGAGGGGCTTGCAAGGTTGCCGCAGGGACACGGATTCATGGCCGCAACGAGCATAAAGTCGGCGGGGAATGTTGCCGTGCCGGAGGCCCGTGCCACGGTGATAACTCTATCTTCAAGGGGTTGCCGGAGCGCATTGAGCACATGCGCCGGGAATTCGGGGAATTCGTCGAGGAAGAGTACGCCCCGATGCGCAAGAGTTACCTCGCCGGGACGAATGGACGATCCCCCGCCGGCAACCGCGGCGGCGGAAGCCGTATGATGCGGGCTGCGGAACGGACGCTCGCGGATGAGCGCATTTTTTTGCTTCAAGGCTCCGGACACACTATATATCTTCGTTACCTCGATCATTTCGTCGACCGTCATGGACGGGAGTATCGAGGCCAGCGCCCGCGCCAGAAGGGTCTTGCCGGTGCCGGGGGGCCCCGACATCAGGAGGTTATGGCCGCCTGCCGCGGCGATTTCCAGACAGCGTTTGGCTTGTTCCTGGCCGCGGATAAGTGCGAATTCCGATAGCGTTGCGGATGGCGGAGTCGCCGGTTCCGTATAGCGCACGGCGTCGAGTTCCCGCTTGCCCTCGAGATCGAGGAGGAGCTCCGAAAGGTTGGGCGCCTCCTTTATGGTGATCCCTTCGATGAGCGTCGCTTCAGCTCCGTTACCGGAAGGCACATAGAGAGTTTTAAAGCCAGCAAGACGCCCCATGATGGCAGTTGAGAGAACGCCAGCAACCGGTTTCAGTGCGCCATCAAGACCGAGCTCTCCCAAAAAAAGTTTCCCCGTGGGATCAAAACGGGTCTGGCCCGAAGCGAGGAGAAAGCCGAGGGCGATGGGCAGGTCAAAGGCCGGCCCCTCCTTCGATACATCGGCCGGAGCCAGGTTGACGATGAGCCGCTCCGATTTACGGTGCGGCGGACGGGCGCCGAGATTCCGAATGGCCACGCCAATGCGCTCCCGCGATTCTTGCACCGCGCGTTCCGCCAGGCCGACGATAGAAAAAATATGGAGCCCGGGCGAAAGATCCACCTCCACGCTTATAATGGCGGCATCGAGCCCCACGATCTCGGCCGAATACAAGGTGACCACACGTTTGAATCAAGAAGCAAGAATCAAGAAACAAGACGCCGACCGAAACCGTGCCCCATGATTCATGCTTCTTGCTTCATGTTTCTTGTTCACTCGCGGGGTTGGTGCGCCATATCGTAGGCCGCGGCCGGATTGGCGGAAAGACGGTCTTCGGAGATTTTTTCTCCGCACGTAAGACAGCGGCCGTAGGTATTTTCTGCAATGCGTTGGAGCGCTTCATTCACCTCGCGGAGGCGGAGCTCCATGCTCTGCTCCTGGGCCAGTTCGCTTTCGTATTCCTCACGGATATCAGCCTGTTCTTCCTGGGCCGAGTGGGAAAGCGCGGCCCGTTCGGTTCCCGATGGGTAACGGGTATCCCAGTCGTCCCGCATTTTCGGATCTTTGGCGGCGAATGCGCTAAGTCCCGCCGTGAGGCGTTCGCGTTCGGCGATGAGCAGTTTTTTTAGTTCTTCGAGACGTGCGGGCTCCATGGGTACCGGGTTTCAAAAGTTATCGGGCTTCAAAGAGGCGGTCGATGACGGCACGAAGCGCTTCCTCGGAGGTTGCCATGACCATAAGGCGACGCGCCGGGAAAAGCAAGTAACCGACGCCGCGATCGGCACTCGGATCGAGCTTGAGGAAACGGAAACTGATATTTTTGTAGGCGATGTCCTGATAGGGGGCAAAACTTGTCGGTGGCGGAGTACCCGCGAAGAGGAACGAGAGGTCAAGCGCAAGCGTGGGTTCGCTTGCGATGAGCGCGGCAAGCGCGCGCGGCGGACTCCGGCTCTCCGCTATGAGCCCGAATTGGGAGCCGGAGGGGGATCGGTAGCGGAAAAGTTGCGGCGGGCTGGTAAGGGTTTCTGTGAATGCAGGCGGTGCATGGCCTCCGGCGAGCGTCAGGAGACCCTCGATATTAAGGATTTCTGTCCTGTTCCCGCTTTTCGTACGAAGAATAAAACGGCGGAATGAGCCGACGGCATCATTGGCGGAGGTGTTGAGTGCGGCAAAAAGAGCCGCGCGGGAGTCGGCAATGACCGCGTCGGTGGCGTTCTCGACAAAGAAAAAGGGCGGTGGCGTTACGCTCGAGGTGAGCGGCGGCGGGGTGGTGGATCCGGGGCGGAGGTACCAGAACCCGATCCCTCCCGCAATTACGGAGAGAACGATGCCGAGTATTATCCAACGCCACGGATGATATGCCGGAGTTGGATGGTATTCTTCCCATTGCGCCTGGCGCGCCAAGAGGGACACGAGGGATGGTTTCGTCGTTTTTAGGAACTCGGAAATATCCGAGCGCATTGTGCGGATGGCCGGTTCACGCTTTAGCTCGCCGCTTCCCGGTACTGCATCAGCCATGATGTTCCTGTACTGGTCCTTTAATAACGGGGACGGCCACCGCCGCGTTGTGAGCGGCCGCCGAACCCGCTCCGAGGCGGTCGAAAACCCTCACGGCGGGGCATTGCCTGGCCGCCGCCGGCGGCCTCGGCCCGCGCGATATCCTCGGCCGAATAGCGGCCGGGTACGCTTTTCAGGGAAAGGTTCAGACGGCCCTGGTCATCGATGTTTCGTACCATGACCGTGATCTGGTCACCAAGGTTGACGATATCCTCCACCCGGCCGACGCGCCACGGCGCAAGTTCCGAGATATGGACGAGTCCCTCCTGCTTCGGTCCGACCTCGACCATTGCCCCGAAGTCGAAGACGCGCGTCACGGTTCCCTCGAGGAGCTCTCCCGGCTTGTATTCGCGGGTGGCCTGCCGAATAAGAGTGAGCGCTTGTTCCATGTTCTCGGCGCTCTCGGAGATGACGAATATGGAGCCGTCGTCTTCCACGTCGATATCCACGTTGGTTGCGGCAATGATGCGGTTGATCATTTTCCCGCCGGGGCCGATGAGCGCGCCGATCTTTTCCGGGTCGATCTTCAATACAATGATGCGCGGTGCATGCGGCGAAAGTTCCGGGCGTGGTCCTGCGAGCACGCCGGTAATAACAGAAAGGATTTCCAGGCGGGCTTTTTTGGCCTGGGCGAGCGTCTCCGAAAGTATGGGCACGGTGACGCCATCGATCTTCACGTCCATTTGGAGCGCGGTTATGCCGTCCGCGGTTCCGGCGGCCTTGAGATCCATGTCCCCGTAATGGTCTTCCGGGCCCTGGATGTCCGTCAGTATCACGTATGCTGACTGTTGACCGTTGACTGCTGACTGTTGACTCTGCATGAGCCCCATGGCAATGCCGGCCAGCGGCTTCTTCATGGGTACGCCGGCATCAAAGAGCGCAAGCGTCGAGCCGCAGACCGATGCCATGGAAGAGGACCCGTTGGAAGAAAGGATCTCCGATACGATGCGGATGGTGTAAGGGAATTCTTCTTTCGGCGGGATGAGTGGTGCGAGCGCGCGCTCAGCCAGGGCCCCATGCCCGATCTCGCGCCGCCCCGGTCCGCGCATGGGTTTTACCTCGCCGGTCGAATAAGGCGGGAAGTTGTAGTGATGCATGAAGCGCCGCTTGCCGCGGACTTCCATGCCCTCCACGATCTGTTCGTCCCCCGGCCCGCCGAGCGTCAGCGTGGAAAGCGCCTGGGTCTCGCCCCGGCTGAAAAGGCCGGAGCCGTGCACCCGCGGCAATATACCCGCCTGGGCCTCGAGCGCTCGGAGCTCGTCAGCCGTTCGGCCGTCCGGGCGTTGGCCCGAGTCAATAATGCGGCGGTGCACGATAATATCAAGTTCGTTCTCCCAGAGGTATTCAACATGGGCCGGCATGGCATCCGGGAATTCAGCCTTGGCATGCGCCATCCACTCCTCCTTGAGGGCCGATAGCTTCTGGTTTCGTGCCGCTTTTTCTTCGGTCCAGAGCGATCCCTCAAGACGCGAGGAAAATTTTTCTTTCAGGCCCCGGGAGAGGTCACCATCTAGCTCAAAGAGTTTCACCGAACTTTTTACCGGCGTAACTTCAGCGATGATTTTTTGCTGCAGAGCGATGAGTTTTTTTATCTCGGTATGGCCCCGCTCGAGCGCTTCGACCATCAGGGCTTCCGGCAGTTCTCGGGCGCCGGCTTCGATCATGTTTATCTTTTCGGCGGTGCCGGATACGATGAGGTCAAGCTCGGGATTCTGCCGCTCCTCAAGGTTCGGGTTCACGATCCATTGGCCGTCTCTCCGGCCGATGCGGACCGCCGCTATAGGCCCGTCCCACGGGATGTCCGAGAGGGAAAGCGCGAGGGATGCGCCGAAGATAGAGGCGATGTCGGGGTCGTTGGCCGCATCGAATGAAAGTACCGTGGCAACGATCTGGACCTCGTTTCGCATGCGAAGGTCAAAGCGCGGCCGGATGGTGCGGTCAATAAGGCGCGAGGTGAGGATCGCTTCTTCCGACGGCCGGCTTTCGCGCTTCACAAAGCGCGAGCCGAGGATTTTCCCCACGGCATAGAATTTTTCCTCGTAATCCACGGTCAACGGGAAAAAGTCCCCGCCCTCGCGGGGTCGCTTGGACATCACCGCGGTGACGAGGATGGTGGTTTCGCCGTGGCGGACGAGTATGCGGCCATTGGCTTGCCCGGCAAGCGGCGTCAATTCGGCCGTCAATGGAGAGGCGCCAATTTCAATAGAGAATTTTTTTCCGGTCATAGGACTGCGAGCGGCCTCTCCTCCAGACGGTAGCAACGAGCAACCACGAATTTTGTTACAAATGTGTGCACCAATAATACAAATTTGTATTATTGGTATCTCCGATTTGTACTGATCCGCGGTTTCAGTGCTATGAGTCCGAAGGCGAGGCGGATTTATGGGTACTTC
>CAYIQX010000038.1:0-5666 GCA_964365675.1 uncultured Candidatus Saccharibacteria bacterium | reverse complement strand
GCCTTGACCTTGTCGGCGGAACGCACCTTCTCTATCGGGCTGATTTTTCGAATTTCAAGGGCACATCTAAAAGTGAGGCCATGGCCGGCCTGCGCGATGTCGTGGAGCGCCGGGTGAACCTCTTTGGTGTTACCGAGCCCCTGGTGCAGGTGGAGACATCCGGGGAAGAGTACCGGCTGATCGTGGAACTTGCCGGCATCAAGGATATTCGTCAGGCCATCCAGCTCATCGGCGAGACGCCATTCCTCGAATTCAGGGAAGTGCGAACGCCGGAAGGATCAAAAGCCATTCTTGAGGCGAGATCAAAAGGTGAGCGCATTATCGAAGACCCGTATTTCGCTCCCACCGAGCTTACCGGACGCTACCTGGAGCATGCGGAGTTGCAGTTCGATCCTACGACGAACGCACCGCTCATCGGCGTTACGTTCAACGACGATGGCGCCAAAATTTTCGAGGACATGACCGGGCGGAATATTGCAAAGCCCCTGGGTATATATCTCGATAGCGTGCTCCTTTCTGCTCCGGTGGTGAACGAGAAGATCTCGGGCGGGAAAGCCCAAATATCGGGACAGTTCACCCTTCGGGAGGCCCGCGAACTTGTTGGGCGCCTGAATTCCGGCGCCCTTCCGGTTCCCATAACTCTCGTCAATCAGCAATCGGTGGGATCGTCGCTGGGGAAGGAATCCCTGGTGAAAAGCTTAATGGCCGTGCTCATCGGATTTGTCACGGTCGCCGTATTCATGATCGCCTGGTATCGTCTGCCCGGATTGCTCGCGGTGGCCGCACTTATTATCTATGCCGCCCTGGTGCTTACTATTTTCAAATTGATCCCGGTAACCCTTACCGCGGCGGGTATTGCCGGTTTTGTCCTTTCCGTAGGCATGGCCGTGGATGCGAATATCCTAATCTTTGAGCGAATGAAAGAGGAGATCCGCGGAGGGCGGGCCCTGGGCGAGGCCATCCCCGAGGGTTTTGCCCGAGCGTGGACCTCAATCCGCGATTCGAACGTTTCCTCCATCATTACCGCCGCCATCCTCTACTGGCTCGGCACCAGTGTCGTGAAAGGATTTGCGCTCACGCTCGGCATTGGCATCATTATTTCCATGTTCTCGGCTATCTCGATTTCCCGGACATTCCTCCTGGCGGCGGCCACGCCGGCACTCTCGCGTTACCGAGTGCTATTTTTGAACGGCCTCAGCCCGAGAAGCGCGAAGCATGAAGCATGAATCAGGAATTTGTAAATCCAGCTTTGCATTCAAATTCAAATTATCACATGCTTTTTGCTTCATGATTTCTGATTCATGAATATCGTTGGACATCGGAAAGTTTTTTATATCTTCTCCGTTACCCTTCTCATCGCCAGTGTTGCCGCCATTGGCTTTTGGGGATTACGGCTTGGCATTGATTTTACCGGAGGATCGCTTCTGGAGGTGGAGTTCCGCACCGAGCGTCCCGCAGTTCCCGAACTCAAGAAGTCCACTAACCCGTTGGACCTTGGCGAAATACGATTCCAGCCCATCGGCGAGCGGGGTCTCTTCATCCGGCTCCGGCATATTACCGAAGCCGAACACCAAGCCATCCTCCTTGCCCTCGGCAGAGTCGAAGGGGTTCTTGAAAAGCGTTTCAATACCGTAGGACCGACCATTGGCCGGGAGCTGGCCCAAAAGTCCCTTCTTGCGCTCGGACTTGTTATCCTCCTCATCGTTTCCTATATTGCCTGGGCCTTTCGGAAGGTATCGGCTCCGGTCGCCTCCTGGAAATACGGTCTTGCCACCGTGGTGGCTCTTGTCCACGATGTCATTATTCCAACGGGCATCTTCGCGCTGGCCGGGCACCTCGCCGGATATGAGGTAGATACCCTCTTTGTAACCGCTCTCTTGACAATCCTGGGCTTCTCGGTGCACGATACTATTGTGGTCTTTGACCGTATTCGGGAGAATCTTCGAAGGCGGGGGGCTAGTGAAGACTTCGGGTCCCTCGTGAACACCAGTATCGGCCAAACATTTGCCCGTTCTCTGAATACGTCCCTGACCGTGGTGTTGGCACTCCTGGCCGTCTACCTCTTCGGGGGGGAGACGACGCGTGTTTTTGCGCTAACCCTTATTATCGGTATCGTCATTGGGACGTATTCTTCCATTTTTATCGCCAGCCCTCTCCTGGTTACATGGCATCAATGGCAAAAACGATAATTTACGGATTACGGATCGCAACGGATATACCGATCCGTATATCGATAAAAATCTGTAATCCGTAAAGGTCATGAAAAAGCTCTCGCTTCCTACACACCCCAAAGAGGCAGCCGCAAAGGTATTGAAGCTCCTGCCGGCCCCGCGGCTTCGCGAGGTGGTGGAGCGCCGTTTTGGATTGCGTGGGAAAGCGCCGGAAACGCTCGAGGCCATCGGCCAGTCCTTTGGCGTTACACGCGAACGGATCCGCCAAATAGAAGAGGATGGTTTGAAACACATTGCCAAGCCCGAAGCCGTTGCCCTTCTCCAGCCGGCGCTTTCTTCTCTGGAGAAGCACTTCGAAGACCACGGCCACGTACTCGAGGAATCAAAGCTGTTGCACTCGGTGGCCGAACCGCGTTTCCATAACTACGTGTATTTCCTGCTTACGGTCGGCAAGCCCTTTCGCCGGCGCGTTGAGGATGACACGTGGCACGGTCGCTGGTTTACCAAGGACGAGGCCTTGAAAGCGGCTGAGTCCATCATGACCCGTACCGCCGAGGAGTTGGCCAATGTGAAAAAGCCCGTTCTCGCTTCCGAGCTTTTCAAGATATTGAAGGCGCAGGCAAAAGAAGTGCTCGGCGTCGTTCCTTCGAATCCCGATCTTCTGGAATCCTATCTTTCCATCTCCAAGCTCATTAAGCAAAATCCCTATGGCGAGTTCGGCCTCGTATCGTGGCCGACCATTCGTCCGCGGGGCGTGCGCGATAAGGCCTATGCGGTCTTGAGCCGCGCCGAGAAGCCGATGCATTTCCGTGAGGTGGCCATGGCCATTTCAAAGTCCGGCTGGTCCTCGAAAAAGGCGCACCCCCAGACGGTGCATAATGAACTTATCAAGGACTCCCGTTTCGTTCTCGTGGGGCGGGGGCTCTATGCGCTTGCTGAGTGGGGATACGTTCCGGGCACGGTTTCCGATGTCATCGCCTCACTCTTGAAAGCGGCTCGAAAGCCCCTAACCAAGGATGAGATCGCTAAACGGGTTCTGGAGACTCGCTTGGTGAAACCGAACACGGTATTCTTGAACCTCCAGAATCGTGATCTCTTTAAGCGAACTCCGGACGGCTACCAACTCGCATAAACGGAAAAATCCCAAATCCCAAGCACCAAATTACAAACTTTGTGATTTGGGAATTTGGAAATGGTCCTTTTGTGATATAATTATGTTCTATGTCGGCGTTTGATCTCTTGTTCAACCAGCTGGCCATCCTCTGGGCGCTGGTGGCCAATACCTGGTGGGTGTGGCTGCCGCCGTTCCTTGGCATATCGGGCTGGAACCTTTGGAAGTACTATCTGAAAGTTCGCTATTCGAAAAACCTCCAATGGATGACGCTGGAAGTGCGCATCCCGCGGGATATTTCAAAAACGCCGGAGGCCATGGAGCAGGTGTTCGCCGGGCTTCAGACCATGTATTGGGCGTTCGATCCCTGGGAGAAATACTGGCTCGGGCTTCAGCACGACCATCTTTCTTTCGAGCTTGCCTCTCTGGCCGGTGAGACGCGCTTTTACATCCGACTACCGGTATTTTACAAAAATCTCGTCGAGTCCCAGATATACGCCCAGTACCCGGAAGTCGAAATCGCGGAAGTGGAGGATTATATGAATCGCCTGCCGTCCGGGGCGCCGGATCAGGAGTGGAATTTTTTTGGCCTCGAATTCAAGCTTGAGAAACCCGATGGATACCCCATTCGCACCTATCGGGAGATCCTTTCCCTCACCGCTGCCGCGGAAGAATTTGAAAAGGTAGATCCATTCTCATCCATGGTGGAACTTTTTGGGAGGATCGGACCGGGCGAGCACGTAGGGTTCCACCTCCTTCTCCGGCCGGTACGGGATAACAAGTGGGTCAAGGATGCCGAGGTGCTGGTAAATAAGCTTATCGGCAAAAAAGTCGCGCCGCCCAAGGGGAAAATTGCAAAAGCGCTCGAGCCGATCGAGCCCCTGACCACCGGATGGGGAGAACCCCTAAAGCCCCTTTTCGGCTTGTCTTCGGAAGAGGGTCCTCCCAAAAAGAAAGAAGAAGCGAAAGGAGAGTCGATGATGCTGCACCTTTCTCCCGGCACGAGGGATATTGTCGCGGCCATTGAGCGGAACATCATGAAGCCCGGTTATGAAGTGGTAGTGCGCTTCATGTACATGGCCCGGCGCGATATTTTTTCCTTCTCGCACTTGAACTCGTTCGTCGGCGCGCTGAAGACCTATAATACGCATACCTTGAACGGGTTGGTAGTTAACGGGCCGACCATCTCCTCCACGGTGGCCTGGTGGTTGCCCGCGTTCATGACGGATGGAAAGAAGCGGCATAAGATGCTCCTTTTTTATTATTACTACCGGATCCGGAAGCCCTTCGTGGATACCTGGAGCTTGAAGTCAACGCCCATCATCCTGAATACCGAGGAGCTGGCCACTATCTATCACTACCCGGGCGCCACCGCCAAGGCGCCCTTACTGCCGCGTATTGACGTGAAGCGTTCAGAACCGCCAGCGACGTTGCCGGTGGGGTAGGGGACGGCTTCTGGTTTGACCCCGCACCAATTTTACGTCTTCTATCATTCGCGAGGCGCTTCGCCCAGGAGGGACGGCCATCGTTTACGGATCTTCAAAATATTGCTCGCCTTCCGTGGTAAAATTGGTGCGGGGTTCTCATGTTGGCAGCTGCTCGGCTGTGCTGTCGCAGGCCAACAGGGAAAAAGAAAAACCCCGACCGTGCTGCTGGTCAGGGTGGGGCGGGCGGGCTTACGGAGAATCACCGAGCGCCCCGCGGGACGGCAGGAACCGCCAGCCCTCGAAGTCGCCCCAACTGCTCGCGAGTATGAGGGCGATGCCGATAAGACCGACCGCGATGCGCCGCCATCGTCGGTGGGGGTGGCGGCGGGAGGGAACGAATATCGCCGCCGTGAGGGTTAGAAAACCGATGATACCAAGGAACAGACCGAAGACGCCGACGTTCCAAGTTACGATGGCGGCGGCGAGCATGACGAGAAAGACAACAGCAGCTCGGTAGAGCCGATTTCTCCGCGACGACCGCCCCATGATTTCCTCCCGCAGGGGGTAAACAAAGTGAGCTACCGGTCGAGTATGTCTGTTGAGACTATAGTATAAGAGTATAAATCTGTCAAGAAATGTCGAACGGCAACGAGGAAAATGACATAGTTTTTTACGCCGAGACTAACTTCCGCGGCCAGCGGAAGCGCTTTGGTATCAAGCGCGGGGACCGCAGGAAGCACGTCTACATCATCGGCAAGACCGGCATGGGGAAGTCGACGGTGCTCGAGAATATGACCATCCAGGACATTCAAGCCGGCCGGGGCGTGGCCGTGGTGGACCCGCACGGCGAATACGCCGAGAAGATGCTTGACTTCATACCGCCCGAACGAGTGCAGGACGTTATCTATTTCAATCCGGCGGATACCGATTTCCCGCTGGCCTTCAATATCATGGAGA
>CAYIQX010000037.1:0-5693 GCA_964365675.1 uncultured Candidatus Saccharibacteria bacterium | reverse complement strand
GTTCCGGGTCACAGATTTTCTATGAGCCTCGCGACGTACTACTCGTCCATCCCGCGATAAGCACTGTAACACTGATGCGAGACACACTGCAAGGATTGCCCCTACAGCTCCTGGCTGAAAAATCCCCATTTGACCTTCTCGCAAAAACTATGCTATACTAAGAAGGTTACCAGTAAGTTATCGTTCGCAGAGGTATGGCAAAGAAACTATACGTCGGGGGACTTCCGTACACGACCACGGAAGGAGAACTCCAGAGTTTGTTCGAGCAAGCCGGAACGGTCGAGTCGGTCGCCGTCATCACCGATCGCATGTCGGGCCGGTCCAAAGGATTCGGGTTCGTCGAGATGGCCACGGATGAGGAAGCACAGGCCGCCATCGCAAAATTCAATGGAACGGAATTCGGCGGACGCACGCTCGTGGTGAACGAAGCGCGGCCGATGGAAAAGCGTGAACGCCCCCCGCGCCGGGATGAGGGTGGATACGGAGGAGGCGGAGGCCGCTACTAAATTTTCGGAATTTGACAAAAGCGCTGAAATGCGCTTTTGTTGTTTTAGACATTCCTCCAAGGAGAAGGTATGACGATCTTTATCGGTTGCAACCCTACCACCGAAGAGCTGGCGCAACTGGAGCGGGAACTCGACTTCAGCCACGGCGTGGTATCGGTCCGACCCGAGCCGCTCAAGTGGTGGGAGTACCTCTGGCCCGGCACCTGGGCCCGCGGCTTCTACCGTTTCCTTGAAGACCTCTACAGCCGCTGAGCTTCGTCACCGACGAAGCTCTTTTTCTTGTCTCACCGGCCAAACTGCGCTATACTATTCCTGCCGTGATCAAAAAGATCAAGGGGAGATATACGGTAGTATCGGAGAAAACCGGCTGCTCGTTCGGAAGCTATAAGACAATGGCCGAAGCGAAAAAGCGATTGCGGCAGGTGGAATTTTTCAAGCATTTGTCCAGGAGCAAACGCCGTAAGTAATTCTTGGGCCCGCGGACCAGCCAGGAGTGGTCGCCTCCTTGCTTGCCCCGCACCAAACCAACATGCAGCCGTAGCTTAGCTGGCTTAAAGCGCCTCCCTGTCACGGAGGAGATCGCCGGTTCGAATCCGGTCGGCTGCGAGAAAGTTTTGGTGCGGGGTCATGAGAGGAAACCCGCCCGCCTTGACCGCAAGGCGGTCGGGCGGGTCGAGGGTTCAAATCCCTTCGGGCTCGCAAAAGTCAGATTCCTCAAGAGCAGCTCATTTGATGAGCTGTTTTCGGTTCTAACCGTACATCTTTCTTTATTCTTCTGAGATAGAGTAGACTGGGACTAAGATGAAATGCAAAAATCGAGATTCAAACTCTATGGAAATAGCTGTCGCAAAATCTATTTTTGCGTTAACGATTCTTATCCCGTTCTTAGCCATTGCTAAAAACGAATCAACCCTGCCGAGCCCCGGTCTCACCCCCGAGAGTCCATTCTACTTCCTCGATAAATTCGGGGAAGCGCTGCGGGAGTTTTTCACCTTCAATCCTGAAGGAAAGGCACGGTTGCAGGTCACCTTTGCCGCCGAACGTGTTGCCGAAATAAAAGTCATTCTGGAAACCAAGGGCGTGGAGGCGGGGGGACTGGAAGTGGCGCAATCGCGCCTCCTTGCCAACATCGCAAAGGCAGCCACGCTTGTCGAAAACGAAAGGCAGGGGGGAAAGGACGTACGTGCGCTGGCCAAAGAGTTGGATGACGATCTTGCGGGACCCAAGACCGCGCTTGAACAAACCTTCAAGGAGCAAAAGCGGACGTTAGAGGCACAAGAAAAAGAACTGAAACGAAACATACGTGACGCCAAGCGAGCTGGTGATACCGCGCACGTGGAAAGCTTGGCGCAGCAGCTTGTACAGGTAAAAGCTCAAAAGGAACTCCTGGAATTGGAAGAAGAAGAACAGGAGGAAGCGCTGGAACGCGAAGAGGAACGGCTAGAAGAAGAACTGGAGGCAAAAGAGGAGGCCGAGAAGGCCATCCGGGAGGCCGGGGAAGAAAAAGTAGAGGTGCTTGCCGAGGCCGCGGAAGAGGAGATCGCTATTCCAGCAGCGGCGTTCGAGAAATTCGACCGGCTCCTTGCCCAAGCCAAGGAACTTTTCGAGCGCGGGAATTACCAGGGCGCAAAACAGCTCGCCAAACAGGCCGAGAAAAGCCTTGATGCTATAGAAGACGCGATCGAAGATCTAGAGGAAACGAAAGAGAAAGAAGAAGAGCTTAAAGAAGAGCAGGAAGAAAAAGAGCGGGACGCAAAAGAGAGGGAGGAAGAAAAGTTGAAGAAGGAAAGTGAGAAAGGAGCTGAAAAAGAAGCAAAGCAAGAAGAGAAATTGAAAAAGGAAATCGATAAAGAAGCGGAGCGGCCTGAGAAAGAAAGAAAAAAGGCTGAAGAGGAAACGCGCAAAGCAGAAGAGCGGCTCCGTGAGGCAGGGAGTGAGGACGAGGACTGACGGACGAGGAGGACGGTGCTGCGGTGGTAGCCAGGCAGCGCTACACCCATGAGTTTATCTCCGGGATGTAGATATACTGAGTTTGTCGTCGAAATACGGTTCTCCTTCGACTTGGTTCGGCTTCACTCACCACAAGTCGCTCAGGACAAGTAACATCATCCACCCAGCTTAGCTGGGTCCACGTCGTCCCGCCCGAAAGTAAAACCCGCCTACTCTCTCGGAGCAGGCGGTTTTGGGTTCAGCGCTGGTTGAAGCGCCAGCGCCGGAAGGTCCAGGCCGACTCGGGACTGATCTTGCCCTCGGCAATGAGGGCCGCCCCCTCGGTCCCGTAGTCGGGCAGTTGCTTCACGCCCTCGAGTCCGGCCGTGTCGATCTCAACGTCGGTCGTGGTGACGAATACCTCATCAAGGATCTCGGCTTCGCGCAGGGATCGTAGTATCCCCTCTCCGCCTTCACACGAAAGGCGACGAGCATCGTAGACCTCGAGCAGGCGCTCGTGGGCGCGGCGAAGGCCCTTAGCGTCGAGTACCGGCTCAACGAGGAGCTTCACGTCCTTGGCATCGGAACCGGCCTTGATGAGCCGGTCAGCCCCCTCCTCCGTGGTGATCACGACCACCTGGACGCCTGGTGTATTGAACAGCGGATCGGTGAGGTCAAGATTGCCGCTCTGGGAGTACCGGATGTTCAGGGGATGATGCGAAAAGCCATGCGCCCGCCGCAGGCGGTACAACGCGTCATACAGCGGCTGAAATTCTGGATAGGCCTCCCTCTCCCATGCTTCCTGCGGGGTCTGGATGAGGCCCCTCTGGACCCGCTGGGTCTCGGCGCCGACGGAGCAGGCGCCGAAACAGCGAAGCCATCGCATGAAAAAGAGATCAGCCAGGCGCTCCGGCCGGCGGGGATTCCCGCCGAGGATAATCTCCACGGGATGTGGTTTCCCCGGCTCGGGTTTCCAGGCAACAATGCCATTGGCAGAGACGACCATGTCCGCATAGATCCACGGCCGCTCCCTCCACGGCGGCGGGAATCCGAGCGGCTGGAAGTGGGCCGCAAGATCGGCCGGAACCAAGCCGAAGGGATACCTTTTCTCCCTGTTCATCAGATGCCAGTCGATCCTAGTTTCAGACACCATGGGGTTATCTCCTCTCGCGCGTTGGCGCGGAAAGAACTTGTTCGTGAATATTAAATAACATTCTGCCTACAATATGTCAATCGCGCCGCCGGCCTGAACCCTGCAGGGTTGCCCAACGTAAGCATTCTCACTACACTAATAGTGCTACCTGCAAGAATATGGCCGTCAAAATAAAAGTAAACTCCGAAGAGGAATCAAAGTTACGAGGCACGCTCGAAGGAAAGCACGACCCGGAAAGCGAGCGCATGAAGCGACTTTTGAACATGCCCGATCTCTCGTGCACACCGGGAAACCCTTTGTATGAGCTCGTCAATCGCACGCTCGAAGCCGAGAGTCTCAAAGATTTTGACATCATAACGATTCCGGAGATCGTGCCGACAAAAGTCACGTTTGACCTTTTTAACATGCCTCCGGGTCACCCGGCGCGCGGTAAATCAGATACCTATTATGTGAATGACGAATATATTTTGCGCACACATGACACGGTCATGTGGTATTACTATCTTAACCACCCCACCATTAGGGAAAGAATTAAGAACGGTAAATCGTTGGGAGTGGTTTGTTACGGCAAGGTCTATCGCAAGGACGAGATTGACCGCCATCATATGAACGTATTCCATCAATTGGGCGGACTCTATCTGGTGCCGGACAGTGGGGAGAGGCTGACCTTGGATGATTTAAAAAACGCACTCACAGAAATCGCCCGGAAGATTTTCGGCAGTGGCATCAAAAATCGCTTCAACGAAGATGTGTTTCCGTACACTGATCCGAGCCTCGAAATGGAGATTGAAAAAAACGGACAATGGATCGAGATCTTAGGCGGGGGAATGCCGCGCAAAAGCGTTTTGACAAATTTCGGTGTAACTGGCTACAACGGCTGGGCATTTGGATTCGGATTGGAACGTCTGGCCATCGTCAGCATGGCGTTACCGGACATACGGCTGCTGTGGTCCCAAAACCCTCGCGTCAAAAAACAACTTCAGCTGGGAAATACATTTAAGGAGGTCTCGAAGTATCCGCCCATAACCCGGGACATATCCTTTATAGTGGACAAGGGCTTCATTCCGAATAACTACTTTGACCTAATCCGCGATATCGGCGGCGACCTGGTCGAGGAGGTCGAGCTCCTCGATAGCTATGAGAATCCGGAGAAATTCGGCCTTGATAAAAAGAGCTATACCTATCGCATCGTCTACCGCAGTCCCGAGCGCACGCTCACCGCAAGCGAAGTGGACCCCATCCAGGAAAAGATCTACCAGGAGACCGCCGTGCAGTTCAGCGCCGAACTCCGGTAAAAACGACCTCCGAAACACTTACTGACGACCGTCGTTATTTGTTTCGGTGCGATTATTTATATTTATATAAAGAAAGACCCGGACCAGCGATGGTCCGGGGTTGCCCGGTTGGGCGCTAGGAACTACCGGCCTCGGGAACGCGAACGAGGGGTACCGCCTGTGCCTGGTGAATGAGTAGAAGAACGTTGAGGGTGGATGCTACAACCTCGAAGTAGCCCTCCCCTACCATCCCCAGACAGTCCTGGTAGACACGCTGGACGGCCCCATCGAGCTCCGGGTCGTCGATAATCTCGTCCGACAACCCTACGAGCGCCGCATACACCTGCTCGGCGTTTTTCGCTGAACAGCCCTCGATGCCGAGCTCAAGGAGCCCGAGTACGCGCTCGTTGATGCCGAGCGCTTGAAGCGCGCTGATGCGTTCGGCGATGCTCGCCTGACCCGCCATCGCTCCCTCCTCTGGGGTGAATGGGATGACTTTTGACCTTTTAATAGTATACATATAAGTCATCTAGCTGTCAAAAAAAACGCCCCTGCAGACGCTTGCCGCTATTATGCGAAATCTGCTATACTGAAACAGTGGCAGGATCAAAAAATTGCGCTTAAATACTTCATTTTTCTGCCCCCTACCGGCTCGACCGCGAGGGGCGTTAGCGTTTTAAAATGGCCAGGAAAGGAAAATCCGGAACTCCAGCAAAGGCCGACAACAACGGGGTCTCTGTTTCATATACCGCCAAAGACATTTATGTCCTTGAAGGCCTGGAACCGGTGCGCAAGCGCCCGGGCATGTATATCGGTTCGACCGGCATTGAC
>CAYIQX010000036.1:0-5748 GCA_964365675.1 uncultured Candidatus Saccharibacteria bacterium | reverse complement strand
GCTGGCTTGTGGTGAGCGACGTCGAACCGGTCGAAGGGTTCTGCATTATAAAATTCGATCGACTGCCCGGGGGTGACTGCGCGCTGGGGTTCATCAAATGTGACGTGAAGTATGAAGCGTGAAGCGTGAAGCAGGCCGTTGCCTTCCTTGCTTCTTGATTCTTGCTTCTTGATTCTTGCAGCCGTGCACGGCTGCAGTGGCTGACGATAGCGTATCCGCGCTTCGCATCTCAAAGGAAGTTTCGGGACCTTGCCGCTGACCCAATTAATGTCGGCCGCGACAAGTTCTTCCTGGAAAAGATTTCCATCATACGGTCCTTCCGCAACGGTAATGGTATTTGCAGGAATGTCCTTACCGGCGACATAGTACGGAATCCCGCCTTCGCTCCGCCGAAGCCTTGGCGAAGGCGAGCCACCATTCCCAAGTCCATGCCGCTGTCCGATAGTGAAGAATTCTGCGCCATCGTGTTCTCCCACGGTTTTCCCGGCTGCGGTGCGCACTATCCCTTTGCGCTCGGGGATGTAGTGCTTGAGAAATTGGCGCATATCAAATTCGCCGATAAAGCATACTCCCTGCGAGTCGGGCTTCTCGGCTGTGGGCAGTCCGAATTTCCGCGCCATCTCCCGGACTTCTGATTTCTGACAATCCCCAATCGGGAATAGGCAATGCCTTAGTTGTTCCTGTGTCAGCGTCCAAAGGAAGTAGCTTTGATCTTTGTTTAGGTCGCTAGCAGTTTCTATTTTCCATTTTCTAGCTTCTAGTTTCTGTCTTGCGTAATGCCCTGTGGCAATAAATTCCGCTCCCATCGCAAGCGCCCGTTTGAGGAATAGCCCAAACTTGATCTCGCGATTGCACATGACATCGGGATTTGGCGTGCGGCCGGCCGCATATTCCCGGATCATGTATTCCACCACTGCCCGCTGGTACTCCTCTGAAAAATCCCAGGTTTGAAAGGGAATATCGAGCTTGGCCGCCACCCGCATGGCATCGTAGCGGTCCTCCACCTGCTGCCGACACACCATATTAGGCTGGTAGCTGGTAGCCGGTAGCTGGTAGCTGCCCTTCGGACTCCACATCCTCATATGAATCCCGACCACATCAAATCCGCGCTCCTGTAGGAGTGCTGCCGCTACAGAGCTGTCTACTCCGCCAGACAGCGCCACAAAAACTCGCCTCGACATAATATGGGTGCGGTAGGAATCGAACCTACGACCTCAGTCTTATCAGGACTGCGTTCTACCACTGAACTACGCACCCAAACTTTACCACGGGGTCAGTGACGTGCCCTGCCGGCAGGCGGCCGCGGTGTTCTGCAAGAGATTATAATACAGCAATTGCGGGGCAAAATCAAGACGAAACAGCGGTCGCAAATTCGACCGATCGCCCGTATTTGCGGCGCAGTCGGATATCAGAAAAATAGTACCAGAAGTTACGCGAAAAACTTGGCTGACATGGACTCCTCTGCTATATTTTGAACAGAAAGGGGGTGAGGCGAGTGGGCGATAAGGACAAACCGGGTCCGCACCCTGGCCCGAAAGGCCCTGGTAAGCCCGGACCACAGCCGCGACCGGGCCCAAGATAGCTCGTCATGCGGGGAGAATCAAGATTCTCCCCGCGTTATATCTTTCTCGAGCATAAATCTCAAAATACAATGCGCTCCTGCCGTGGAGGTTCCACTCATTATATCGCCGTCCCCCGCCGCCTATTACGACGGCTCGATACCGACGTAACCCTTGCGCTCCAGCGGGGACGGCGCGTACTCCGCTGGAAGCGTAAGCTGGATATCGTTGTCTTTAATACTCGGGAGAGCACAGTTCGCGCCACGCACACCGGGGGCTATGGCTTAAGCACTATCGCCATTCTGATATATCTCGACTGCTCCGCGCGAGACATTCGATCAGTCATCGCACGATGGCTGCCGGCCGCGATACATCACGAGCTCGCGCATATCGTCCGAAACGCCGAGCGCGGCTACGGCGAAACGTTGCTTGAGACGATGGTATCCGAGGGCGTGGCCTCGTACGCCGAACACGTGCTTAATCCCCCACTGCGAATCCCCTATACTCAAAAAATTAAAGGTGAGGATAGGTGGCTGCGCCAAGCGCAGCGAGAGTTCCCAAAACGGCGGTACGACCATAGTGCCTGGTACTTCGGGACGGACAGGCCCCCTCGCTGGATTGGCTACCGCTTGGGCTATCGAATTGCTGAGCAGTTCATGCGCCGGTATCCGGGCATGCAACTTGCTGAACTTGTTCGGCTTCCTGCAAAGAAGGTATATCAGCGGGCAATGGGTTGACTGGATTATTATACCGGCGTGGCGGCTGCTGGTATAACTGCGGGTATGCGCTGGCGGTTGGGATGGAGAAAGCTTCAAGTACTTTACAGGGGCTCCTTCATGGGCTTTAGGTAGGATAGAAAGTTACACCTGAGGAAAATTTCTGTGGTATAAAAAAACGGCTGGGACCTAGTACTACTAGTCCACAGCCATGTGTTCGGCAAGAAGGGCCTTGAGGAGCGCCTGCATGGCCGGGCTTGCCCAGGAGCACTCACCGCGACGGTAGGCAACCACTTGACTCCGCCTGTTGGTGAGTACCACCGTCGGGCTGCCCCAGAACCCGTAACCGTATGGAGGTCCTTCCTTCAGAAGCGGGAATGTAAGGCCGTATTGCTGGCGGTAGAGCGGCAACTGTCGTTGGCCGTTGCGCCAACCGCCGATCGCGGCTACGGCGGTAAAGCCATGCTCGCGGAACTCCTGATGGAGTGCTTCCAGAAGGGGCAAACTGCCCCGACAGGACCATCATCCCTCCACGTAAGTTCGCCGGCCGCAGTTGGTGTGGCGAAAATGAAAATGCATTCAAGAGGGTATCTCCGATATAAACGTGAGTTGCTTACCGTTTTTTAGAGTGAAATCCTGGGTTGACCTTATACCGAATCGTGCATAATCACCAAGGATTTTACCCAAGCCGGCGGCAACCTTTCGGAGATCGCCGTGGGGGGCATTATTGGTTGTACTGAGGAAAACAGTGAAGCGTTCTATGTCATGCTGCACGATTTGGTAACGCAGTATCCAATCAAACCTATTTAAGAACGCAAATAGCGCAAACGGTCGCATGCGCTTGCCATCGGGAAGCGTTACACGATCAGTACTCCGATCCTCTACATAGAGTCGCGGTAGCGTCCGGCCGCAGTGACAGGGAGCAGTAGATATGTAACCCGTATCTCCGATATCAAAGCGCAAAAATGGCATGACAAGATTCCGCGTATCGGTAATCAAAATTTTTCCCGTCTGCCCCTCCGGTAGCTGGTGTCCAGTATCGCCTACAACTTCGACAAAAAACCGCTCGGCATTGATATGATGCCCATCTTGGTATTCACACTCCTGTGCAATCCTGCCAAATTCTCGAGACGAGTACGACACATAAACTGGGACGCGGAAAAATGATTCTATTTGCTTCCGCTCCTTCGCCCTGCACCGTTCACCCGTAATAATTATTGAACGGATATTTAGCTCGTGATTAGCTGGGATGTGCTCCATGAGTTCTCTAAAGTATTCAATAAAGCCGTAAAGTATGGCAGGTCGTTCCTGATTCCGAAGAAATTCGTAATGTGTATCAAGTCGGTTCCATTGAAGAAATATCGAGTAGGCCTCTATATTTCTTCGCATGGGGTCTGGATAGTCTGGCCGGAAGACACGAATAAACCCATCCTCTGCCTGGTGACCCGCCCAGGAATTGCCACGGAGGGCGTGGAGAGAACGCCAGAATATCGAAAGATCGTCGAGAGCGAAATGAAAGGGGATGCCGCTCGAGCCGGACGTAAAGTACTGCGAGGATGGAAGTTTTGGAATGGGTACTAAGTAAGAATTTGTTGGCATTCGCCGGTAGAATAATTTATCGAGGACTGGGAAAATCTCAATATTTCGCTCGCGCAGTAAAATATTTAAGTCAATATCATGCTCGGCGAAGTATGTTTTCCAGAAATAGTTTTTTGTGGCAATCAGGTTGAGAAGATGTCCGAGATTTTTAAATTGGATGTCCTTGACCCGCTCTCGAGACGTCCGCTCTGAATATAGCAATGCTTCAAGGGAAGCCGAGGAAGTTAGCGTATGCCTTAATATACGCGGTGACCAATACTGCCACCGTCCAGTAAGCCATAATCCAGCCAGCTGATTGACGGAGCGCATAGTGCGATACTTAGGATTCGTGGTAGTGCGTCTCAATAATTTTCCACCGCCCACTCTGTTTGCTGAACTTCCAGGTACGTCGCCACCATCGCCCCGCCCCTCGCCGGGAATCATAGCGGGAAAGCCCATATACAATGGCCGCACTGCCTTGGACCCGGATAAGAAGATCGCGAAAATATGAACGACTCATGAACGATAGAGTTTTAGCCATAGCAGAAGCGTATTGGTCTTTGGATACGACGCCGGAGGCAGCCTTGGAATCTATACGGGCATCTTCATGAAACAATGAAAGAAGTAATCTAAGATCATGGGAGCGAAGAGCGTGAAGGTAAGATTCCATTATCTCGGCGATAGCTAGTTCATCAATCGTGGCTGGCTTCTCGATAAACGTAATTTTTCCGGAAATTGGCATGATATAGTATGGTAGCATACGGACGAGCAACCGACGCCACGCATGGAAACATACAATATGAGTTCAGAAGGCTCGAAAACCAACAAGTTTATGTACGGTAGTCGGCTTGACCAGTATCTTGCCGGGGTTTTCGGATCTTCAAGAACACCATTCATTCCCCAAAAGCCTCAGGAGCGATTTCTCGCAAATTTGGGGCGTCGCCTCGCCTCCCTAATTGAAGAAACAGCTGGAACACCTCTCTTTGTCCAAGCGCCGCCGGCTCCTCTTGATCGTATACCAAGGCGTTTCCGCCCGCTCATCCACCGGGCCCTCCAGGAAGGCGTCATTACCCGCTGCGGCCGACCTGCTTTTACTGGCAACTGGCCGCGAATTCCCGCGTTTACATTTCAAACTTCGTTTGGAACGATTGCTTCGGGCTATGATCTGAATGAGGAAATTGCGGCTACCAAGGCGCTGGCCGAGCTATTCGAGCGGTACTCGCTGGGCGTATACGATCCAAGGAATTTTATCAAAGGGTCGTGGAGTAGCCTGCAACATCGCGGGGCTCTAGATCCCCGTTTATTCTCAAGTTTTTCAAAAAATCAGCTGAAGGAGCAGGCATACGAGCGGCATAGATTCAACAAGTACTCGGAGTTTATGTGGGCGAGCTGCATTTCACTTCACAGAAGACAGACGCACCTCATTCCCGCGCAACTCGTTTACTTCCGCTACCAGCACCAACCGAATGAGCCGCAAATACGGCAAGGAACTACCAATGGTGCCGCCGCAGGGAATTCATGGGAAATGGCGGCCTACCATGCAATCTGTGAAAACATTGAGCGCGATGCCCTCATGATCCATTGGCTCAACCGTATTACTCCACCCCAACTACATCCTACTGAGCTCAAGCGTCTTGGGAACCAGAAAATCAATCAACTGCTCGACCTCTATGAAGGCTGTGATACTCGGTTGAGCCTCCTCGACATCACCACCGATATCGGCGTTCCCGTCATCCTTGCCCTTGTTCAGGATTCCTCACCGGGGCGGCCAGTGGCGTTTGTATCGGTTCGGGCCGACGTGGATATCGAGGCAGCGATTACTGGCGCGCTCACCGATGGGCTCCGGGCGGGTACGTGGCCGGGATCCGGCTGGGCCAGCTCGGCGTGAAGACGCT
>CAYIQX010000035.1:0-6017 GCA_964365675.1 uncultured Candidatus Saccharibacteria bacterium | reverse complement strand
AAATTCCAAATTGTTATAAATCCGCCGGGGCGGGCCCTTTTGCCCGCGCGCCTGCATGCGCTGTCTTATTTCAATATTTTGGTGACCACGCCTGCGCCGACGGTCTTGCCGCCCTCGCGGATGGCAAAGCGCTGTTTTTCCTCCAGCGCCACCGGCTGAATAAGCTTAACGGTGAACTGAATCGTGTCGCCCGGCATGACCATCTCCGTACCGGCAGGTAGCGTCACCTCGCCCGTCACATCGGTCGTCCGAAGGTAGAACTGCGGCTTGTATCCGGCAAAGAACGGGGTGTGCCGCCCGCCCTCCTCCTTGGTCAGGATATATACTTCGGACTCGAATTCGGTGTGCGGCGTGACCGAGCCGGGTTTGGCAAGGATCTGGCCGCGCTCAACATCCTCCTTCTTCAACCCGCGGAGAAGAATTCCAGCGTTGTCGCCGGCCATGCCCTCATCGAGAGACTTATTAAACATCTCGATGCCGGTAATGATGGTTTTTTGCGTCGGACGAAGTCCTATGACCTCGATCTCCTCGTTGAGCTTGGCCTTGCCGCGCTCAATACGACCGGTCACGACCGTCCCGCGGCCTTCAATGGAAAACACGTCCTCGACCGGCATCAGGAAGGGTTTGTCCACTTCGCGCACCGGATCGGGAATATACTCATCAATGGCCTTGGCCAGTTCAAGAATGGGCAGGGCCGCCGGGTCGTCCGCGGACTTTGCCTGAAGGGCCTTGAGGGCTGAACCGCGGATGACCGGGATCTCGTCGCCGGGGAATTCGTATTTCTTCAAGAGTTCCCGCACTTCGGCCTCCACGAGATCAACCAGCTCTTTGTCCTCAACTGCGTCCACCTTGTTCAAAAACACCACAATGGCCGGGACGCCAACCTGCCGGGCGAGCAAAATATGCTCACGGGTCTGCGGCATGGGACCGTCAACTGCCGACACCACAAGAATAGCGCCGTCCATCTGAGCCGCACCGGTGATCATGTTCTTGATGTAATCGGCATGCCCCGGCGCGTCGATGTGCGCGTAGTGGCGTTTGGTCGTTTCATACTCCGAGTGGTGGAGCGCAATAGTGATCCCGCGCGCCTTTTCCTCGGGCGCGTTGTCGATTTGATCAACCGACTCCACCCGCGACGTAAAACCGGCCAAATTCAAAACCGTAGTGATGGCCGCCGTCAGTGTGGTCTTCCCATGGTCAACGTGGCCGATGGTGCCGATGTTGACATGGGGCTTCGTTCGTTCGAATTTTCCTGCCATAGCAATAAAACAAAAAACGTTAATGAGTGAGCGCACTCACGTGCGCGAAGACAACAAAAGTCATCCTAACAGGCCATTGCAGAATGGTCAACCCCGTTCGGCGGTCCTGTGAATATGCACCGGGATAACCGGAGAGATATAGCCACGGCACCAGAGACGCTCTCACGGGGTCAAGACCCCGCCCCGCATTTAAAGCGGGAGGTCTTCGAGGCGAATGGTCGTCGGGTCGGCCTGGGGCAACATGGCCTCAAAATCAACCGTGCGCACCGCGGGCTCGGTCGCCCGCACCTCCTCAAATTCCGCATTGGCGCGCTCCCATTCGCCCGGATTGCGCTCCGGGGTACGTCCATATCCGCCCTCAGCAGCAACGTTCCCCCGATGGCCGGCGATACGGACATAATCGGCAAAGCGCATGAGCACATACTCTGGCCTCCCGCCTTCCACGACGATGTAGCGCTCACCGTTCTGCAGTAAGGGCTTGAGTTGGTCAAACATATTTTAGAAAGGTAGCAAAAGGGGTAAATACTTCAAGGGTTTTTGCACCCTTTGAAGCCTTTGCGGCTTTTGCACCACACATTATTTAGCTCTTCCCTCGACGATGGCCTGGGTGATATTGGCCGGGACTTCTTCGTAATGGTCGAATTCCATAGTAAAGCTGGCCCTCCCCTGCGTCAACGACCGTACGGCGGTGGCGTATCCGAACATTTCGGCCAGCGGTACCTTCGCAGAGATCACTTTGATACCCGTGCCGCGCTCATCCATACTCTCAATGCGTGCGCGTTTGGCATTGAGATCGCCCGTCACCTCGCCCAAGAACTGTTCCGGCGTCACCACCTCTATACGCATGATGGGCTCAAGGAGTACCAGGCCGCCGCGACGGGAGGCCTCCTGCAGTGCAAGAGAGCCGGCTATCTTGAAGGCCGCCTCCGACGAGTCCACGTCGTGATACGAGCCGTCATAGAGCGCCACGGTTACATCCACAAGCGGGAATCCGGCGAGGACCCCCCGATCGAGCGCCTCCTTGACGCCCTTCTCCACCGCCGGAATGAATTCTTGCGGGATAATACCACCTCTGATCTCATTCAAAAATTCAAAACCCTTGCCGCGCAGAGACGGCTCAACCCGGAGCCATACATGGCCGTACTGTCCGCGGCCGCCGGACTGGCGGATATACCGGCCTTCGGCCTCTGCCGACGCACGAACGGTTTCCTTGTAGGCCACCTGGGGACGGCCGACATTGGCCTCCACGGAAAATTCGCGCTTCATCCGATCAACAATGATCTCCAAATGCAACTCACCCATGCCGGAAATGATGGTCTCTCCGGTTTCCGGATCACCCTTCAAATGGAAGGTCGGATCCTCCTCGGCCAGGCGCCGTAAGGCCACGCCGAGTTTTTCCTGGTCGGCTTTGGTCTTCGGCTCAATACGGAGCGACACCACCGGCTCCGGGAAGGAGATCTGCTCCAGGAGAATAGGATGCTCCGGATCGCAAAGCGTATCACCGGTACGCGTGCCTTTCAGGCCGACGATAGCGCCGATGTTCCCGGCTTGGATCTCCTTTAATTCCTCCCGGTGATTGGCATGCATGCGGAGAATGCGGCCGATGCGTTCCGACTCCCGACGCGTTGAGTTTAGGACATAGGAGCCCGCAGTAAGGGTTCCCGAATAGACACGGAAGAAGGTCAGCTGGCCGACAAAAGGATCGGTCTGCAGTTTGAACGCAAGCGCCGCGAAGGGCGCATCATCGCTGGCCGGGCGTTCCTCTGGGGCGCCGGTTTTCGGGTTGATCCCTTTTACCGGGGGCATATCGGCCGGCGAGGGCAGATAATCAATGACCGCGTCCAGCACCAACTGCACGCCCTTGTTTTTCAAGGCCGACCCGCACAGCACCGGAACCAGCCGCGAGGAAAGTGTGGCTTTCCGAAGGGCGGTTTTCAGGACCGCCGCGGGTATTTCTTCTCCCTTGAGATACTGCTCCGTCAGCGTGTCATCGGTTTCGGCTATCTGCTCTACCAGGCGGTGGCGCCACTCCTCGGCGGTTTTCCGGAGTTCCTCCGGAATGGGCTCGCGCCGCACCACTTCGCCATGTGCACCCTCAAAGCGAACGACTTGCAGGGAGAGTACCTCGATGACCCCTTCAAAGTTCGATTCAAGACCGATCGGAATGGTGAGAACGGCCGTGTGGGGGGTCAGCCGCTCCTGAATGGAACGGAGGGAAAAATCGAATGAGGCGCCCGTGCGATCAAGCTTATTGATAAAACAGATGCGCGGGACTTGATACTTGTCGGCTTGGCGCCACACGGTTTCGGACTGCGGCTCCACGCCGGCCACGCCGTCAAACACCACCACCCCGCCGTCGAGCACGCGGAGAGACCGCTCCACTTCGACCGTGAAATCCACATGCCCGGGCGTATCAATAATGTTGATACGGTACTCATTCTCTTTTCCCTCCCCCTCGGGGAGATAGGAAGGCCGCCAGAAGGTGTTGGTCGCCGCGGCGGTGATGGTGATGCCGCGCTCGCGCTCCTGCTCCATCCAGTCCATGACGGTCGTGCCCTCGTGCACCTCGCCGATTTTATGGGCGATACCGGTATAAAAAAGAACGCGCTCCGACACGGTGGTCTTACCCGCATCTATGTGGGCAATAATGCCGATGTCGCGGGTCCGTTCAATGGGATACTCTCGGGCCATAAATAAAAAATCACCCCGTCACCACGCAAAGTGCGCGAATGCCTTGTTGGCCTCGGCCATTCTATGCATGTCGGCTTTGCGCTTGATGGCGATCCCCTCGTTCTTTGCCGCAAGGGTAAGCTCTTCGGCCAGTTTTGAGGCCATGGGCTTTCCGGTTTTGGCGCGAGCCGCGCCAATGATCCAGCGAAATGCCAGAGCAGTACGGCGTTTGGGGTTCACCTCGCGGGGAACCTGATAATTGGCGCCGCCGATGCGCCGTGACTTTATCTCGAGAAGCGGCGAAGCGTTCTGGATAGCGCGCTGAAAGACGATCAACGGGTCCTCACCGGTCTCCCGCCCGACAATGGCAAACGCGCCGTAGACGACTTTCTCGGCTACGGACTTCTTGCCCTTGCGCATTACGTAATTCACGAACTTCGTGACGAGCGTATTGCCATGGCGCGGATCGGGATCCAATTGTCGCTCAACGCTTCGCTTCCGGCGCATGGTTATTGCTTAGGCCGTTTGGCTCCGTATTTTGAACGTTGCTGCTTCCTCCCCGCCACGCCTGCAGTATCCAGCACGCCCCGTACGATGTGGTAGCGCACGCCCGGAAGGTCTTTCACCCGACCACCGCGGATAAGCACAATAGAGTGCTCCTGGAGGTTGTGCCCCACGCCGGGGATATAGGCCGTAACTTCCATGCCGTTCGTGAGACGGACCCGCGCCACTTTCCGGAGAGCCGAATTCGGTTTCTTGGGTGTTACGGTCGTAACCTTTATGGCCACGCCGCGTTTAAAAGGCGACGGGTATTCGACCGGACGATTTTTTAAAAGATTAAAACCCCGCAGGAGGGCAGGCGCTTTTGGTTTGTAACGGCGCGGCTCGCGGCCGTGCTTGATAAGTTGGCTGATGGTCGGCATGTCAGATCGGCAGATGTACCGGCTCATGGTAGTCGAGCCGCCCTATCTGGTCAAGCGTTACAATGCGCTTGCTCCGGTAATGAGCTGGAACAGTAACTGCACCATGGGGCTGATCCACTGGGAAAAGTAAAAAATGAAAAAGAGCAGTATCATGAAGCCGTATGTTTCGAGCATGCTCCGTAGCCCATACCAGCGCGCCGGCAATAGGGAGAAGAGGACCTTCGAACCGTCGAGCGGGGGAATAGGTACGAGGTTGAAGACCGCCAGCACTAGATTCAAAAAGGCGATGGTGCCAATGATCTCCATAAGCGGAGCTGTGGCGCCGCCGAATGCCCCGGCCCAGGAGTCCGCACCCCGGAGCGCCAATCCAAATACCAGCGCGATCAATATATTCGCGGCTGGGCCGGCGGCCCCGACAATGGCCGAGCCGATATCCTTGTTCCTGACCCTAAGATTATAGGGATTATAGGGCACCGGCTTGGCCCAACCGATAATGATGCCGCCGAGGAAAAAACTGGCCAGCGGCACCAGCACCGAACCCACCGGGTCAAGATGGCTTACTGGATTCAGGGTGAGTCGCCCGGCCTGCTTGGCCGTCGGATCGCCTAACGCGTTGGCCGTAAGGCCGTGGGAAACCTCGTGAATGATCACGGAGAATATCAGGATGGCGAGCTGGAAGAGTATGGCAATGGCCTGTTCCATAGTAATCTCGAATATACGAATCAATCGCAAATATACAAATTAGCCGATTGAAAATTTCCACTACGGCATGACCGGTCTCGGGTTGCGTTCGACACGGAGTTCGTATATTTGTATATTGAACCTATTCGTATATTCGCGATTACTCCATGCGGAAGTGCGCCATCTGCGCCAAGGGCTCCATCATGGCCGGGAAGCGGAAGCTCTTGCGCGGACACTACAATCTTACCAAAACGGAACGCAAATACCCCAACTTGCAATGGGTGCATTTGGCATCGGGAAAACGAGTAAGGGCCTGCACCGCCTGCATCAAGACATTGCACAAACGAAAGTAGAGCGAAGACGGGCTGTAGTATAATGGCAGTACGCAAGGCTGGGGGTCTTGCAGCCGGGGTTCGATTCCCCGCAGCCCGACCAGATGAAACAAGTCAAATTTTCGGAAGAGGTTGCCTCGCGGCTTCGCCGC
>CAYIQX010000034.1:0-6056 GCA_964365675.1 uncultured Candidatus Saccharibacteria bacterium | reverse complement strand
GCCGGTGTGGCGAAAGTCTCACCGAGCACACCCTCTACCGGTTCGTCGAGAAGCACCCCATCCGGGTGCCGGCGCGCTGGGCCAACGAGGTCATCGCCGAGCTCAGGAAGAACCCAGTTCAGATGCCGTCGTAGCAACACCGCCATGTAGCGCACCCCCTAACCAGCCGCCAACGGCGGCAAGGGAGAGACCACGGTGGACTTCATCGTTGACCTGCTCTTCAAGCTCCCCTACTCGATCCGCAAGTACATCTACCCAGTCTTCTGTGTTCTGTTCTGGGGCGTGGTGTTGTCGGTCGCTACGCTGGGATTGGTCGGACTCGCGTATGTCTACTACGACCAACCCCGCCTCGTCACCAACGAGCGGATCGATATCCAAGGCCTCGACCACCTCTACATGGTCAAGGCTGAATGGAAGCCGCGGGGATTCTGCTCGTACAAGTACACTTCGGTCGGAATCGGTGACCCTTATCCGGACTGGGTCTACCAGTACAAGGGCCCGGTGACGATCAGGAGAGAAACGCTTCTTGAAACATGTTGGTTTCAGGCGGCTAAGTACTCCCTGCTGACCCAAGCCGACTCTAGCCTCGCTCCCTACCCACGTCAAAGCGTTGATGCCAGTTGCAAAGGCGACTGCGACGCTGGAGAGACGGGGGAGAAGATGCGAGTAGCTCGTGAGCAGTTGGTGAGCGCCGGGATTCGCCTGAAAGGGAGAGAAAGAGCCTGGTAGAAGCACACGAAGTAGGGCGCTGCCAGCGCCAAGAAGAACCCGAGCCGAGGACACTGGCAGTCCTCGGCTCATTCATTTTGTACAGAATGTAGCTGGCCTAACTTTTAGCAGTCGCTTAGCTTTGAGGTATGCGTATTATCGCCCACGTGGACATGGATGCCTTTTTCGCCGCGGTGGAGGAGCGCTATAACCCGCAGTTCCGGGGAAAGCCCATTGTTATTGGCGCTGACCCCAAAGAAGGACGAGGGCGGGGAGTGGTGTCCACCGCAAGCTATGCGGCGCGGAAGTACGGCATCAAGTCCGCCATGCCGATATCAAAGGCCTGGCAACTTGCCGATGAGGCGCGCCGGAGTGGTGAACCCGAGACGATTTTTCTTGGCGGCCAGCACCGGCTCTATGCCGAGGTATCAGAGCGTATTATGACTATCCTGGCCGCGGAGGCGGACGTGTTCGAGGAGGCGAGTATCGATGAAGCATACCTTGAATTTGGAATCAAGGATCATGAATCAGGAATCAAGGCCGACCCGTGGGTAGAAGCGGAGGAGTGGGCGAGGAAGCTAAAAGCTAGCATTCTAAAAGTTGAAGGCCTAACTTGCTCCATTGGCATCGGGCCGAATAAACTTGTGGCCAAAATCGCATCGGATTTCAAAAAACCGGATGGCCTCACGATCGTCCGTCCTGAGCGCGTCGAGGGATTCCTTGATCCGATGCCGATACGCGCCATTCCCGGCATCGGGCCGAAGGGCGAGGCATTCCTCCATGCCAAGGGCATTTACACGATCAGCCAACTTCGCGCCGTCGAGCTTCCCCGCCTCATCGAGTGGCAGGGCAAGTGGGGCGAGGACCTGTTCCGGAAAGCGCGCGGCATCTCGGAGAGCGAAGTATCAAATGAGGGGGAGCTGAAGTCCGTGGGGGAGCAGGAGACATTTGCGATAGACACGCTCCAAGCGGCGTTCGTTCTCGAGCATGCGCGGGAGCTTGCCGATTCCGTATTCAAGCGCTTTCGGGAAGAGGAATTTTCCTCGTTCCGTACGGTCGCGGTAACGGTCCGCTTTGCCGACTTCTCGACGCTTAGCCGTTCCCATACGCCGCCGCATCCTCTTTCCACGAGAGAAGCACTGCGGGGAGAGATGCTCCGCATTCTCCTGCCATTCCTTGACGCGCGGGGCAATCCCAAACGGAAAAAGATCCGTCTCATCGGCGTCCGGGTTGAAAAACTCGCCTAACAGCGGCTCTTTCCCCTTCTCATTTTATGGGAACGCATTATGATAAGAGGATGTTTTATAACCCCCGGCGTACCCGCGACCTCTACCGTCCCGATCTTGCGACTCCCTTTCGCTTGAGCCGTTCCAAGCTCGAACTGTTCATGCGCTGTCCGCGCTGTTTCTATTTGGATTGCCGCCTGGGCGTGGCCCAGCCGCCCGGCTATCCCTTCTCGCTCAATAACGCGGTGGACGCGCTCTTGAAAAAGGAATTCGATATCCACCGTGCCAAGGGCAGTCGTCATCCGCTCATGGAGCACTATGGCGTGGATGCCGTACCATTCCCGCATAAGGACCTCGCCGCCTGGCGGAACGCCCGGAGCGCGGGCGTTACCCACCTCCATGCATCGACCAACTTTTTCGTTACCGGCGGCATTGATGATGTCTGGGTAAATCCGGCCGGGGAACTCATCGTGGTGGATTACAAGGCAACATCGAAAACGAGCGAGGTGAATATTGATGCCGATTGGCAGGACGGCTATAAGCGTCAGCTCGAAGTCTACCAGTGGCTCTTCCGGCAAAACGGCTTCACGGTGAGCTCGACGGGATATTTTGTTTACTGCAACGGCGATGCCGACCGAGAGGCGTTTGACGGCCGGCTGGAATTTTCCATCAAGCTCATCCCGTATTTAGGCAATGACGGTTGGATAGAATCCGCACTAATGAAAGCCAAACAATATCTCGGGGCCGATACGCTTCCGGAGCCGGGTCATGAGTGTGAATTTTGCCGCTACTATGATGCCGTACGCTCCGTCAGTGAGGAGGTGCACATCGAGGTATAGCCGAATAAAGCTGTGTATACCCAGAACACTGGCCGAGGGCGAGTAGGCAATATTGATACGGCCGTGAGCCAGCAGGGGAACGCCTCGGACGATATAGAGGCCATTGAGCGCGACTTCATTGCCTTCCCACTTGAGGACTTGGACACCGAAGTCGGACCACTCGACGCCGAACTTATACGGTAGCTCAAATAAAAGCTATGCTCCACTGCTCGATGGAGTGCGCTTTTTCTTTCCTTGTGGATAACCGCCGTGGGAGTGCTTTCGGCAAAGGTCTATGCTAAGCAATATATGGATGCATCCACTGTAGCACGGGGTTGGATGTTCGGGGCGATCGTGGCGCTCGTCCTCGGTCTTGCTGGCGGATACTGGTATGGCATACGGGCCGGTGTGGCCAAGGAGCAGGCCGCCGAGGAATCACGGCGAACGGCCGCGCTTGCGGAAGCGGCTGAAGCGGTAAATCCGTTTGCCGCCGCGGCCAATCCCTTCGAAAAGAATCCCGCCAACCCCTACGAAAAAGTTAAGGTTAATCCGTTCGAATAGAGACCCACGGCCTCCCCTTGACTATGCGATTCCGTATTGTTGTTGCTCTCTTCGTTGCCGGAGTACTTATTCCGGCCGCATTGGCCGTGGCGAGTTCTCCGTTTGATATTGAATTTCCTATCCCGGAACTGGATAACTGCGCCGATAAAAACGAGTGTAAGCAGTACTGTGATGACCTACGTCATAAAGACGCCTGCATTGCATTCGGGGAAAAGCACGGCCTTATTTCCTCTGCTGAAGCCGAACGTGTCGAGCAACTGCCGCCAACTGGCCCTGGCGGATGCAGTGCCGAGGCGGAGTGTCGGGCCTATTGCGAGGACGTTTCGCACATCGAAGAGTGCGTCGCATTCGGCGAGGCCCATAACCTCATCGATAAAAAAGAGGCGGAGCAGGCACGCGGACTCGTGAGCCAGACCGGTCCGGGCGGATGCCGCGGCGCCAATGACTGCCGGGCGTATTGTGATGACGCGGCGCACGGGGAGGAATGCCTTGAATTTGCAAATCGCAGGGGTCTTATTAATACACGTGAACTTGAAGTAGCGCGAAGTTTGAAAAAAGAAGGCGGCCCGGGCGGCTGTAAAACGCCGGATGAGTGCCGTACCTACTGTCAGGATCCGACGCATTTAAGCGAATGCACTGATTCAGCGGTTGCGCACGGTCTTATGAGCGCCGACGAGGCCGTTCGCATTAAAAAACAACATGTTACCGGAGGCCCGGGTGGGTGCGCGGGACAAAATGAGTGTCGGGCGTACTGTGCGGATACGGCGCATCAGGAAGAGTGTATCGCATTTGGCGAGCGGAACGGGTTTGTATCTTCTGAAGAGGCCCGAAGCGCTCGAGCTTTTTTTGGAAGGCCGGGGCCCGGGGGATGTCGCGGCGAGGCGTGCCGGGCTTATTGCGAGATGCCAGAGCATGGCGATGAGTGCATTGCCTTTGTGGAACAATCAGGCGTTCTTCCGGCCGCGGAGTTGGAGCGTGCCAAAAAATTACAGAAAATATCACAGGAGGGCGGCCCCGGGGGATGCCGCGGACAGGAGTGCAGAACGTACTGCGAGGACCCGGCCCGTCAAAGCGAATGTTTTGATTTTGCCAAGGAGAAGGGCTTAATCCGGCCGGAGGAAGTACGCCATTTCGAGACCGCCCGCAAACTCGAAGAAACGGTCCGACAGGTCGGCGGCCCTGGCGGGTGCAACGGCCCGGAGGGTTGTCGTTTGTATTGTACGGATGCGGCGCGGGCCGAGGAGTGCGTTGCCTTCGGCGTTACCCATGGCGGCCTGCCTGAAGCCGAAGTGCGGGCAAAGCTGAAAGAATTTTCCCTGCGCCGTCTTGAGGCGGAAGGCGGATTCCACCCGGCCGAAGATTTCCAGCGTTTTGAGGCGCAAACCGAGCAGCATTTTGAAGAATTCAAGCAACTCGAGCAGGAGTTCCGGGGCAAGAGTCCGGTAGGCGGATCGGCATTTGGCCAGCCGCCGGCTATTGGTGTGCGATCGCGCGATGGTGGAGCCGAGGGCTCTCCATCCGGGTTTGTTGGTCCGGGCGGGTGTGCCTCGCCGGCCGAGTGTATTCGATACTGTGCGGAACACAAAGAGGAATGTTTCGGTCCGTCCGGCGGGCGTGCCCGGGAGGGAGGTAACGCTTCGGGGGGAGTCGGAGGATCGCTCGAAGGGAATGTGCCGCAGCTCCGTCACGATCTTATCCACGAGGTTAGGCCCGGTGACCTCCCAGAGAATTTTGAAAAACTTCCGCCGCGTGAGCGCAAAGAATTGTTCCGTCAGAAATTCGAGACGCCCCATCCTCCGGAAGAAAGCTCTGAAGGCAGTGGAGGCGAGCGGGGGACTTCCCCCGGTCGCCCCGGGGAATTTCCCGGTCGGCCGCCGCAAGAGTTTCCCGGACGTACAGGTTCGGGCGAGCCCGCGCCGTTTCCCGGTCGGCCGAACGAATTCCCGGCGAAATCGCCCGAAGGGTTCCCTGGCCGCGCTCCGCTTGAGGAAAGGCACGAGCCCGCAAGACCGGAGACCAGGGTGCCATCTTTTGAAGGCGTGAAGCCGCTCCCGGGCACGCCTGGCATTTTCCAGCCCCTAAAACAGCCCGAAAGCAATATTCAGCCGCAGAGTCAGCCGGTTGAGATTTTTCGGCCGGAGACCTCGCATCCGCCGGAGAGCCCGGTCAAAATTGAGCCATTCCGCGCACCGGAAAATAATTCAAGCGGCACATTCCCTCCTCCGCCAACTAATTTTTCCATACCGCCGCCGAGTTTCACTCCACCCCCATCGTTCACCCCGCCGCCCGCATTTTCTCCCCCGCCTGCGTTTACACCTCCACCTCCTCCACCACTTCCGTCTTCTCCATAGGCGCTATGGCAGGCAGTGGGCGATCCTTCGGGCTTTTATGCCGTCTGTGCTAGCAGTCGTATCGCATGACCTCGCCTCCGCCTGGTGCGGAGGCATTTGCATTGCGTGCCTGAACAAGATATGGTGTAATGTATCTTCCGAAGGTATGCGCCGCAGGACGCGAAGTGCGACAGCACCACGGCTGGAGGCCGTGCGGTATCTATGACCCGGATACGGATACGCGTAGTACTTATACTTTTCCTCGGCGCCCTCGCCGGTTTTTTTGCATTTGCCGACCAATTCCCGGGGTTGAAAACCATGCCGGGCCTGGGATGGACTCACCGACCCTATCGCCTTGGCCTTGACCTTGTCGGCGGAACGCACCTTCTCTATCGGGCTGATTTTTCGAATTT
>CAYIQX010000033.1:0-6139 GCA_964365675.1 uncultured Candidatus Saccharibacteria bacterium | reverse complement strand
CTTTCGCTTCTCGAGAGGGCCGCAGAAGGTTGACTCCAATTCTATTTGTCTTTTGTGAGTGCCAGTTCTGCGACCCACCTGAATCGCGAAAGGTGGGCGGGTGAAAGTGCCAGTTCCGTAGCCCATCAAAATCCCCAAAAGTTAGGCGGGTGAAAGTGCCGGCTCTACGACCCGCCTTTAAAAAGGTGCCGTTATAGTATACTACTTCTATGATGAATAAGTACCTCATCGCATCGCTTTTACTGATTCCATTCGGGGTATCAGCCAGTTTTGACCGCGATCTCTATTATGGGCTTCGGGGCGACCCCCAGATTCATGAGCTCCAGGAGTTCCTGACCGCAGAGGGCGTCTATACCGGCCCCGTTACCGGTAACTTCTTTTCACTTACCCTACAGGCCGTAAAGAACTTCCAGACCAGCCAACTTATCTCGCCTGTATCCGGCTACTTTGGGCCACTCTCTCGCGGCAAGGCGAATGCCATACTAGCCGCAAAAGGCGTCTCCGGTACGTCCGTTACCACTGAGGAGGGAACAGCCGCCCAAGTCGCCACTCCTGCCCCGAAAACTACGGATGATGTCGTTGCTTCGCTCTTGCAGCAGATCGCCCTTCTCCAGCAGCAACTCGCAGCTATACAGGCCCAGCAAGCCAAGCTCGATACTCAGCAGCAAACGCTCACGCAACAAGCGGCAACATTAGGAGCCATCCAGCAAGAACAGGTGAAGCAGACAGCGGCTTTGGAGCAGGTGAAGGTGAATACGACCCCGCCTCCGCCTCCTCCGCCTCCCCCTCCGCCACCGCCTCCGCCAACTTCTCGTTTTACTCGCGATCCTTATGTGAATCTCCTGCTCGATCGCACTCCTCCGCTTGCGATAATAAAGACGGGTGCTGAGAATTCAAGTTCCGTAGCTGTTAAGATTCGTTGCTACGAAAACACGAGAGAAATCTACAGCGACACCATCGGGACTGACGCTGATGCCGTGCTCGCGGTATTCGGGGGTTCCTATCGGTGCACCTTTCAGTTGATGGAAAGGCGCAGTGGTACTTTTCTGCCAGATACGAGGGAGGTTTCCTTTACTGCCCCGCCGTTGCATCTTCTTTCCATTAGGAAGGTGGCTTCTCCATCCGAGAGTATAAATCTCGGCGAGAGTATTCTCTATCGGGCCGAAATTACGAATCGGGAATCGAACGCCTCCGAAACCGATGTCTCAATCACTTCTCTTGCCTTCAAGTTGGATAAGAGTGGCCTGTTCTCTATCAGTTCGGTCAATGCCTTCTTCTACAACGAGAGCAACTTCCGCAATCCCATGGCACAGTTCCCCGTATCTTCATTTGCTGATTTCACAGGAGAAGCGATCCCAGGGAAAGCAATTTCTGCCGAAAAGTTATTTATCGTGGAAACCCCTTCCATCGTTGTCCCAGCACATGGGGCCGTCTGGTTTGAGATTCGGGTCAGTATAGTATCACCCGCTAGAAGCGGTGATGCATTAGGGATGCTTCTTACGGATATAGAAGTCACGCCCACTTCCACAAAAAAATCTATAGATTCTTCGGGGGGAGTTCTTTCTCGTTAATTTCTCAATGAACTACGTGATCTCTCGCGGAACCTTTTAACGTCTTGCTCGAGACGCGAGTCTCTTAAAGAGTGCGAGGATATAGCAAATATGGCAGTGGCAATCAAAGAATCAGAACCCCTCGCGCGCCATACCGTTTTTCGTATTGGCGGACCGGCACGTTTTTTTGTTACCGCTGATACCCGCGACGACTTTACTGCTGTCCTAAAGGCGGCCGGGAGTTCGGGCCTGCCCTGGATGATCTTGGGAGCGGGTTCGAATATGCTCGTCTCCGACCGAGGATTTCCCGGTATGGTAGTCCGCCCCATGGGCGGAGAGGTGAGGGCCAGCGGAAGCCGGGTTACGGCTGATGCCGCAGTGCCCATGGCGCGTGTGGTCGCCGAGGCGCTTGCGAAGGGGCTTCGCGGCTTTGAGTGGGCCATCGGCGTTCCGGGTACCATCGGCGGTTCGGTCCGCGGCAACGCCGGCTGCTTCGGTGGCGAGATGCAGGACGTGGTGCGGAGCGTCACCATATTTGATACGGCGTCGGGCAACATCGAGGAGTGGTCGGCTGACGCGGCAGAGTTTGGGTATCGCGATAGCATATTCAAGCGACGGCCCGAACTGGTTATCCTCGCCGCCACGCTCGGCCTTCAGGCGGGCGACCCCTTGGAGGGTCAGCGGAGAGTACGCGAATATACGGCGCACCGCGCCAAGACCCAGGATATCGGCCTGCAATCGGCCGGTTGCGCATTTAAAAATGTTCCCTGGAGCCGGCGGGATGTAGACAAAGAGACCCTTATTCGGCGCTTTCCCGAATTTAGCGGCTTTCACGCCCACCTGGGGATCCCGGCGGGTTTTCTCGTTGATCGGGTTGGTCTCAAGGGACGGCAAATAGGCCGAGCCAAGATCTCGGAGCGCCACGGGAACTTCTTTTTGAATACCGGCGGCGCCTCGGCCGAGGAGGTCATCATGCTCGCCGGCCTGGTGAAAGAGCATGTGCACCGCCGCTACGGACTACTTCTCGAGGAAGAAATCCAATACATCGGCTTCTAAATGTCCTACGGATTACGAATATGTTCTGAATTACGAATCACGAATTTCGCCATCGGTATTCGTAATTCGATCTCCAGTCGCCATTTGTAGGCAAGCGTGCAACGCAAAAGTTATCCACAGTTGCAATCCTTGGCACAACTTCTAAACTGAATGCAGTGAGACGAAAAAGTTTTTTGTCTCGTCGTTGCGTTCACGCTTAGACGAATGCAAGGTCGGCATTCGCCCTTAACGGAGGTTCGCCCGCGTTCGCGCGTGGCGTCCGTTGTAAAGGAAAACCCCATGGCCAAGAAACGAAAGGGTGGTGGCAAGAAAAAGAGGAGATAATATTTCGTCACTACGCAAAAATCCCGCCGCTCAGGCGGGATTTTTGCTTGCGCCCAAGGTCTTATTTGCATCATTCGCATGTCATTCGCAGATTGGTGTCGCTAATGCGAAGCGTTTAGTTATCCACACTTGCCGGAATGCAGGATTTTTCTATACTGTAAGCGATGAAGCTGATGGTGAAAGGGGTAAATCTCACTATCACGCCGAGCTTGCGCCGGTATGTTGATGAAAAGCTCGTGCGAACGGTAGATAAGCTCCTTATCCGTCATCCGGCCTACGAGTCGGGAATCATCGAACTCGAGCTCATCCACGGCACGCGCCATCATAAAAAAGGAATGGTGTGGGAAGCGGTCATGAATTTGGCGCTTCCCGGGAAGCACATCTGGAAGCGCGCCTTCGGGGAGGACATTCACGTTGCCATTGACGACCTGGAAGATCATTTAAAGCGGGAGTTAACCAAATACAAAGAGCGCTCACGCTCGCGAGAGCTTCGCGGAGCGCGCCAAGCGAAAAAGGATCTGCACTTCGCCCGCTCGGCGCGACTCTACCGCAAAGGACGGATACGGCAAGAAGGGAATTAGAGCGCACAGGGTTCGTTGAAGAAATATCGCCCCGGACGCCGGGGCAGGGGACAAATGAAAACCAGGAATTTCTGCATCCCATCTTTGCCGATGGGTGTGTTGAGTTACTGAAATGTTCGGCAAAGTCAAAACATTGAGGGTTGATCTTGTTGACCCGGTTTGAGCCCGCGGGGGTTACGCGGGTTCGGACGGGGGCGTCAAGTTCTTTTCTCTCATAAGTCCGACAAAAACTGCGGAACGCCAATAGGCAGGGGAGGTGGCCGTGCCATACATACCGCTCCGAGCTCTACATCCTCTATTGCGGGTAGCGCCCCCGGAATTGCTTGCGCAGTATAAGCTCATGCGGCGGGGGAGGGCGAGGTTTCTTCTGTCTCTTCTCGTTGATCGGCCTATGGGGGTGGATGTCGGCCAATATCTCTGGCGCACCGGCTACGTGCATCTCTCGCTTACGGCGTGTCAGTTCGCAGAGCCAAACGGCATGCCTCTATCACGGGTCCCGCACGAGACAATGAAAAATGCGGTTGCCTCGCTCAGGATTTGGCTGAAACAACGTGGGCTCCCCATCGGTGTCTCGCAACGGTGTGAGGCCGGGGTCGGCTGTCGCGGTTACCGCTACACGAAGGAAGTCGAGCCGTTCAGGGTCATGCTCGTTGATCGGAAGCATCGAAAGAAAGGGTTCAACGGGGGTGGACGGTAATGCCCAATGCCGTCCACCCATTCCTACTTCATATTTTCACTGATGAAAAAATCTCTCCAAATCCTTGCCGATCTCCACGGTTGCTCCGGCGATCCGGTGCTCCTGACGAATAAGGGGAAGGTGCGGGCAAAAACCCTTGGCATGGTGCGGCGCGCCGGTTTTAAGATCGTGGCCTCCCGTTTCCATAAATTTTTAGAGACCAGCGCGGGCGAGGGCGGCATCACGGGTGTCATTATCGTTTCGGAGTCGCATGTCTCGCTCCACACCTGGCCGGAGCGGGATTTTTTGAATCTCGATATCTTTTTCTGCAACTACAGCCGCAACAACACAAAAAAAGCCCGCGCGGTCTTCAGTGAGTTTAAAAAGATATACCGGCCGAAGCGCGTGCGTATCCGCGAGGTCTGGCGGGATTAATTTTGATGAGTGAGTGGAGAAAGGCGCATGTATGCCGTGCGGCTTTCTTTTGTTCGATTTTTACGTTACACTAGCGAAGTTTTATGGCCTTTTTCTCGAAAATTCTCGGCGATGCCAACGAGCGCTTTTTAAAGTCGCTCGCCCCGCTTGTGGAGCGCGTGAATGCTCTTGAACCGGAGTTCGAGAAACTCTCTGCCGAGGCGCTGAAGGCAAAGACCACCGAGTTCAAGGAACGCCTTATCAGGGGCGACCCTTCGACAGGTTCGACAGGCTCACTGCAAGCGGGATCAGGGCAGGAGACGCTTGACGACATCCTGCCCGAAGCGTTCGCCGCGGTGCGTGAGGCCGCCAAACGTACTATCGGCCAGCGGCATTTCGACGTGCAGCTGATCGGCGGCATCGTACTCCACCAGGGCAAGATAGCCGAGATGAAAACCGGCGAGGGCAAAACGCTTGTGGCAACCCTGCCCTTATATTTGAACGCGCTTCTTGGTAAGGGCTGCCATTTGGTTACCCCGAACGACTATCTTTCGCGGGTCGGCGGCGGTTGGATGGGGCCCATTTATTCAGCACTCGGCATGACGGTCGGCGTCATCGCGCACGAACTCTCCGGCATGTATGACCCCGCCTATACCGAGTCGCTTTCGCACGGCGACCCGCGGCTCGACCATTGGCGGCCGGTCGCGCGGCGCGAGGCCTACGCGGCTGATATAACCTACGGCACGAATAATGAGTTCGGTTTTGATTTTCTCCGCGACAATATGGCCTATGGTCTGGAGCAAATGGCGCAACGAGAACATCAGTTCGCCATTGTGGATGAGGTGGACTCCATTTTGATAGATGAGGCGCGGACCCCGCTCATTATCTCCGCGCCGGATGCCGAGTCGGCCGAATACTATCAGACATTTTCGAGAGTTGTACCCCAGCTGAAGGAAAATACTGATTACAACATAGACGAAAAGCTGAAAGCCGTAACTATCACCGAAGAGGGTATCGAGAAGGTCGAGAAAATCCTGGATGTAAAAAATATTTACGAGGAAAAAGGGTTTCGCTATGTTCGCTACCTCGAGCAGGCCCTTCGGGCTCAAGCCCTTTTCCAGCGCGACCGCGACTATGTGGTAAAGGACGGGCAGGTCATCATTGTGGATGAATTTACGGGCCGTCTCATGCCCGGCCGCAGATGGTCCGAAGGACTGCACCAGTCCATCGAAGCCAAGGAAGGGGTAGAGGTACAGCGGGAGTCGCGCACACTTGCCACCATCACCTTCCAGAACTACTTTCGCATGTATTCAAAGCTTGCCGGCATGACCGGCACGGCCGCCACGAACGCCGAAGAATTCCACAAGGTTTATAAAATGGAGGTGGTCGTTATCCCGACCAATCAGCCGCTCACGCGAAAGGATCTCTCGGACTTCGTTTTTCGGACGGAGCAGGGGAAGTTCCTTGCCGCCGCGCGGGAGATACAACGACGCCAGGAGGCCGGCCAGCCCGTGCTCGTCGGCACGGTTTCCATCGAA
>CAYIQX010000032.1:0-6179 GCA_964365675.1 uncultured Candidatus Saccharibacteria bacterium | reverse complement strand
GCCGCCGTGCTTTCCCTTGGCAGCGGGGTGGCGCTTTTCCTATTCCTCCAGCGCCGGGCGCGCAGGGGCGAGGTATGGCGCTCGTTGAATCTCCAACTTTTTAAAATAGCACTGCCGCAGCCGCATATCCCGGAAGGCGGCCTATCGCTCGAGCAAACGCGCGAGGCCGTCGCGACCATGGAGAAGATCTATGCGAACCTCCATGGCATTCGGGAGGGGAAATGGCGTTCGTTCCTCTATGGCCAGTCGTCGTTTTCGCTGGAGATTGCCGTGCCGCACGTGGGCGAGGAAATAGCCTTTTATCTTGCCGTGCCGCGGCGCCTGGCCTCGGCCGTGGAGAAGATAATCGAGGGCGTCTATCCGGAAGCGCGGGTGGAGATGAGCCAGGACTACAATCTTTTCAACCCGACCGGTGCGGCGGCCGGAGCAGTATGCACGCTCTCCTCCAATGCAGTGCTGCCCATCAAAACGTATCGGGCGCTGGAAACCGATCCGCTTCGCGAGCTTGCCAACGCTTTCTCAAAAATCGCGCGGGAGGGGGAGGGCGCGGCCCTTCAGGTCGTAGCCCGGCCCGCGCCGAAGCAATGGTCCAAACGCATCTCTAGCCACGCCCGGCTCGTCTATCAGGGCAAGGCGTCTCTCCGGCCCAAAGGAGTATTGGCCGAAAGCGTGGAAATACTCGGCGGCGCCGCTCGGGCCGGGAATACGAAACCCGGCGAATCAAAGCCGGAGATACGGCTTTCCCCCAAGGAGGAGGAGCAGGTGCGCCTTATGGAAACGAAAAGTTCGAAGCCGCTTTTTGAGGCCAACATCCGCATTGTCGCGTCAGCCGCTACGCCCGCTCGCGCCGGCGAAATCGCCGCCAGCATCGCGTCCGCGTTTCTCCAGTTCCGCGACCCCGGCCTGAACGAATTCAAGGTCAGGTCCGTCACCGGTCGGAAACTCTCGCGGCTCCTGTACCAGTTCTCATTTCGCCTCTTCGATGGCCGTAGAGCCGCCGTGCTTTCCTCCGAGGAATTGACTGGTCTCTTCCATTTTCCGAGCGCGCCTTTGGAGACGCCAAAACTCGGCATAGTGAAGGCCAAGGAAGCCCCGCCGCCGGCGAACCTTCCCGAATCCGGCATTCGCCTCGGTACAAGCGTGTTCCGCGGCGAGACCCGCGCGATACAACTTACCGATGATGACCGCCGCCGCCACCTCTACATCATCGGGCAGACCGGCACCGGCAAAAGTTCGCTCATGACCGAAATGCTCCGCCAGGACATTCTTGCCGGGCGCGGCGTCTGCTTTATCGATCCCCACGGCGATACCGCCGAAACAGTGCTTGGCTACGTGCCGCCGGAGCGGGTCGGCGATGTCATCTATTTCAACCCCGGCGATACCGAGCGGCCGTTGGGCTTGAACATGCTTGAGTATGACCCGGCCTTCCCGGAGCAGAAAACCATGGTAGTGAACGAACTCTTCGCCATTTTCCAGAAACTCTACGGCGCGGTGCCCGAAGCCCTCGGCCCGATGTTTGAGCAGTATTTCCGGAATTCCACCCTCCTCGTCATGGACGACCCCTCGAGCGGCAATACGCTCTTGGAAATAGAGCGCGTTTTCACGGACAAGCCCTTCCGCGACCTGAAACTCTCGCGTTCGAAAAATATTGTGGTCGAGACCTTCTGGCGCGAGATCGCCGAGAAGGCCGGCGGCGAGGCCTCGCTTGCCAACATGGTGCCCTATATCACCTCCAAGTTCGACACGTTCCTGGCCAATGAAATAATGCGCCCCATCGTGGCCCAGGAGCGCTCGGCCTTCAGTTTCCGCGAGGTCATGGACAACGGGAAGATTTTGGTAATCAACCTTTCCAAGGGCCGCCTGGGCGAGCTCAACTCCTCGCTCATCGGCCTCATCATGGTCGGGAAACTGCTCCTCGCGGCTCTTTCGCGGACCAATGTGGATGAGTCGGCGCGGCGGGATTTCTACCTTTACATTGATGAGTTCCAGAACGCCACGACGAATTCCATCGCCACTATCCTCTCCGAGGCGCGAAAGTACCGCCTCGGCCTCATCATCGCGCATCAGTTCCTCGGCCAGTTGACCGACGAGATCAAGAAAGCCGTCTTCGGCAACGTCGGCTCCATGGTCGCCTTTCGCATCGGCTCGGATGATGCTGAATTCATGGCCCAGCAGTTCGCTCCGGTATTCGGGCCGCAGGATTTGCTTAACATCGATAACTACAACGCCTACTTAAAACTTCTCATCAACGGCCAGACTTCGAGCCCGTTCAATATTAAGATCAGCCTGCCCGCGTCGTCGGACCGCGCCATGGCCGAGCGCGTGAAGGAATACTCGCGCCTGACCTACGGTCGGTCGCGGACGGAAGTTGAGGCCGAGATAAACCTCCGCTATCAGAAGCCGCCTCCGCCCCCGCCGATGCCTCCGGCATCTGCGGCGGGAAGGATTGGGGACGGCGCTTGACGCCCCCCCCCGCCCTGTGGTTCACTTACGGTGAAGGGTCGTACACCTTAAACCGTTCGTGAAATACTATGCCATCTGAAGGACCCGAAACACCAAGGCAGCAGCCTGCCGAAAGAGGTGATGCGTCAGACAAGGATAGCATCGTAGACATTGATGCCGCCCGTGAGGCGGCCTTTGCCGAGAAACCAGCGCGGGATTATATTGCCGAATATAAAGACCAGCTCTCGGATGAAGCACGCCAAAATCTCGAATGGATTGCTTCACAGGAAGCGGAGAAAGCCCTAAGGCGATATGAGGAAACGAAGGATGAAGATGATCCCGTAGTGCGGGTTCTGCGGGAGCGTGCTCTGGAGAGCATCGAGTTTCCTCAAGAAGTTAGGGAGAGATTTGTAACGGCAGCGAAGGAGGGAGCTGTTTTCATTGGGGACGTACCACCGGAACAATGGATTGCCGGTTGTGAATGGGCGCTCCGTGATCTTGGCGCAGAATTAATTGATGCCACCATCTCTGATGGGTATAAGGATTTACCCCAGAAGAAGAGGAACTTAGAACGTCTGGGTCCCGGCTTACAGGCCGGCATTGAATACGCTTCCCGAGGGGGAACTCTCAAAGCCGAAGACAGAGGCACTGCAGAAGTGGGATGGGGTGTTTTCATAGGCAACCTCATGGCCGGCAAGGGGATCGGGACTATTGAATTTTTGCGGGAGATGGTTAATCCACGGGTGCTCGAACAAACGATGGGTTTCCTGACCCGGGCTCGTATATCGCATCCGGAGGTTGCCAAGAGTCTCGACCAGGACTTATCGGGACGCGGCTGGCTCTGGGACAAACGACAAAATAAATATATTGGAATGCCCTAATTATACTAGGGCGAGGATTGATGGATTTTTGACCGGCGCCCCGGAGGGGCGCCGGTCTTCAGTATGTTCGTCGCAGCCTTTCGAGTGCGCGTGCTATAGTAAGTAGACCATGAAACGTACCGACGTCATCGTCAGCCTCATCATCGGCGAGGCCGCCGCCATCCTCATAGTCCTGGTAGGTCGGAACCTTGCCCTCCCTTCCGGTTCCGCTCGTCTCCTACCGTGGCTGCCGTTCACCTTCCCGTTATTCACGCTCGCGGCTGTCATCATCGGGGCTTGGCTCGGCCGCTACCGGCTCGGCTTCTACCAGCTCGCGAAGTTCGGGCTGGTCGGCGGGTTTAACTTTCTTGTCGATCTCGGCGTCCTGAATCTTTTTTTAACGCTCTTCGGCGTCACGGCCGGGCTCTATGCCGTTCTGTCGAAGGCGATCGCCTTCCTCGTCGCGCTCACCTCGAGCTTCCTCTGGAACAAGTTCTGGACGTTTCAATCGCTCTCGACGGCCAGCGTGGGTCTGCAGTTCGTCGAATTTTTCGTCGTGAGCGCGATCGGGCTCGGCATCAACGTCGGGACGTTCACCGTTCTGAATGACGTCGTCGGCCCGCGGGGAGGCATCGACGCCAGAACCTGGGCGAGCGTTTCGGCCGCCGGCGCGGCGGCCATCGGTCTCGCGTGGAACTTCCTCGGCTATAAGCTTTTCGTGTTCCGGAAGCCGGGACGGTAGCCAGACGGGGGAGCGCCGTGGTAGAGAAGGGCTATGGCCTATCAAGTTTTATATCGGAAATATCGGCCAAAGGATTTTTCCGAAGTCGTCGGGCAAGACCATATCATCACCGTCATCCGCAGCCAGGTGGCGGCAAGCCAGGTGGCGCATGCCTATCTTTTTTCTGGCCCCCGCGGAGTAGGGAAGACCACCACCGCGCGCCTTATCGCTAAGGCTGTAAATTGTGTTGCCGAGCGGCCGAACGAACGGCCATGCCAAATATGCGTTTCCTGTATCGTTTTCAACGCCGGCCAGGCGTTAAACCTCATTGAGATAGATGCCGCGTCCAATCGCGGCATTGATGAGATACGCGAACTGCGGGAAGCGGTGCGATTTCTACCGGCTGGCGGCGGGATAAAAGTGTATGTCATTGACGAGGTGCACCAGCTGACCAAGGAGGCCTTCAACGCGCTGTTAAAGACCCTGGAGGAACCGCCCGCGCATGCGGTCTTCGTCTTGGCCACGACCGAACTCGATAAGGTGCCGCCGACCATTGTTTCGCGCACTCAGCATTTCGATTTCCGCCGGCCGCGGCGGGACGTGCTCCGCGAGCGCCTGCTCGCCGTCGCCGGACTGGAGGGAGTTTCACTGGCAAAGGATGCGGCCGATACTATTGCCTTTGCCGCCGAGGGTTCGGTGCGCGACGCCGAGAGCATGCTCGGCAAAGTGCTTGCTGTTGCCGGAAAAAGCGTGTCCCTGGCCGAAGTGGAGGAAGTTCTCGGCATCCCCAAACGCGAAGCGCTCACCGCTCTTTTCGGCCACATCGGCGCCAAGCGCCTGAAAGAGGCCATCGAACTCGTGAACCGCCTGTATCACGATGGCTACGAGATGGAGTACCTGGCGAAAATGCTGGTCTCGTTTTTTCGCGATGCCCTCCTTGCCAAAACCGGCTCGCTTGTAAATGGCGCGGGCAGCTTACTGCCCGAGGAAAGCCATGAGCTCGCCGGCCACCTGGCCGGCTATTCGGCCGACGACCTCGCTGATGCGGCCGTGCATTTGATGGACGCAATCGCCGGAAGCCGCCGCGCGCCCATTCCCCAGCTCCCGCTTGAGCTTGCGTTTATCCGGATCATCGGGGCCTCAAACGCAAAGCGTTAGCTTCTAGTTTTATGATCAGGCGGCCGTTTCTCCTCATTTTCGCGGCCTTTATTGCGCTTGGCGCTTTGATGCTGTGGCAGGCCATTCAGCGGCCGGCCGTCCCAATTGACCCGGCGGCAATGGCCCGCCGCTGTGGAGAGGGAGACCGCTTCCCATGCTACGATCCCTAAAGAGGACTCCGTAAGCTGGTGTCAAGGGTAAATCCAAAATTCTTTTCTTCTAGATCCTAATTTCTAGCCTCTAGTTTCTCTCCGTGGCCAAGCCAAAACCCGTAGCTGTTTTTGACATAGACGGCACAGTGTTCCGCTCCTCTTTTCTTGTTGAGCTCATCGAGGCCCTGATCGCCGAGGGCATTTTCCCGAAGCAGGTACGCGCTTATTATGCCGAGGCCTGGAAGCGCTGGCAGGCGCGGGCCGGATCGGCCAAGACCGGATTTACATACTACGAATTCATTACGAATGTCGTCTTTGCGTACCGGAAGCATATTACCGGCGTCAGGCGCGCCGACCTTTGGCGGGTGGCTGAAAAAGTGGTGGCCTTTCATAAGATCCGCCTGTACCGCTACACGCGCGATCTCATCAAGAAACTGAAGAAGACGCATTTTCTCCTTGCCATCTCGCACTCGCCCTACGAGGTCGTCGCACCCTTTGCCAAGTCCATTGGTTTCAATAAGATCTACGCGCAGGTCTATGAAGTGGATAGGCAGGTGCGTTTCACCGGCCGTGTCCTCTATGAGGATGTCATTATGAATAAAGGTAAGGTGCTGAAGCGCGCCCTGAAGCGGAACCAGCTCTCGCTTGAAAATTCAGTGGGCGTGGGAGATACGGAATCAGATATCCCGTTCCTGAAGCTCGTTTCGCGGCCCATCGCCTTCAACCCCTCGAAGAAGCTCTACGACTACGCGAAGAAACGCGGCTGGGAGGTCGTTGTTGAGCGGAAAGATGTGATTTACCGCATCGGCGGCGAGCCGAGGGGCTGAAAGAGAAACGCCGACCTGC
>CAYIQX010000031.1:0-6303 GCA_964365675.1 uncultured Candidatus Saccharibacteria bacterium | reverse complement strand
AGACCATTTCCCAATTCCTTCGGAAACTGCCCTGGAACTTTGGGAGGAACGCGAGCAAGCCGAACGCCAAAAGCCCGGCCACCATCCAATACGGCAGCCAGTCAACGCGAAAGACAATGAGCGCATCCCACCATTCTTTCTGAAAAACCCAGGAATTCGCCCATCGTAAAACCGCAGTATCGATCTGTTGCATCAGCTCTCCCATAAGTGCTCTCGCTCTACCCAAATACTATCTATATCAATGGTATATACCATTGATATAGATAGTATTGAGACGCTCATACGCATATATCACCCTTCGGCTTTATAGCCGGCGGAGGGCGTGCTTCCAGCGCCGCATATCCCCTTTTGATCCTTTGACGGGCAGTGTTACGGCATTGAGGAACCGCTCAACAGCACCGAGAAAGCGCTGGCCGTGGGATTCTCTAAAAAAACGCTCGAACACTTTTCGATATCCTTCGCCTGACTTCAGAAGTTCTCTCTGGATGAGAAATACGGTGGCCCTACTAAGTTTAAGCGCTCGGCAAACAGCGCCGTAACTATAACCCCGCTGGAGTAATACCGCCGCCATGAGACGCTTTGAAAGCATGAGTATTTCAACGGGCGTCAGAAGGTCATCCAAAAACTTCTGCAGTAACGCACCGTCTTTTATTTGCGTCAATGTCTTAATCAGCGCGGCGGTCATCTCGCGCTGCATTTCGGTGGGCAGTGAATTTCGTGATATTTTTGCCATATAACGAGACTACACATTATCTCTACTATATCAATTGACTATACCATTGATATAGTACCAACGTCTAATAATTTGATCGGACAAGAGTCAGGAGATTACGATAGATCACGGCTACGGTCAGTGGGCCGATGCCGCCCGGAACCGGCGTAATATACGAGGCCTTTTGGCTAACTGAATCGAAATCCACGTCGCCGACGAGTTTGCTTGCCCCGAGTCCACTTGCGGGGCCACCTGCCTCCGATATCCCGGCATCTATTACTACCGCGCCCTCCTTTACCATGTCGCCCGTGATGAGGCCGGGTTTGCCGACGCCGGTAATAATGAGGTCGGCTTTTTTCGTGAACTCGGAAATGTCGGGCGTGCGCTCGTCGACGATCGTGAAGGAGGCCTTCTCATTCGTGAGCCACGCCGCAACGGGCTTGCCGACAAGCGTGCCCGCGCCGACCACGAGGATATGCTTGGATCTATAATCAATCCCATACTCGAGAAAAAGCGCTTGCATTGCGCCCACGACCGGCGGCACGATTTTTGATTTGCCGACGCTAAAATCCCCTACCGCGCGGGCCGAAAGCACGTCTACGTCCTTCCCCGGCGGCACGCTATTCAAGATGGCCTGCTGGTTCACGTGCGGAGGCAGGGGCAACTGGATAATGATGCCGTTGGGATCGGCGTCGTGCACGATGGTTGCCACGCGCTCGCGGAGTTCGCCCGTGGAGATACTGGCCGGGTATTCGTAGACGCGGAAATCCACGTCAAGGTCAGCGGCAACGCGCTGCTTCTGGGCGATGAACTTCCGGATCACCGGGTCCTCTCCCACGACCACTACGGCAAGCATGGGCGGTTTCCCGAACTTGGCGAACTCGACCTTGAGGTCGGCGATGATGTTCCCGGCAAGAGCTTTCCCATCAAGGAGCGTCATACCGGAAACCGCCTGCAGAGTCGGAGCACATCGCGACGGATAGCCGCGCTACTGCGGCGCTTGGCAAGCGTATCAGTGAGCAAGCCGGCAATGGCGGCCATTTCCCGCTTCCCCATGCCTCTTGTGGTAAGCGCGGGCGTTCCGAGGCGAATGCCGGAAGGGTCAAATGGGGAACGCGCATCGAAAGGGATCGTGTTGCGGTTGACAATGATGCCGACCGCTTCCAGACGGTCCTCTCCTTCACGGCCGGAGATGCCGATACTCGTAAGGTCCACCAGCAGTAAATGGTTATCCGTGCCGCCGGTCATAAGTTTGAGGCCGCGGCGGGAAAGTTCTCGGGCGAGCGCTTTGGCATTCCGTACGATCTGACGGCCGTATCTTTTGAACGCCGGCCTCACGGCCTCGCCGAATGCGGCGGCAATGGCTGCGGTCTGGTTATCGTGCGGTCCGCCCTGCAATCCCGGGAACACCGCGCGGTCAATGGCCTGCGCAATATCGATCTTTTTTCTTTTTGCTATTTGCGATCTGCTATTGACAAAAATTACCGCGCCGCGCGGACCGCGCAGGGACTTATGGGTCGTCGTCGTCACGACATCAGCATACGGGAACGGGGAGGGATGACTGCCGGCGAGCACCAGACCGGCGATATGCGCGATATCAGCCAGAAGATACGCGCCGACCTCCCGCGAAATGGCGGCGAATTTTTTGAAATCAATAACGCGTGGGTAGGCCGTGGCCCCGCAGACGATTATTTTCGGCCGCTCCTTTCGCGCCATCTTCCGGATGGCATCGTAGTCAAGCCAGCCGTCGCGGCCGACCCCGTACTGCACCGCCTTCCAAAATTTTCCGGTAGCGCTCGCCTTCCAGCCATGGGTGAGATGCCCGCCGAAAGGCAGGGACATGCCCATGAGTTTTTCGCCCGGGACAACGAGCGCATAATAGACGGCCATGTTCGCCGGCGACCCCGAATACGGCTGGACGTTCACATGCCACTGCCGGCCGAGCCGGAACGCACGCGCCGCCCGCTCCTGGGCCAAGCGCTCAACGGCGTCAGCAACGGCGTTGCCCGCATAGTAGCGCCTGCCAGGGTAGCCCTCGGAATACTTGTTGACGAGTTCGGAACCAAGAACCTCCAAGACGGCCGGGGAGACGATGTTCTCCGACGGAATGAGATCAATGGTTTCGGCTTGGCGCCGACGCTCTGCTTCCAGCAATTTTGCCAGTGCCGGGTCAGTTTTCCTTAAACTCTTGAAGTCCATGTTAGTAGTTACATTCTCCTACGAATTACGAATTCGTAATTCGAAGACCATTCGTAATTCGCAGGTACTCATCAAGTTTTTCTTTAGTGATAGCGCCCATGCGAAGGATCTTGGGGTTGGACGGGTTGGTGATGTCGAACACCGTGGAGGCGGGCGAGGCCGGCAGCGTCCCTCCATCTACCAGCAGATCTGGCCGCGGGATGTACCGCTGGAAAACGTTTTGCACATCTACGGCGGATGACGCGGGCTCGGAGCCCGAAAGATTGGCCGAAGTGCCGGTAAGCGGATTTGGATAGCCGGCAAGGAGAGCGGCGAGAAAAGGATGGTCCGGGATGCGCATCCCGACCGTTCGCTCGCCACCGGTAACCAGGTCGGGCATTACCTCTCTCTTCCGGAGAACGACTGTAGTCCGGCCCGGCCAAACCTCTTTAAGGAACTCCCCCACCGTGGGGTCAAAATACGCATACGCTTTGGCCATGGCCGTATCCCGAACGAACACCGGCATGGCCTTCAGATGCGCGCGCTTCTTGATACGAAATATTTTTCGCACCGCGGCCTCCTGGAGCACATCGGCCACGAGACCGTACACCGTGTCGGTCGGCACCGCTACCACGCCGCCCCGCCGAAGAAGGGATGAGACCTTTGCGCGAACCGCCTCCTGGTTACGCTCGATGAGATGGACTACTTCCATGAGGGCTAGGCCACGATATTCACGAGCCGCTTCGGCACGTAAATGAGTTTTTTGACCGGCCGGCCTTGGAGCCACTCCTTGACCTGCGGCCGAGCAAGAACAAGCTCACGCACCGCCGCATCGTTCGTCCCGGCATCCAGTTCGAGCCGGTCGCGCACTTTGCCATTCACCTGTATCACGATGGTCATGCGCTCACTCCGCAAAAACCTTTTTTCGGCTTCCGGCCAGCGGCTTTTGTGGACGGACGCTTTCTCGCCGAGCGAATGGCGCCACAGCTCCTCGGTCATATGCGGGGCGAATGGCGCAAGCAAGCGCAGGAAAACGGAAAGATGCTCGCGCGCCACGCTCTCCGTTTTCTCTTCGAATGCGTTTAAGAGGACCATCAGCGACGAGATGGCGGTATTGTACTGCAGGCCGGCGATATCAGCCGTTACTTTGGCAATGGTTTTATGCATGAGCCGGTCGAGCACACTGCCGCTGCCGAAACCGGACTTTTTACGGCTCCCGGCCAATCGCCACACACGCTCGAGAAACCGCGTAATACCCCGAATGCCGGTATCACGAAAATCCCCGCCCTGCTCAAATGGCCCCAAAAACATGAGATACATACGGAGCGCGTCGGCACCGTACGCCCGAACGTACTCGTCGGGATTCACAACATTGCCCCGCGACTTCGACATCTTAGCCCCGTCCTTAATGAGCAGGCCATGCGCACGAAATTTTTTGAAGGGCTCCTCGAAATGGGTCAGCCCCCAGTCGTGGAAGGCCAGGGCGAGAAAGCGCACATAGAGCAAGTGCAGTACGGCATGTTCCGCGCCCCCGATATACATGTCAACCGGAAACCACTTTTTGGTGATTTCTCTGTCCCAAGGGGCTTGCCCTGAGCGAGAGGAGCGAGTCGAAGGGTAACGAAGATAGTACCAGGCCGAATCAAGAAAGGTATCGGAAACATCGGTTTCTCGCCGGGCGATCGCACGGCATTTCGGACAGCGGACTCTATGGAATTTTTCCACGGTGGCCAGCGGCGATCTTGCCGTACCGGTCGGCCGGAAGTTCTTAATATAAGGGAGCTTCACCGGTAAATCTTGTTCCGGCACCGCGATCCATCCCGGGTTTTCCAGTTCACCTTTGCTATATGTTTTCCTGATTCCTGATTCTTGATTCTTGATTCTTTCCGCGCAGTTTTCGCAGAAAACAAGCGGTATGGGCGGCCCCCAGTAGCGCTGGCGCGATATTAGCCAGTCGCGGATGCGGTACGCGGCGGTGCGCCTGCCCTTGACGGCCTTGGTGATGGCCCATTTCGCGCTCTCTGAATCCATGCCGTCAAACGTTCCGGAATTAAAAAGCACCCCTTCTCCTGAATACGCTCTGCCGTCAACAAACCTTTCAAAGGTATAGCGATGGAGTGGATCTACAACCTCCTTTCGCGCCTTAGCTGGACTAATCCACTCCACTTTGAACTTTCCTCTTTCGCTGTCATCAAGTGCTTGTACGCTACGGTCGTTCCCCACCACCTTAAAGTGGAATAGCCGCGTATGTGCAGTGAATGCTTTCTGTTTGGAATACGCAAAATACTCGTGATGGACCATCTCGCCGGCCACCGCAATAAGTTTTAAATTCCGATAGCCGGTTTCTTCGGTGATCTCACGCTTTGCGGTTTTTACGGCATCCTCACCCTTCTCCACGGTCCCACCCACTAAAAGACGACCGCCTAGCTTTTCACCCCAGTTGATTGTGAGGATTCTTCCTTTTTTATCCTGCACAAGGGCTACAATTTTTTCCTTGTGTTCTGGATTTTCTTGCGGTGTGCCCGTCTTGGGCGCAATGACCGACACAATGGGGAGCTTGAACTTACTCGCAAACTCCATATCACGCTCGTCGTGCGCCGGCACGGCCATGATCGCGCCCGTACCCACGCCGCCGAGTACATAGTCCGCCACCCATACCGGGATAGTTTTGCCGTTCGCCGGATTTATCGCGCGGATGCCTTTTAATTCCACGCCGGTCTTGGTCTTTCCCGCTATCCGCTCCTCCTGTTTCTTGGTTCGGGCGCGCCCGATGTAGCGCCTGACTGCCCCTAGATTCCTGACCCTGGGTCCGAGATCCTGAATAAGCGAATGCTCCGGGGCTAACACCATATAGGTAGCGCCGAAAAGCGTATCCGGCCGCGTGGTGAACACTTCGATCTGCAGTTTGGTTTTTGGGATTTGGAATCCTATGAGCGCGCCCTCGGAGCGCCCGATCCAGTTTTTCTGGGCGATTTTAATTTTTTCCGGCCAATCAATGTTCTGAAGATTTTTCAGGAGCCGTCCGGCATAGGCGGTAATCTTGAAAAACCACTGCTCAAGATCCTTTTTTAGAACCTTTGTCCCACAGCGCTCACACTCTCCCAATACGACCTGCTCATTCGCAAGCACGGTTTTACAGGACGAGCACCAGTTCACCGGTGACTTCTTGCGATAGGCCAGCCCGCGCCGGAACATCTCGGTGAAGATCCACTGCGTCCAGCGGTAATAACCAGGATCGTAGGTTTCAAGGCGTTTCTCCCAGGCAAATCCGTTGCCGAGCATTGCCAGCTGGCGATAGAAATTCTTTTGCGAAATTTTCGCCTGGTCCGCCGGATGTTTATTTATTTTTAAGGCATAATTCTCGGAATGGATGCCAAAGCCGTCAAGACCGATGGGCTCGAACACATCATGCC
>CAYIQX010000030.1:0-6348 GCA_964365675.1 uncultured Candidatus Saccharibacteria bacterium | reverse complement strand
CCATGGATAATATCCTGAAGGATGATCGCGGCGAGCCGGAGAGCGCCAGCGCAAATCCGGCTTCAAGGAGAAGAAGGATTTTCTGCTGAATTGTGCCAGGTCCGCGAGGCATAGCCGGGTTACCTGAATATTAAATTCATGTTTTTCATATTAACACCAATAGTGTATCTATAAAAGCGGTCGTTTTTATAGATACATATGGGGAAAACCGAGAGTGGCGTCCATGCTTTTGAGAGCGTAGCATTGGGCTGGCATGCTGATATTACTGCCAGCTGAGTATGCAGTTCGGAAACTGGAGCGCCTCCCGTGTGGGAGGCGTATTTGTTTCAGGATAGTTCCTGGGAAAACAGTATGAGGCCGCACGTGCGACATATACTCAAGAGCCAGCAATTTGACCGTGGTTTCTTGGAACGGTTATTCCGGAGTACTGATGAATTCCGGAGGGAATTCGACGATGCTAAGGGGCGTAAACGCCTGACTGGGCATTTCGCCGGCCGTCTGCTCTTCTCTATTTTTTACGAAGAGTCAACGCGCACCCGCTTTTCGTTCGAGGCGGCGGCAAGCCATCTCGGGATGAAGGTTGTTTCCACCGAGAACGCGCAAGAGTTCTCATCAGCCGCAAAGGGCGAGACGCTCGAGGATACCATCCGCGTCCTTTGCCGGTACCGTCCTGATGTCATCGTGCTCCGCCATAACGAAGTGGGCGGGGCGGAGCGGGCCGCACTCGTAAGCCCGGTGCCCATAATCAACGCCGGAGATGGAGGAGGCCAGCACCCGACCCAGGCGCTCATCGACATCTATACCATCATCCGCGAGCGGGGGCGGGTAGACGGCCTCACGGTCGTTATCGGTGGCGACCTGGCGTATGGCCGGACCGTGCGTTCCCTTACTTACCTACTCGCAAAGTTCAAGGGGGTGAGCATCATTTTCGTGGCGCCGCCAGAGGTTCGCATTGGGGAGGACATCAAACGGCATCTCGGCGAACATCGTGTGCAGTTCCGCGAAGAGACATCACTCGCCCAAGCTCTACCATTGGCAGATGTCGTGTACTGGACACGGCTCCAACGCGAGCGTATGCCAGAGGGGATTTATAAAGCCGTAAAAGAGCGTTATGTCATCAGTGCGGCGGAGATCCTCCGTATGCGGCCGAACGCGGTCATCCTCCATCCTTTGCCGCGCGCCGGAGAGATAACGGCCGAAGTGGATGTCGACCCTCGCGCCGCGTACTTCCGGCAAGCCGGGAATGGTCTTTTCCTCCGCATGGCCCTTCTCGGCTGGGTGCTGGGAGAGGTCGCCTGAACGACAAACCCACCGAAGCGATTCAGCGGGTTTTTGATGCGCCCCCGGAGAGAATTGAACTCCCATTTTCTCCTTAGGACGGAGTTGCTCTATCCGTTGAGCTACGGGGGCAGTATTTATGCTGTTATTCTGCGGTATGGTATCATAAATTGAGCTTAATTTCTACTATTTTCTAATTTCTGGTTTATCATTTCTTACGTCATGACCCACGAAGAACAAATTATTTCGGTCGTCCAAAAAACGCTCCCCGGCGTTGTCTCGATAATGGTCGGGAAGGATCTCGCCGCGCTTGAGGCCAAAGGATTCCCCTTTTTCGGCGAACTGCCGCTCGACGGACTAAGCGAGGAGGAGATCGTTGAGAACCTTCCCAAAACCGATTCCGGCAAGATCCGCACCGGCGGGGGGTCGGGCTTTATCGTTGACCCCGCCGGATTCATTTTGACCAACAAGCATGTCGTGGTCGACCCTGATGCCGAATACACGGTATCCACGCCGGATGAAGAAAAATATTCAGCCAAAGTGCTCGCACGCGACCCCATCAACGATGTCGCCGTCCTGAAAATAGACCCGTCCGGCAGGGATTTGACGGCCCTGAAACTCGGCGATTCAACCAAGATACTGCTCGGCCAAAGCGTAGTCGCGGTGGGCAACGCGCTTGGCGAATTCAAGAATACGGTCTCCACAGGCATCGTCTCCGGCCTTTCCCGATACATCACCGCCGTCACTGACATGGAGGGGCATGCCGAGCGGCTGCGCGGGCTCATTCAGACCGACGCGGCCATCAATCCGGGGAACTCCGGCGGCCCGCTCGTCAACCTGAAAGCCGAGGTCATCGGCATCAACTCGGCCGTGGTTTTCGGCGCGCAGAACATTGGATTTGCCATCCCCATCAACAAAGCCAAGTCCGACCTGGAGGATGTAAAAAAATTCGGCCGCATCAAAAAACCGTTCCTTGGCGTACGCTATGTCCTCCTCACAAAATCCCTCCAATCGAAACTCCATTCCCCTTGCGACTACGGGGCGCTGGTGCTGGCCGAAAGCGGGGGACAGGCCGTCATCCAGGGAAGCGCCGCCGAGAAGGCCGGCATCCGCGAGCGGGACATTATTCTTGAGATAAACGGCGCCTCCATCAATGAGAAAAATTCTATCGAGGACGTAATCGAGAAATTCGCCATCGGCGACCGCCTGAAGCTGAAATTCATACGCGGCACCGCCGAGCAGGAATGCGAGCTGGCGCTGGGGGAACGCAACGAGGCAAAGTAGGATTTGCAACCACGACCGGCACGATGGGGGTATAATTAAAAGACGAAGGACAAATGACTAATGATCCGGTAATGGAAACGAGTAAACAAAACGGCGACACCGCAATACCGCGGCACGTCGCCATCATCATGGACGGCAACCGGCGCTGGGCCGCCGCGAAGCACCTGCCCCTCTCGGAGGGCTACCGGCACGGCATCCAGACATTCCGGAACGCCATTCCGGCGGCTATCGCGCGGAACATACCGGTGGCCACCTTCTGGGGATTCTCCACCGAGAACTGGCGGCGCTCACCCGCCGAGCTCCGAACCCTCTTCGGGCTTTTCCGACTTGCCATCACCGACAGTTTCGACTGGCTGAACCGGCATAATGCGCGCCTGCGCATCAGCGGCCGCCTGCATGACTTCCCGGAGGATCTCCGCCGAGCGGCTGAGAAGGTTATCGCCGCCACTGCCGCGAACAGCGGGCTCACGGTGAACCTCGCCCTCTCCTACGGCGGCCGTGACGAGATCCAGCATGTGGCCCGGCGCGTGGCCAGCGAAACCAATGGCAATACCAAAGCCATCGCCGCCATAGACGAACATACCATTTCGCGGCACCTCTATACCGCCGGCCTGCCGGATGTCGACTTCCTTATCCGCACCGGCGGCGAACAGCGGCTTTCCGGCTTTCTGCCGTGGCAGTCGGCCTATGCCGAGCTCTATTTTACCAATACCTTGTGGCCGGATTTTGACGAGCGCGAATTGGATAAGGCATTGGAGGATTACGCGGGGCGGAAAAGGAATTTCGGAAAATGATTTTTCCGCAGAGGTTGAAGATAACGGCGCGGGCTTGAAGCCCGCGCCGTTTTTAAATCCCTATGCCAGCGACGACGGGCACATCTTCCGCACCGGGCAAGTAGAACATGTCCGCCCCCGCGCGGTACAAGTGGCCCGGCCGTGGTCAATGAGCATATAGGTCAGCTTGAACCATTTTTCTTTCGGGAAGAGCGCCATAAGATCGCGCTCAATTTTTACCGGGTCATCGTGGGTGGAAAATCCCAAGCGCTGGGACAGCCGCCGCACATGCGTATCCACGGCTATGCCCTCGGTTACGCCGTACGCATTGCCGAGGACGACATTGGCGGTCTTTCGCGCCACCCCGCGAAGGAGGAGCATCTCTTGCATCGTTCGCGGCAGTTTGCCGCCGAATTTGTCGCGGAGAATTCTTGCCGACGTTACGATAGCCAGCGCCTTAGCGCGGTAAAATCCGATGGCGCGTATTTCTTCGGCCAGTTTTCGCGGGTCGAGTTTTGCAAAATCGCCAACGGTTTTATATTTCCGGAAAAGCGTTGCCGTTATCTCGTTCACCTTTTTGTCGGTTGCCTGCGTGGACATGATGACCGCGGCCAAAAGCTGCATCGGCGTGCCGTACTTGAGCGCTATCTTCGCGTTCGGATATGCCGCCTCCAAACGCTCCAGAACCAATGCGGCGCGGCGCTTCTTTCGTCCCAGCGTTTCCGTCCGGATCCACGACTTAGTGATGTCTTTGGCGAATAGCATAGGCCCAGTATACCCCGTTAGAAGTCTGGACGACTACCAAATAACGGATATGTCGAGCAGTCGATTTCTTACTTCATAAGGTAATAAAAATTTCCCATTCTAAAAGTTTGTAAGAATGACTTCTAACGGGGTATATCCGGCGGTTGCTTCGCGGGGAATGCGGGTTATACTCTGACTATGGCTGACGCCAATCTTAAAATCCTTCTCGCCGAGGACGATCCCTTCATGACCACCCTTCTCGCCGAAGGGCTGAAAGGCGCGGGATTTGAGCCGGTCTTTGTTTCGAGCGGCGAGGACGCGGTAAAGCGCTTCTCCGAAATCCATCCGGCCGCCATTCTTCTGGATATTCTCCTGCCGGGCAAAAGCGGGCTCGAGGCGCTTGCTGATATAAGGAAGTTGCCGGGCGGCGCCGAAGTGCCGGCGCTTATTCTCTCGAACATCGAGGAAACAAGCTATATCCGCGAAGCCGAACGCCTGAACGTGTTCGCGTATCTTATAAAAGCGAATATGCAGGTATCGGATATTACTGCCAAAGTAAAAGAAGCAGTAGAGAAATAGTACAACACAAAATCACCGGCGAGAGCCGGTGGTTTTGTTTGCCGCCACGAACCTCCGGAAAAATTCGCCCGCCTGAGCGCCGCGAAGCGGCATTCGGGCAGGGGGAGAGAGAACTTCCCCGGAGATCCATGGCGGCAATCTCTTGCTTCCCGCCTGAATTTCCGATTGCGTCAGAAACTCGGGTGGGAGCGGGAGGAAGAGGACGATAATGGACGGTCGTCATTCCTCCCGCGTAGGCGAGCTGGGACGCGCTCCTTCGGCGCGGAGCCCTTTACTGAATCGCCGGCTCGCTTGGGCGGCGAACTGTAGAAGAACTTCCTTCCTCTGAATCCTCCACGGAGTGAAGGACTCAGATAGGGATCAAAACCTGTATTGATTTTGAGTACCGCCTGTGCTATGCTCTCGGCGTGAAAAGCATCCGCTACAACATTGTCCTGCGCCCCGAACCTGAAGGCGGTTTTACCGTTTCCGTCCCCGCACTGCCGGGCTGCATGACCTACGGCCGGACGATTGCGGAAGCGCGGCACATGGCAGCGGATGCCATCCGAGCGTATCTCGGGAGCCTGCGCAAGCACCGCGAGCCGATCCCGACCGACAACGAGAGCTTCATCGCCTCGGTTGAGTTGCGCGGTTCAGTGGGGCGGGCGGCGGTTCATGCCTAAGTTGCCGCGCCTCACGCCGCGCAGGATCATCGCAGTGCTGAAACGCCATGGCTTCGAGCTCGACCATACCACCGGGAGCCATTATGTATTTTACCATCCGAGGTCCAGACGCCGCGTTACGGTCGCTTACCACGCCAAGGACCTCCCGCTAGGCACGCTCCGCTCGATCCTAAAAGAGGCGGGAATTTCGGAATTTGACCTCTAGTTTTCAAACTACTTCCCTCCTCTGAATCCACGTATTCGCATACCTGGACTCGGATAAGGGTGGGAGGGGAGATGGCGTATCGTCTGCCATCTCCCTCCCACAGCGATTGACCCCCATCGCCAAGGAGCGTTCGTTTCGCGTGGATTGTGGCGGGGCTCCACGCTGACTGTCCGCAGAACAGAATTGCCGGCCCCGGAAGATTCACTGTCTTTCCTAGTGATCCCGCCGTCTTCCCCGACGAGGTCAGGTGCGCATCATATCATCGTTGCCGCCTCCTCTCTCATTGCCGCGCAGGCCTGCGCGGATTCGGATTTACTCCTTCGCCGCGGCCGGCCCGAAGCGGCCTTAGCGCGACTGCCTCTCCATGACGAGATCGCCGCGCTCCGAGAACACGCGAAGGTTGGCCTTACCACCCTCGAAGCAGAGCAGCGACACCGTCTCCGACGAGTAGACGTGCCCGGCAACGGCCACCCGCTTCTCGTCGATGACGACGATCTGCTGGTCGCCGCAGCGACCCGTCGCGACCGTGGCCTCGAGGACCGTGAGCGCGTCTTTCGCAATGCCCTCCTTGGTCCAGAAGGCGATGCTCGCCACGATGCCGGCGATGGCGACCAAGGCGAGTACCACGACCACGAAGCTGGACGCCCCTCTCTTGCCCCTGCGCTCCTCCATGTTCTTCCTCCTTCTGCCGTTTCCACCGGCAGGTATCACGGTGTCTCCCTCAAGGAACTTCCCGTTGTCTCCCGCCTGAACCTCTGAAACATTTCAGAAACTCGGGTGGGAGGCGGGGCGGATGACGTTACGTCAATCATCCGTCCCGCCG
>CAYIQX010000029.1:0-6358 GCA_964365675.1 uncultured Candidatus Saccharibacteria bacterium | reverse complement strand
GGCCGCCAAGCCGGGCGGAAAAGTGGCGGTGTGGCTCTACGGGTATGAGGGCAACGAGTGGATCGTAACATTCGTTTCGCCGTTGCGCCGCCTCATAACCAGCCGTCTTCCGCCGGCGCTTCTCTATCGTCTGATGTATGCCGCCAGTATTCTTTTGTACCTCTTTGTAAAAGTTGTGCCGACCAGGAGTATGTATTTGTCGCAACTGAAAGGTTTTAAATTTCGGCATATCCATCTCATTGTGTTCGATCACTTTCTACCCAGTATCGCCCGATACTACCGGCGCGAAGAAGCCGTAGCGCTGCTCGCCGACGCCGGTCTTACCGATATTGTAAGTACCCACTGCAACAACATCAGCTGGATGGTCATCGGCACAAAAAAGTCCTGATTGCCCAATCGATGCGCCGGTGGTATGGTTGAGCCGTATTATGTGAACCATGGAGGAGCAAATTAGTGAAAAGAAACTTAATGAAGGCGGCAGGGAAGTGACCTATACCCTCGTTGCTTCCATGGACGAATTCAAAAAATCCGGCGGGCAAATGACGCGCTGGGCGTCGGACAGCCACGATATTCTTTTGTATGAATTCGAAGGCGCGCTCGTGGCCTACTCCAACATCTGCCGCCATTTCGGGGGGCCGGTCGGGTTCCATAAAGCCAAAGAGGGTGTTTTCACCTGCCTCTGGCATAACTGGCAGTATTCCTGTCAGGACGGTGCCTGCCTTACCGTACCCGGCCTTGCCCTACGGCGCTATCCGGTCAAGGTGATAGAGAATAATATTTACGTTAATCTCCTCGGATAGTCGGTAGGGTATAGCCACTAGGGTTTAGGGTCTACCCAGTAGGGTTCGTGCGCACCCGAAACCCTATACCCGAGTGGCTAGTGGCTTATGCCAGCGCGCTAAACGATAACGAGTGTTTAGGATATACCTTCGGATATGAAACATATCGCTCTGACTCTTACCTGCGAAGCGGAGATGGACTGCCCGAAAGAGGTGGTGATGTGGAATTATTACGACCACGAACACCTCGTCGGTACGCACTACCAGCACTACGATCAGGCGCGCATTTTAGCCGAGCGCGACGATTGGGCGCTGGTCTATCGGAAAAAGAAAATGCCGCTCTTGCCGCTCTCGACGGCTGGCATCGCTTTGCAGTTCATGGACGGCAACACCATGCGGGTGTTCCACAAGGATTCCATCGGCTTTCTCCTTGAGCAGACCACGCATTTTGAGGATCTCCCCGGCAACCGCTCTAAGGTCCGGGTAATCTACACCATCCATACGCATCCCTTTTTCAAGCTTTTCGAAGCGATTTTTCAGAAGCTTTTCCAGCGGTGGTTTACGGAGGTATGGGCCGAGGATGTACCGATGCGCTTGCGGCGCTGGAAGGTCTATCAGCTCGGCTTTAAGGACTACGGCGGTATTGACTACATCAACGAGAAGCGGGCGAGACCGGCCGACCTCCGCATCCCGCCCTACGAGTTCAAGCCGCCGTTGCCGACGCTCGCGAAGATAAAGTCGGCCGAGGGCGAGGTCCGGCCGGAAAAAGGCGAAGAGCTTGGCTACAACGAGTCGGCATGACTTGCCTCATCTGTGGAAGCGGCAGCACTAATGCCGTTTGGCGCGGCGTTGCCGACTACGAATATGGGGCGTATCGTCCGGTTGATTACGTCCGCTGTTCCCAATGCGGAGCGATCCGGCAGTCGCCCCTGCCCGATGCGGGCGTAATCCCGTCGTTTTATCCTCCCGACTACCGCAACTATCTTTCCCGCGGTTCAGGTAGTTTTTTTTCCGCACTGAAACATATACAGACGCAGCGCTTCGCCCGCCGTCTCGGCCGCGTTGTCGGCAGCCGCGAAGCAAAAGTTCTGGAACTTGGCTGCGGCAATGGTGCGCTCCTCATGGCATTCAAGGAACTTGGGTTTAGAGATCTTTCCGGAAGCGATTTTGATGGGACCGCCCAAGCATCGCTCATGGCGGCTGGTATCCGGTTCCGTCGCGCGGGCATCGAGCAGGAGTTTCCATTTCCGGAGCAGTTTGACGCCATCATTCTCGTGAATGTTATCGAGCATTTCCTTGATCCGGTGACGGTGCTCCGCCGCTTGATCGAGCACTTGGCGCCGGGCGGCAAAGTCATTCTCATCACGCCGAACGCTGCGGCGCTTGATCTCAATTTTTTCGGCCGCTACTGGTCGGGTTTCCATGCGCCGCGGCACATTTGGCTCTTCAGTGGTGCTAGTATCGTCCGGCTCGGCCGCAGCCTTGGTTTTGCGAACGTGACCGTCGGGGCCGTAGCCGACCCCGGGCAATGGGGCATCTCTGTCCAGAACGGCTTCCAGGCGACCGGGGCATGCCACAGCCGGCTCTCCTCCGGCCTCGCCTGGTATACGGTCTATGTATCGGTCATTGCGGCGCCGCTCGCTTGGCTCCAGAACCTCTGGCCCGGGAGGAGTACCTCAATGGCGGCGGTACTCGTTCGGGGTGAGACCAAGGACGGCGACGGGGGGTTAGGGGAAAATTGACTTCCGCTTCGCTTTGTGTCACAAATTTCAGCGGACAGTTTGACAGGGGATTTATAGCAAATCCTACCCCAGAGAGGAGGGCACAATGGGGTCGAGAGTGAGTTCTACGATAGGCGTCGGTGTCATCGGCCTCGGTGACGGCGGCATGTCGAACCTGAGGTCGCTCATGATGTTCCCGGGTGTCCGGGTGGTTGCGCTCTACGATCTCGACCCGGCAAAGTACTCGGCGGTCGCTCAGGAGTTGAGCCTCGGCCCGGAGTTCTACCGTCCCGACGTCGAGAGTCTCGTCTTAGACCCCGCGGTCGATCTCGTCGTGGTGGCCACGCCCGACGACCAGCACCTGCCGCCGCTTCGAGCGGCGCTCAACGCCGGCAAGTACGTCTTCCTCGAGAAGCCGGTCGCGACGTCGATGAACGACCTTGCGGAGATCCGGGTGCTCGCGGGAGGTTTCCCCGACAGGATTCACTTCGGCGAGAAGTACTCGCACGCGCGCCCGGTCAAAGCGGCACTCGCTTGCCGCGATGCGCTCGGACCGTTCATGTTCGGTTGCACCCTCTATTCCATGTGGCGGTGCGACCGCATTATGGGCGGGGGCAAGTGGCGGACGGAGAGCCGGTACAATCCCTGCGCCGGCGGGCTCTCCCACAACTTCATGACCGCTCTACTCTTCGCCGGTGCCACCATTCGGCGCATTCGCGCGACCGGCCAGGTACTGACCTACCATGAGAACCTGGATAACCATGGCGGTTACGACACCATGGAGGGTGCGCTCGAATTCGCGAACGGGCGTCGACTCTCGTGGCTCATCTGCCTCGCTGTTCGGGGCGATGGTAGCCCTCTGGCGCACCGCACGATCGCTCACACCTTCCAGTTCGAGTGCGGAACGCTCGCCTACGGCCCTACGCCGGAGGGCGACCGCCTGATCGTGGACGGCAAGGCCGTGTCGTTCTCGCCCGAGCCGTCGTTCGAGGAGTGGGCGGGCTACAATATCGGTGAGCTCTATCGCGGCATGCACGCCGACATCCTCGCCGCCATCCGCGGTGAGGGAAAGCCGCGCCACACCATCAAGGATGGCATCAACGTGGCCGCTGCTTGCATCGCGGCGTTCCAGTCGGCGCAGGAGGGTGGCGGCTGGGTTCAGGTGCCGTTCTCCTGATCCATGCGACAGGGGCTTCGTCACCGGGGTAGCAGAAGCAATGCTGCCCCGTTTTCATTTGACGGATTCAATAGCCTTGTTTAGGGTTACGGTGAACTGATTATTCTCTATACTATGAATTCACCCGTAGACATTTGGAACCAAATTCAGAAGAAGGTTTTTATCATTGCCGAGATAGGCAAAAATTTTATCCAGACCGAGGAGGAGCGCTCGGTGGGGGAGTATCTCGAAAACGCCAAGGCGCTCGTAAAGGCGGCCAAGGATGCCGGGGCTGACGCGGTGAAGTTCCAGACCCATAACGTCGAGGACGAGCAGTTGAACATTCATGTCGTCTCGCCGCACTTCAAAGGCGCGGACCGTTATTCCTGGCTAACCAGAAATACCAACGCCACGCCGCTCGACGCCTTCTGGCGGCCGCTCAAGGCCTACTGCGACGAGGTCGGCATTATATTTTTCTCGACACCCATGTCTCGAGGTGCGGCAAAGAAACTCTCCGAGGTCGGCGTTTCCCTGTGGAAAGTCGGCTCTGGCGACATTCTCGATTTCGTTACGCTCGATTACCTTGCTTCTACCGGGAACCCCATTATTCTGTCTTCGGGTATGTCTACGCTCGAGGAGATAGACAAGTCCATTGATTTTTTGAAGCGCCGCCTGCCTGCCGGCAGGCAGGGAACGGGGATTGTCCTCCTCCACTGCGTTTCCAAATATCCCTGCCCGCCCGAAGAGCTGAACCTTGCCACTATCGGATTTCTCCGCGAGCGCTACCAGATACCCGTCGGCTTCTCCGATCACTCCATCGGTATTGACTCGGCCCTCGCCGGCGTCGCGCTCGGCGCACAAGTTGTCGAGAAGCACTTTTCCTTTGGTCGCGACCTCTGGGGCGCGGATCACAAGGTGTCCATGACGCCCGAGGAGCTGAAGGCGCTCGTCAGCGGCATCCGTGAACTTGAGGCCAATCCTGCCAAGAAAGCGGAGTATCTTGAAAAAGACATCGTGAAAGCCGGCATGGGTTCAGGCGCCAAAGTGCTCCAGGAGGACGAGGCCGTGTTCCGTCCGTATTTCCGGAAGTCGCTCATGGCTGGCGAGGACATTCCCGCCGACACCGTCATCACCGCCGAGATGCTCTACGCCATGCGGCCCCAGGCGCATGCCGGCGGCCTCCCCGCGGAGGAGTATGAAAATGTTCTTGGTCGCACTACGGTAAAGGCCCTGAAGAAGTTTGATCCAATTACGGCCGTGACATTGGCATAAAGCTACTCCGGCTTTTCAGACAGAGTTAACAAATACCGACGATCGTCGGTATTTGTTAACTCGATTTTTTGTTCAGATTGCTTTATTTCAGAACAGCGTATAGATGAATGGTGCAAAGACCGAGGTGGCCGAGGCCGCGATAAGCATTCCCAAGATGACGAGGAAAAGCACGATGGGCAGGAGCCAGCGGCGCTTGGCGGCGGATTTACCCCGTTAGATCCTTAACCCCGTTAGAAACACTGTTTCTAACGGGGCAAGCCGGAGATGAAAGGAGTGGATCTCCAGATCATAGCGAGGGCCCAGCCCCTCAGGATGAGGATCTAACGGGGTTTGCCGAACACACGAGTAGCCCGAGACGGAAATACGGGCTCGAGATGGGGTATGGCTCGAATTTCAAGATATGGAAACCAGCGTTCGGCAGCTCCAGGAATGAGGAGCGGAAGTAGTCGACATTCCGGAGGTGCATCCGGTTAAACGTGTTCTGGACCTCCCGGAACGCCTCCAAGAACACGGCGTACTTCGCCGTGACCCTCCGGATTTCCCGGAAGGCGCGCGGGTAATCGCGGGGGAGCTGCTCTATAGAAGAACTGGTCAGCGCGACATGAAAAAAACCGTCAGCATACGGAAGGGCTAGCATGTCCCCGAGTTGGAACTGGATGTCCCGGTGGGCAAGACGCTCGGCAACGATCTTTTCATCGAGGCCGGTGACGAATTTCAGGTACGCGAGGGGCGGGTTTGCAAGGAGTGCTGCCGCCGCCTGTGTGCCTTGGGGCGTCAGATCGATGCCCCTCCAAACTTTTATTTCTGGGTGCAAAACCGCTAGGGCGAGAATATTCATGCCGTTCCCACTGCCGAGCTCGAGCACGCTTGTTATGCCACCGGTGAGGCAGAGGTCAGTGATAACTCGGCTCAAGCATCGTATCCTGAATTTTACGCCATCGATCCGCCTCCATAGTACAAGGTCGCCGTTCAGTTCGCGCAGTATCGGAGCGCTACTCGTCTCGCCATCCAGGCGTGCCAATGAGTTGTCCCAAGCGCGGCCGTACTCGTCGGTGATGAACGCCGCTGTCCGGTGAAACCCGAATCCTTTTAAAAAAAGGCGGAACAGCCACCTCTTGAAAATGCGCCAATAGATCTGCTCCTTTTTAAACCGTAAGCTATGCATATGATCCCGTGTATACCTCAAGCGCTGACCCCCGAGGCCTAGAACAGCGTATAGATGAACGGCGCGAAGACGGAGGTCGCGGAGACGACGATGAGGGCGCCGAGAATGACGAGGAAAAGAACAATGGGCAGGAGCCAGCGGCGCTTCGCTGTCGAAAAATAACTGAAGACGGCTTTGAGTACGTTCCACATACGAAATTATAGTCCCATACTATCAGGCCGCTTGTTTTCCTCAAACGGCTCCCAATAGGTATCGGCTGACGGCG
>CAYIQX010000028.1:0-6773 GCA_964365675.1 uncultured Candidatus Saccharibacteria bacterium | reverse complement strand
AATAATAAATAATTTTAATACAATTAAATTCAAATTGAAAATGACTTTCTTCTAGGCAAGCCGAAGAGTTTTTTTACGGATTACGGGATGATCAAGGCGCTCTACGAACGAGGCCTCATCGACCCCGATTTGCTGAAGTTCCAAAATATTCCCCAACGAAAAGATGGAAAACTAGTGTTCCAACTGCAGGAAATCGAAGAAGAGGAAACATTCGTTGATTGGGTTAAGCTTTTCCGGGTAGTGCATCCTAAAAACAGTGAAGTTATTCCTGATTCCGAATTCAAAAAATTTTACGTTTTTGACAAAAAGGATGTTGAGCAAAAAATTGTTCTTTCGGCACGCGCAAACTTAAATAACAGCTTCAATATTGTTTCGCATTTCCAGAAAATCAAGCACCTGTGGGCAGGTTCTCGCGAATCAAAAGATAAACTTTTCCAGCCCAATGATCAATTGGAGTTGACCTTCTTAGGTCTTAAGAAGGACGGAGTGCCACTTTTGCTCGTAAAATCAATGTTCCGTGATTGGATGATGGGTGAAGAGCACTATCGTAATACGAATTTCACTAAATCTTTTTTTGACTCCCCGGTTGTTGTTCAGTCGACAATGCTTTTATTTGGAGCTTTTCTACTTCTACTTCAGCGGAAATCACTAGGAAGCGCTTTTGCTCTTATGCCCTTTGTGATGGGAAGTGCATGTGGTTGCGATGGTAGCGACTGTGGAGGCGGTCCTGGAGCATGTGGCTCTGATCAATGTAAATCGCTTCTTTTTTCTTACCGCGACGAGGCCGGACATTTTCAGCGTGTCAGTATCCATGAACCAAGAGACTGGCGGCACGGCACGGAGATAATTAAGTTCCCACACGAGGCGATTTCGGCCAATGGAACCATGACAGTGCGAATTGATTTCACTAAGCGCCATAAGCTAAGTTTCGCGGGGGTTTTGCAGGATTTTAAAAAAATTCCATACCGCACGGAAGTATTAGAAGTGAAACGCGCCACTCATTCGAGGATGGGCGAGATAACGCAGTCGCTGAATGAAATGCGCAAAATGGAATACGGGCATATGATTCCTGGTGATACCATTGATGTTGAATTTGAAAACCCAAACCCACATGTAAAAACTAATGAGCGGGAAACATACCTCATGCAGTCTTCCGGCTTTTACACTGAACTGCGCCGACAGTCGAAGCGGCTCGCGGGCGATTGGTTCAGTAAAATCTCCGATGAGGCTAAATCCCATTATCAGGAACTGACCAGCCTGCGTTCCTGCTGATAAAAAGGATGGCCGGCTCCGAAATCAAAAAACTCATTACGCTTGGAGCAATTGGGGTTGCTGCGGCCATTTTTGCGATCTGGGTTGGAGCTAACTTGTGGCGCGCCTACTACCTTACGGAGGGACGCAATGCATTCAGCCGTAGAGAATACGAAATTGCCGAATCGCTATTTAAGCGTTCTTTACTGCCGTGGACCAAAAATCCAGAAAGTCATTTCTTTCTCGGGAAGATAGCTCTCGGGGAACCGAATCCAGACCCCGGGCCAGGGAAGATTTTCTATCCACGAGCTGATTACATTGCAGCGGTGAAACATTATCAACAATCACTTCTGGATAATTTGGAAAAGGCAAATAGCGTACTCTACACAAAAGCGCTGAACGATCTTGGATTCTCATATTGGATGATAAAAGAATATGACAAAGCAGAAGATTTTTTTCTTAAACACGTAGCCGCTGCTCCAACTGAAGCTTATGCGTCGCGTTACTTGCTTGCTTTATATTATTTTGAGCAAAAAAATAAGCCGATAGAGGCATTAAAAGTTCTACAACTCGCTCCATCTGCAGCCAAGTTTGATTTTCAAAGACTAAACCTTTTTAAAGTTCATAGGCTACTGGCGAGCTTGTACTACTATTTTGGGGATTTTGATAATGTCGAAAAAGAAGCTCATCTCGCCATAGAAAATGGTGGTTCTAACAATAGTAGCACAGATATTCAAATAGCTCACTCTCTTTTAGCACTCACTCACGGTAAGCGCGGTGACTATGTAAGCTCGGTTCGAGAAACACAGAAGGCAAATGAGCTGATTGGTTATCCAAACGTCTACAGCTATAACGTATATGGCTGCCAACTTGCAAAAGCTCACTTCTTGGGCGGAGACTATCAAGGAGCTGTTTCAATTGCACGCTCCGTAAATCCTCCTAAAACTTCTTATGCTTACCCGGGATGTATGTTCGTACTTGGCGAATCGTTTCTGGAATTGGGGAATGCATCTGAGGCGAAGGAGTACTTTGGCGAGTACTTGCGCGTGACCGAAACGCGTCAAGAAAAAGATATCTTCCTTGTGCGCGGTCGGGAACGCGCAGCAAGTGAAGTCACATCGCTGAACGATTCGGCGCAGTAAAAAGCCCGGACGGTTCTGCCGTTCGGGCTGATGGGCCGCAGCCCAGCGCACCTACCTCACTCTCTTCGCTTTCAACTGGTTCGTCCAGCCGCTGCCGCCACGGTACGTCCCTTCCATCTCGTCGCCATGGATAGTTGCCTCGATACGGCCATAAGCGACGGATGGAATTGTAAGAACTAGGCGGTTGCCGTCCACAACACCCTTGACTTCAACGTTACGCCGTCCCCTTGTTCCCACCGCCCAGTCGTAGGTGCCGTTGACCTCTCGACCATCCTGATTGAGAACTAGCCGAATTGTAGCAACGGGTGTTATTAGCCCGCCCGTGAGCGTTCCTTCCCACTCTCCGGCGACCGATACGATCTCCGGCACAGGGGCGGCAGGAGTCTCGGTCTGGGCTGCGGGCTTCTCTTCGGCCGGGACAGCCGGTGTGAAGGTTACTAGCGCAACGAAGATCACCGCGAGGATCGACAGGATTCGCATCGTCTCCCTCCTTGGGTCGGATTGCGTTTGTTGCGTAGAGCTACCTGGCGAAAATATAGCAAGTTTACGCCACTTTGTCAAATCGCCCCGATTCACTGTGCTAAAATAGGCTAAACGAAGAAAAAAACGAGGGCGTACGCCGCCCTCGTGTGGGTGATAGCCGGCCGCTCCGGTTGAACTACCGATAGCGCGTCCGGCTCTGGAGCTCCTTGACGGCCCGCATGATTTCGGATTGCATGAAGGGCTGGAGCTCGGTGGAATTTGACGGCATGCTTGAGTAAGCGATACTGTTGGAACATGAAACAGAAAATTTCAGTGAAATCCTATACGTTCAAGTTTTTGATCGAATCCGACCGCTTCCCCGACGGCCGGCGGGCCTACCATGCGCGTATCCCGGAGCTTGAAGCAGCGGGGGGGGCAACCTGGGGATATACGAAAGCGGAGGCGATCAGAAACCTCCAGGAAGTAACCCGCATGGTGGTGGAAGAGTTACTTAAAACGAAGAAGGCCTCCCTTATCAAGCGGGGCCGTATCTCGCGGGAGCCGCTGGTGACCGTTACGGCATGAGCGACGTTCCGTACGGCCGCCTGCGGACGTTAAGCGCCCGGAAACTTATCGGCGCGCTTTTTCGTGATGGGTTTGTACTCGTACGGCAAGAGGGAAGCCACCAGCAGTACCGCCACCTCGATGGCCGCCGAGTGACCGTGACGTTCCATTCCCTCAACCAAACCTTCCCGCTGAAGACCATGAAAAGCATGGTTGAACTGCAGGCTCGGTGGTTGCGTAGAGACCTGGAACGACTCGGACTCCTTTAGCGGAGAATCGCAGTAAGAAAAACGAGGGTGTTCTCCACCCTCGGGTGGTGCCTGGGCGCTCTGGCCTAGTTAGCGGAGACGCTGGCGGCTATCGTGCGGCATCCCAAATGAACGTTCGATGAGACGACGCCGGCAATCTAGGTTTTTGTAATAGCAATCGCTGTATTCGCATTCCCGTGGGTGGACGTCGGTTTTCTTGTGACGCGGCGCCGCACGTATTGTTGACGACGATATATGCGATAGGTATAGAAAACAGGGGCGGCGGTCGCCCCTGTGGCATCCTCGAACCCCAGCCGGACTAGCGGTAGCGCTGGCGTGACTGGAGCTCCTGAACGGCCCGAACGATCTCGGCATGGATAGGGGGCACGAGCTCGGCGGAATAGACGCCGAACTTCTTAGTGATGGCGCGCCCCACCGGGGAACCGTAAAAGCGGGCCAGCGCATCCAGCTCCTCGGCCGTAAAGTGTTTGAGCATGGCGTTGACCATCACCTTGCTGATCTTGTCCATCCGGATGAGGTCTTGCATCAGCCGCACAAACTCTGCCCGTTGCCCCTCTGGCACTTGCTTGGTGAGCTCGCGGATGATGTCAGCGGCAAGCTCGGCTGGCGGCGTGGCCGCGAGGTAACGCGCGGCGGCGGCCTTCCGATTTTCCGGCGTGTCCGGGATGTCCTGGGCGAATGCCGGGATAGCCGCGGTCAGGACAAGCACCACCGCCGCCACGAAAGCCGCGTGCCGCCACTGCCAAAAACTCCCTTTTTGTCGCATCGTCCCCTCCCCGTATGCGAAGTTAAGCCGTCCTCGATAGATCCATTAGGAGCGTATGGGAAAGTTCCGGTTCAGTCAATATATGCGCTGACAGTTGATGGAATTTATTTTGCGATGTAGTGGAACGGAGAGGTTCGGGATGCGCTGGCGATGTTTCTAGACCGCCGCGCACCCCTATCATGAAGCGCTCACGCTTGGGCGTACTCCTCAAAACGCTCGTCGTGAAGGCCTGCATCCTTTGGGGTCGCCGCTAGAGCTTACACGGATGCGTATTTAAAGCGATTTGACAACAGGTTTATAATCTTAGTATAGTGGCATCATGTCAGTCGTTACTATCCCAAAAAGAGAATATAATGCTCTCTTAGATGCGAAGCTCCGTTACGAATATATGCGGCATATTTTGGATGCGGACCCATTTTCTTCGCCGCCCCTGTGGAGCCGAAAAAAAATTGTGAAGGAATTTCGGATTGCTAAAATCTACAGTGCATCTTTTCTGAAGAGCCTGGAAAAGGGCCTGAAGCGTTCATCATATTTCCGAGTATAATTGTGTATGAAAGTTCTTCCGTTGCATCCGGAGATCGTTGTGCGTGTAAAACGACGGCTGCTTGAGAAGAAGTTGAAAAAGCAGATATCCACGTTTGAGAAGAACCCCTTTCATCCGAGTTTAAATATGGAACTCCTAGAACCAAAGCGGATGAAAATATGGAGCTTCCGAGTTGACCGAAGGTATCGGGCAATTTTTATTTTCAGGGACAAGAGCGCCATTGAGATTCTCGATGTAAACAATCATTACCGATAAGTTTTGTTCGTGAAACTTACATATTGCATATGAATGACCGTGCGTTGCTACGGCGTGCAAAACAGTTGAAGAGAGATATTCAGAAAGGATTCGGGAAAAGAGTATGTATCGAGCTTCATTTTGATTGTGCGAATTGTAAGGCGCAGGCGCTCATCGGTCATTTGAATTGGTACATTGATTTACTCGAATGGCCGCCACCGCGCATAAAAAAACAAAAAGAGTAAAAAGGATAATGTTTCTAACTGTGTGCTACTAGCGCAGTGTAAGGAAGTACAAATCGCGGGAAGGTTTTGTGATGTCTTAAAAAAAGACCCTCGATCTTATGCGCATATTGCGTATTGGGAGTGCCCGACCTGTTACTGGAACGGATGACGCCTATGTCATTTTTGATGAAGCGCTGGTATATCGTTGTTTCAATTCTAGCGATCCTCTTCTTCGGATTTTTACTCGTGCAAAATCACATCGCACGCCTTGCCTGGCAGAAATACAGCAATGCGGGCACCGCACTGGCCCTAAACCGAAGCGATAGGGAGCTTGCCATGCAAATCGGCAACTATTATTTTGGGGGGCAAAAGTACGACCTCACTATCGCCGAACGCGCCTATCAGAAGGCCGTGGCCATCGAACCCGGCATATTGTGGGGGCACTACCAGCTGGCGCGCATTAATTTCATGCGGCGCGAGTATGAGGACGCCCTGAAAGAAATTGCCCTAGAACTTGAGCATAACCCGGAGAACCTCCGCTCGCTCTATGTCCGCGGGCTTGTGTATGCTTTCCGGGAACTGGCAGGTGACCTTGGGCGCGCCGAGGATGACTTCCGGCGCTTCACCGATTGGGCGCCCAAGGAATGGGCCGGCTATAACGACCTTGCCTGGATACTCTCAAAAGCCGGGAAATATAGAGAGGCCAAAGCAACCATTGAAAGCGCCTTCCGCGAAGTGCTGAATGCCAATGAAAACCCCTGGCTCTGGAACGGCCTCGGTGCGGCCGAGTTGAACCTCGGGAACTACCGGGAGGCCGCGACCGCGTTTACACGCGCCCAGGAGCTTGCCCAAGGCCTTAGCGCGGCCGTCTGGCACCAGGCCTACCCCGGCAACGATCCGACCGATGCGGAATCGGGTATCACGGCGTTCCGAGCGGCAATCACGACAAACCTCTCCCGTGCTGTGGACAATCAAAAGTAAATCAATCGACAGAGTGCAGTATAATCAGGAGCAAGCGATGCAGAGGAACTTTCTCTCTCTTAGTGCGGTTATTTTTGGCGGGATTCTTATCGCCGCCGCCGGTTTTTCCTATAGCGAGACGACGACCCCGCCGGTCGCTTCGCCCGAATGGACACAGCTTTCCGGTCAAGCAGTGTTGCTCCCCGCCTGCGCGTCTTCCGGGACGAGCGTAACCTGCCAGAACGGCCGTCCGCTTGTGACGCTGAACTGGCAGCTCGATAACAGCCACGGATGTGAGCGCGGGGCAGAGGTCTCTATTACAAACGGCCCGACCTGGACGAATCAGCCGCCTTCCGG
>CAYIQX010000027.1:0-6836 GCA_964365675.1 uncultured Candidatus Saccharibacteria bacterium | reverse complement strand
TACGACAGCGACCCGAAGCGGCTGGTCTCCAAAGTCATTCAGCTCGTCCGTAAGGAAAAGTTGATAAAGATTTAGCATGGCCGGCTTCGGTCGGAGCGCTGAGGCGTTTCTGCTGCTGGCAGGAACGATCGTCGGCGTGGGGATGTTCGGCATCCCTTTTGTGTTTGCCCAAGCCGGCTTCCTCATCGGCGTTATTGAACTTTTGCTTGTTGCCGCCGCAGTCGCGGTGGTGCATCTTGCCTATGCCGAAGTCGTGCTTCGTACCGAAGAGGTTCATCGCCTACCGGGTTATGTTGCCCGCTATCTGCCCTCCTGCACTTGGGCGTCCCGTTTATCCTACCTCTTCGGCTTGTCGGGAGCGCTCCTGGCCTACATCGTGGTTGGCGGGTTTTTTCTCGGCGAACTTTTCCATGTGCTTGTCCCGAGCATTCCGGCGGCCATTGGCCCGGCCGTTTTTTATCTCATCGGGATGGCAGTGATCAGCGGGAGCATCCGGCTTGGCGGTCTCCTGAACGGCATTCTGACTATCGGTCTCGTGGCCGCAACGCTGGTGTTGGTCGGGATGCTCGCATCGAAGGTCTCGGCGGCGTCGCTCGAAACCTGGTACCCGGCGCGGGCCATAGCGCCCTATGGCGTCCTTCTTTTCGCGATGGCCGGTATGGCCGTTATCCCCGATGCGAGGCGTCTCCTCGGCTCCTCTGGAGGCGGACGGCTCGGCCGCCTGGTGCTCTTCGGGACGGCCGGTGCCGCAGTGCTTTATTTTCTTTTTGCGCTTGGCGTGGTCGGTGCGACCGGCGCTACAACAACGCCGGATGCCATCAGCGGGCTTGCCGCCCGTTTTGGTTCGGAGTACTTCTTGGTCGGCGGGCTCATTGGATTTCTTGCCGCCATCACCTCGTTCATCGGCCTCGGCATTGTATTCGAGGGCATGCTTTCCTCGGACTTCGGGCTACGGCCCGTCCTCGCCACTATTCTTACCGCGACTATTCCGGCTGTTCTCTATGCGCTTGGCATGCACGACTTCATCCGTATTATCGGCTTGGTGGGCGCCGTCGCCATCGGCTTTGACAGCATGCTCGTTCTTGTTCTCCATCGGCGCGCAGTGCGCCATGGTTCGCGCGAGCCGGAATACCGGCTACGGATCCCTGTACTTATCCGTTGGGCGCTCATACTACTCTTTGGCCTTGGCGTAGCGGTCGAGGTCGCACGCCTCTTTTAATATGGAAGTGCTGTTCGGTACTGATCTGGTGGGGCTTATCCAGGCCGTCGGGCTCATCGGTATTTTTCTTATCGTGTTCGCCGAGTCCGGCCTGCTCCTCGGATTTTTTTTGCCGGGGGACTCGCTCTTATTCACGGCGGGATTTCTCGCCGCACAGGAGTATCTGCCCATCGGCACGCTGGTCGTCGGATGCTTTATCGCCGCCGTACTCGGTGATAATTTCGGCTATGCCTTTGGTCGGCGTTTTGGCCCGCGGGTTTTTCAGCGCGAGAAGTCGCGCTTTTTCAATCCGAGGAATCTTGAGCATGCCCGGCGCTTTTACGGGCGCCATGGCGGCAAGGCCCTGGTGCTCGCCCGTTTTATGCCCTTTATCCGTACCTTTGCGCCCATCCTGGCCGGGGTCGGGGAGATGCGCTATCCGACATTCCTCGCCTATAACATTCTCGGCGCGTTTTTGTGGGCGGTGCTTTTGCCGCTGGCCGGCTATTCCCTCGGCTCCGTTGTTCCCAATGTGGACCGCTATATCATTCCGATCATTGCCGGCATTGTTGTTGTCTCTGCCCTGCCGGGGGTGGTCCAGTTCTGCCGCGAGTACCGGAGCTACCGAAACCGGAGGTCTTGAACTATCATGGGCATAATGGGCAAAACGGCAGAAGCGCTTGAGGATCTCCGCGCCGAAATGATTGCTGACAAGTCGCTGCCGCTTCAGGGGCAGTCCGTACTTGTTTTTGGCGAGGGAGATCCGGATGCCGCAGCGCTTTTCGTCGGTGAGGCGCCGGGTTTCCACGAGGATCGCCTCGGGCGGCCGTTCGTCGGCCGCGCCGGCCAGCTTCTGGACGCGTTACTCTTAGAAATACATTGGCCGCGCGAGAGCGTCTACATAACCAATATCGTGAAGCGGCGGCCGCCCGACAACCGCGATCCGTTCCCGGAGGAGATCGAGGCCTATGCGCCGTACCTTGCGCGGCAAATAGAAGCTATCAACCCAAAGATCATCGTGGCCCTGGGCCGCTTCGCGATGAACTTTTTCCTGCCCGCAGCGAAAATTTCCCGTGACCACGGCCGGGTGATCACCGCCGCGGGGCGGCTCATCGTGCCCCTCTACCATCCGGCGGCGGCGCTCCGCTCCGCGGCTGTCGGTGAGGAATTGCGGGAGAACTTCCGCCGGTTGCCGAAAATTCTCCGTGAAGCGCCGGCACTCCTCACCCAAATCCCCGCCGAGGAGGCGCCAGGAGATCCCGTCCGGCAGTCGGCGCTTTTCTAGGGGTGCACCATGAGATTCTCATTTTTCAAGCTGAACCAGGTCATCCTCATCATCATCTTCACCCAGTTTATTTTCACCGTGGCCGCGAACTTGAACGTGCCGTTCTTCGCCATCTTCGTGCTCGAGGACATCGGAGCCGCGGCCACGGCGGTCGGTTTTTCCATCGCTATCTACTGGGCAGTGAAATCGGTGCTGCAGCTGCCCATCGCCCGCTGGATAGACAAGAATCATGGCGAGATCGACGATTACTACTCGCTTCTCATCGGCCTCGCCATCACTACGGGCGGCATCTTCCTCTTCTATTTCGCGCGCGACCTCTGGCATATCTTTGCCATCCAAACCCTGATCGCCGTCGGCGACGCGTTTGCCGTGCCGCCGCTCTTTGCCATCTTTACGAGGCACATTGACCATGACTCGGAGGGGTTTGAATGGGCGCTGCAGTCGAGCTTTTCGACCGGGGCCGGCGCGGCCATCGGCGGCGTACTTTCCGGAGTCCTCGTCGGTCTCGTCGGCATCCGGCCGCTCTACCTGGTGAACGGAACGCTCATGCTCGTTGGTCTCGTTATCCTCGTCTTCCTCCAGCCCTATATCCGGCCCAAAGTCCCGAAGCGGGTGGGGCGGGTATTCGTCGAGCAAAAGAGGGTGTAAGGGAGCGAGGCGCTGTGCTTTCGGGAGCGTCCAAAATCCCCAGCGAGGATTTTGGGCTCGCCAGCCTCGTCGCTCGCCCCCGCCTTTCGATTGAAAGGCGGGGGCACCATGCCCGCTCCTCGGCTGAGCGTCCCGAGAAGCACATCGCCTCGCTCTGGTGGGAAAGCATGGAGGTTACGCTCGTCGCTTTGAGCGCTTCCAAAGTGGCATCGCCGGACTCCTGGGCGAGGGGCATAGAAAATAAAAAAAGAGCGCCAATCACTTCTTGATTGACGCCCGCTTTCTTTATCTGGCCGTCAACGGCAGTCCGATCCGGAATACGGCGATGCTGGCGCGGCTTAGACCCTGGCGTCTTACCTCTCTTGCGCATCGCTCGGCGGCAGCGAAGTCGGCGAAGGCGCGCAGGCCATTCTCCACGAGCGGCAGCCCGTACAATGTTGTTGTTCGTTCCGGCAGGGAGCGCCCCCAGAAGTGCGTGCCGTGCTCCGCGTGGAAGAGCACTACGAGACCCCGGCGGCGATGGAGTTTCACGAGATCTGCTTCTGTTTCGGCAACCTGGAGCCGGAGGAAATATACGCTGACTTCAGTACCGAACCTCCGCTGCAGTTCCGCCGCCGCAGTCGTAGCTGCAGCAAGAGTAGGGAAAAGCACGATGCCGTTCGTCTCGATGCTTTCGAACGTTTGACCCCCTAAGCGTACTGCTGGCCCGTGCAGTACGCGATTTCCCTCAATTCGGCTGACGCACACATAGCCGCGTACGCCCCGCATCTGCATCACCTCCCAGTCGGGTTCTACCATAGAGGTATCAAGAATGCGTTATTCTTGCAACTATTTTTGTTAGGATAAGCATGTGGCCAATCAGGAGCTTTCTAAAATCCTCTACGAGATGGCGCTCCTGCTGGATATGGAGGGCGTTCCGTTCAAGCCGCGGGCCTTTGAGAAGGCCTCGCTTTCGATAGGGGCGCTCGATGGGGATGTCGGCGACATATATAAAAGAGGCGGCTTGAAGGCGCTCGAGGAAATCCCCGATGTCGGGCGCGGCATCGCCGAGCGCATCGAGGAGTACCTGAAGACCCACCACGTCAAGGACTACGAGCGGCTGAAGCGGAAGGTGCCGGTGGATCTTGAAGGGCTGAGACGCATCGAGGGGTTGGGCCCGAAGAAGATAAAGCTCTTGTGGCAAAAACTGAAGGTTAAAACGGTTGCGGATCTCGAGCGGGCGGCGCGCGCGGGCAAAATCCGGAAGATCGCATCCCTGGGGGAGAGGACGGAGGAAAATATCCTGAAGGGCATCGAGTTCGTGAAAAAAGCGGGCGGACGTTTTCTCCTCGGCGATATCTACGACCGGGGGAAGGACATCGAGGCGCGCTTGGAGAAACTGCCGGGCGTCGAGAAGGCCGTCGCCGCGGGGTCATTGCGGCGGATGAAGGAAACCGTTGGCGACGCCGATTTCCTCGTGGTCTCCTCGAGACCGAAGCCGGTGATGGACTACTTCGTCTCCATGCCCGAAGTCGTGCATGTATACGCGCAGGGAGCCACGAAATCGCTCGTGCGCCTCAAAAACGGTCTTGACTGCGACATCCGCGTCGTGCCGAAAGAATCTTACGGCGCGGCGTTGAACTATTTCACCGGTTCAAAAGACCACAATGTCGAGCTCCGGAAGATCGCCATAAAAATGGGGCTGAAGCTCTCGGAGTACGGGTTATTTCGGGGGAAGAAGCAGGTTGCCGGCCGTACGGAAGAGGATTTGTACGACGCCCTCGGTCTTGACTACATCGAGCCCGAGATGCGTGAGAACGCCGGTGAGATAGAGGCCGCCCGCACCGGCAAGCTACCAAAGGAACTCATCGGCCACAAAGACCTTAAAGGCGACCTCCAAACCCAGACCAACTGGACCGACGGCGCAAACTCCATCGAGGAGATGGCCCTTGCCGCGAGAAAGGCCGGGCTTGACTACATATGCATCACCGACCATACGCGTTCCCTGGCTATGACCGGCGGGGCTGACGAAAAAAAGCTTGAGCGGCAGGGGCGCGAGATCGACCGCTTGAATAAAAAGCTCTCCGGCATCACCCTTTTAAAAGGTGCAGAGGTGAACATCATGGCCGACGGCGGGCTTGATATTGCCGATACCACACTGGCCAAGCTTGATTGCGTCGGCGTTGCCGTCCACTCGCATTTTAAAATGTCAAAAGCCGAGATGACGCGGCGCATCATCCGGGCGATGGAAAATCCCCATGCGGATATCCTGTTCCACCCCACGGGGCGCATCATCAACCGCCGGCCGGCCTATGAGGTGGATATGGATGCGATCATCAAGGCCGCTCATGACACCGGGACGATCCTGGAGATCGACGCCTCACCCGAGCGGCTTGATCTCAAGGATGAGCACATCCGGAAGTGCGTCGCGGCCGGCGTAAAGATGGTCATTGATTCCGACGCGCATTCCGTGCACGGATTCCAATTCCTGAAATACGGCGTGGCGCAGGCGCGGCGGGGCTGGGCCGAAGCGGGAGATATATTGAATACGAAACCGTTACCGGAGTTCCTCGCCGCGTTAAAATGAAAAGAGTCATTTCAGCCGGAGCCGTTATTTTCCGCCGTGAGCCCCGCATAACTGCCCACGGCAGTGTACGGGGTGAGCGCGACGGCGAGTTGAAATTCCTGCTCCTCTACTACGGCCGGAACTACTGGAACTTTCCGAAGGGCAAGCTTGAGGAGGGTGAGCGTGCTCCGCAGGCGTTTTTGCGCGAGGTTGAGGAGGAGACCGGCTTGAAACCGGCAGACCTCCACATTCTTTCGGGGTTCCGGACCACCGAGCGCTTTACCTTCGTGGACCACGACTCCCGCGCCGCACAACGCCGCGGTAAAGAGCGGCCGCTGGTGTTTAAGGTAGTTATCTATTATCTGGTCGAGGCGAAAAAGCGCGAAGTTACCATCTCGAATGAACACGAGGGGTTCGGCTGGTTCACCTACCATGAGGCGCTCCGCATTGCGAAATATAAAAATACCCAAGGTATTCTCAAACAGGCCCATGAATTTATCCAAAAAAACCTGCCCCGTTACCCCAGGGGGCATCATCCGGTAAAACGCTCGTAATGAGAAAGAGTTTCAAAAATAAAGAGGCCATGCGCTTGGCGTGGCGTAACGGGGTGTACGCCGCAACCCGGCGCATCCCGGCCGGCAAGGTCGCCACGTACGCTGACCTGGCCTACGCCATCGGGCATTCCCGCGCCTGGCGCCATGTCGGGAGTATTTTGGGTCAAAACCGCGACGTAAAAACTCCCTGCCATCGCGTTATCCGTTCCGACGGCAGGGTGGGTGGCTTTTCCGCCGGTGGGCGGACTGGTGGTACGGCGCGGAAGATCAAGAAACTCCGGGGAGAGGGCATCCGTATCAGCGGGGATCGGATCGAACTCCAGCGCTATCGCATCTCATCCCCGCGGCTATTAGCCGCTCGTTCATAGTTATTTGTTATGCTTTTCTCCATTCTTATTGCCGCGCTGGCAGAGTCTGCCATATCTTTCACGGGCGCGCTTATGGTTATCGCGAACCGTCTCTTTGCCGAACGTTTGGCGCATTGGATACTCGGCTTTGCCATCGGAGCGCTTCTGGGAGCGGCATTTTTCGACCTGCTTCCCGAGGCGGTTGCCGGTATCGGCAACAGCGCATTTCTCTGGACGGTGGTCGGGATCTTTATTTTTT
>CAYIQX010000026.1:0-7327 GCA_964365675.1 uncultured Candidatus Saccharibacteria bacterium | reverse complement strand
CGGTGGGCGGGCCGGGGGGGGGGGGCGCGCGCCCCACCGGCCCCCACGCCCAGAATAAGATGGGTCTGGTCGGTCTGCTTCGTAAAAAGCGCGACTGCCGGGCGGGTCTGCTCCTCTCGGACCGATGGGCGTGGATGGGGCTGGCCCCTTCGCACCGTCCGAAATGAACGCTCCACTGCGATACGAACTTTTTCCTCCTCGATGTTGCCCGATACTACGACAATAGTGTCTTCGGCCGTGTATTGATTCCGGAAATAACGGCGGAGTTCTTCGGATTGCAGACGGGAAAGGATCTCCGGCGTGCCAAGCACCTCCCAGCCGGCCGACTGATCGCCATACACCAGCGACTGATAGAGATAGCCAACGTGATTTGCGGGGTCTTCATGACGCATGTGGACCTCCTGGAGGATGACACCCCGTTCCCGGTCCACTTCTTCCGGTGTGACGAGTGAATTCGAAAAAATGTCGGCGATGAGATCGAGGCCCTCGCTGAATTTTGCCGCTGGTATCTTCAAATAGTAGCCGGTGTACTCCGAAGAGGTCATGGCGTTGGTATACCCGCCCATGCCATCCACTTCCTCGCTGATCGCCTTGGCAGTAGGCCGCCGGGTCGTGCCTTTGAAGAACATATGCTCCAGGAAATGCGAGATGCCATTCTCCTCTTTTTTCTCGTTGTTGGAGCCGGTATCCACCAGCACCAAGATGGTAACGGTGGTTACGTTACCCATGGGAACGGTTATAAGGCGGAGACCGCTTTCGAGGGTAGTTTTTCTAAACAAGGCGTTCTTGAAAATACGTTACCAGTTCTGATGCCGGTTGGCGCTCTTGGCGCATCGTGTCGCGGTCGCGCACCGTTACGGTGCCATCCTCCAGCGTTTGGAAGTCGATGGTTATACACCAGGGTGTACCGATCTCATCCTGGCTATAGTAGCGCTTGCCGATATTGCCGCGGTCATCCCACGCGGCGGCGAAATGGTTCTTTAACTCCCCGTAGATGACCCGCGCACGCTCGATCAATTGCGGCTTATTGCCAAGCAGGGGGAAAACGGCGACCTTGACCGGCGCTCGGCGCGGCGGGAATTTGAGCAGTACTCGGCCCTCTTCCTCGGCGTAAGACCTCGTAAGGAGCGCCAGCAGAGTCCGATCTATCCCGAAGGTCGGCTCAATCACATGGGGCGTAACATGCTCCTTGGTCTCTTCATTGAAGTAGGTCAGTGGGGCTCCCGACGCCTCACTATGAGCTTTCAGGTCAAAATCGGTGCGATACGCCAAGCCGTAAAGTTCTTCACGGCCGAACGGAAAATCGAAATCAAAATCAATGGTGCGCCGGGAGTAGTGCGCCCGATCTTCAACCGCTACCTCGCGCTCATGCAAGCGACCCAGTCCGATATCCTCGGCCCACGACTGTATGGCAGACCGCCATGTTTCAAATTGCTCCTCCCACTCCTCCGGACGAATGAAATATTCTATTTCCATTTGCTCCAGCTCGCGAAGGCGAAAGATGAAATTGCCGGGCGTGATCTCATTCCGGAAGGCCTTGCCGATCTGAGCAATGCCGAATGGTAATTTGGGATGCATCGAATCAAGGATATTCTTGAAATTCACGAACATGCCCTGTGCGGTCTCCGGGCGAAGATACGTCTGGGCCGCGGTATCCTCCACCGGACCGGCGAACGTACGGAAGAGCATATTAAAGGGGCGCGCTTCGGTGAGATCATTGCTCCCGCATTCCGGGCAACCCGGGGCAACATTGACCGCATCAGCACGGAATCGTTTCTTGCACTTCCGGCAATCAATCATGGGATCGGTGAACTGCCGCACATGACCCGAGGCCTCCCACACCCGGGACGGCATAAGAATAGCGCTCTCAAGGCCAAAGACATCATCCCTGTTCCCCACGAACCTTCGCCACCATTCTTGGCGAATGGCATTCCGTAGTTCCACCCCGAGCGGTCCGTAGTCCCATGTGCCGGCGAGCCCGCCATAAATTTCAGAACCGGGAAATATAAACCCGCGCCGCTTACATAAGCTGACAATCTTTTCCATGAGATCCGCCCCATCGGCGCGCATTCGATTCCCCGCTTCCTGCTTCATGCTTCTTCACTTACGGCACAACCCGCCATTCGGCGGAATTGGAACGAATATCCGTGCGTAGCTCAATGCTCACGTCATCAGCCGTAACGGAAAGCTCTGCCCCAGTAAAGACATCGCGGCCGAGAGCGCTTATGCTCGTGAAGAGCGGCACGGTGTTATCGGCCTGATTTTCCGCCGGCGTGAGCGCGACCTGAATGATGGCCGATACGTGCGGCCGGAGCGTACCGGTCGCTGCCGGAAGCTGGGTTATCCGCCAAAGAACTTCGCGGGTCGCCGGGTTGAACTCTGCACTCCCGACATCGGTCCCAAGAGTGCCCTTGAATTCTACCCCCCCGGCAAGCGCACCCCGCACTGCCACATCGCGGATGTCGTTGGAGCCGCTGCCGAGCTGGAGAAATATCGTATACGTCGTGGTCTTCCGCACCTTCGGGGGGAGCGGGCCAGTGTTCACCGCCGGAGAGTCGTAATATGCCGACCGCGCGCGAAGGGTCAAGCGGGACGCTATCTGAAATTCTATCCGGTCCTGATAGGCCAGGGAAACGCCCCGGAAATCCGGAGGAGGAGTCCCGGTGTCAATAATGGTCGTAACCGGGAATCGGAAATTCCGGTCGGAGAAAGCACGGAGCGGTAGGTCGGCCTTCAGCGCCAAAGAGAACGTCAGCGTCCCCTCCTCGCCCGGATCAAGGTCGCGCAACTCCGGCGCGGAAGCCGGATCCCAAGTAAGCACGCGCCGAGTTACGTCATAGAATCCATCTTCGATATCGACAGTCCCGAGCTCAACGAACGATTCCGGGAACGATACGCTTACGCTCAAGTTCTCTATCCTCTGGGGTAGATTGTTGCGGTAGAACACGCTCCCTTCGATGCGCGCGCCGGGAACGATCGCGCCGCGGCGATCCCCGTCGAGCATGGTCTGGGCAAGCAGGAACGGTGAGGCAATGCGAGGGCCTTGGGTAGTCTCGGTTAAGAGAAGCCAGGATTTAGCCCCTGCGTCGTACCGGCCGAGGCGTATGCGAAATGGTCTCGCCTCTTCCGGGTCGCCGCGAACGAGCCCGCGAAGGGTTATTTTCGTGGAAGTCCCGGATTCGATATTGCCGATCGGCCACACGTTCGCCATGCCCATCGGCGGAGCCGGTTCGGATGTTTCGAGCTCGAACCCGGCCGGAAAATCAATGCCCAAAGACATGTCCGGCAACGGCGAGGATGTTTCGGCATCCACACCGACGCTGATAACGAACTCCTGTCCCGCGCTTATTTTTTCGGGGACATCAATGGTAATGGCCACCGGCACTTTGACGATAGGAGCCGAATATTCCGCCTGGCGGGTCAGTTTGGACCGGATGGTCTCCGGCCGATACAGATACAACGCCGAAATACTCATGACATCTCCGGTTTGCCCCAGGAACTGCACGCGGACTTCGCGTCGAAATTCTCCGCCGGGAGGAACGGCATCCACCGGGATGCGCTCGCGGAACGGACCGAGGGATGCATCATGTTCTCCGGGGAAAATCGCTCCCGGCGGGAAGTTAAGGGTTACCGTGCCCTCTTCAAGGGTTACCGAGCTCCGGTTCATCACGCGAAGAGTGATCACCGTTGGTTCGCCCGTGGTCAGCTTATCGGGCCCGAGGACCTCGACCGCCACATCGGTCCGCGCGAAAAAAATAAGATAGCCTATGAGGGCGGCAATAGCGATAACGCCCAGAAGCCCGACCGTAACAAGTATGCGAAGGGAAAAGCGCTCGGTGCGAAGGCGCGAAAGATACAAGCGATCGATGAGGCGCGGGGCGGCTGACGATTCCTCCTCCCAATTCGCTTTCACTTCGACCGGTTTATCCTGAGCCGAGTCGAAGGGTTTCCCGCCGGGGAGTGTGCTCTCCGATGAACGCTCTGGGGACCCCGGCTGCTTGGCGTAGAGCCCCTCACGGATTTCTTCAAGAGAAGACATTACGGTATTAGTATAGCCCGGGGAGAGCGGCCGAGACAGTTCCGGTCGAAAAAAAGACACCCCCGAGGTATTGAGTCAGCCAATTAAGCTCGCGCTCCAATATTTCGGGGGGAAGATCCGCCTCACCCGCAGTGGCGGGCGAATAGGCGAGAATACCGGCGAGTGCGGGAACCGAGCGGGCTTCGGGCGAAAGGGGGGACGGGAAAATACCGAGGAATACGGCTAGCCGCGCGTGGAACCATACGCCTAATCGCCGTACCGTATCGGGATGTTCTGCCGCCTCAAGCGCGCCTATCAACTCCTCGAGGAACCGCAAAAGTTCGTCAGCATTATCCTTTTCCTCTAAAAGATTCCTGTCGAGTGCAATAAGCATGCCCATGAGGGCGCGAAGCTTGTCGAACGAACTCCGGCTACGAACTGGGAAAATGTCCAGCCGCGCGGTAGTCAGACGGTAGCCGTTTCTCCCGATGACGAAGGAAATATCCGAGACAGAGCCGGGTTCCAGATGCCCCTGCAATTTTGCGCCGTGTTTACGGGCACCCTGGGCAAAAAGGCGGATCTTACCAAAGTCCGAGGTCAGCGCGGTCAAACGGAGATCGGATTCGCCCCAGCTATCTTTTCGCAGTATGAGCGCCCGGGAGTGGTACATCACTGATGCGTGGTCATACTTTTCTGATCCCAATCCATAACGGTTTGCCTTCAAGAACTATATCGCGGCTTGCATCCGCGTTCCGCTTGCCGCCCACTGCAAACGCTACGGCGCCCACTTCCTCCAAGATAATTCCGGATAAACGCTCAAAGAGCCCGCCGAACTCTCCGGCCTCCGAAACTTGTACCCGGATCTTCTCGCCCGGCTTGAATCCGGCATCGCGCCGCAGCTCCTGAATGTTGCGGAGAACCTCTCGGGCCACCCCTTCTTCGTGAAGCTCCTGGGTAATCGCGGTATCCAGTACTATCTCGCCGCCGATGTTCGGATCAACCATAACCTCCTTTACGTTCACTTCGTCCCGTAGCACGTCGAGTAAATCCTTGATTCTTGATTCATAATTCTTGATTCGCAGCGTCGCGAGGGGCTGCCGCACTTTAATATTGGACTTGGCGCGCTCGGCAAGCGCTAATGCCGCGATCCGCCGCACTTCAGCCATCCCCCCCAGTAATCCCTTTGTCCTTTGCCATTTACCCCCTGCCTTCACTTGCGGCCACGACCGCAGATGCACGCTTTCCTCATCCAGGTCGAGCTTCGGTTTCAACGCGCGGTATACAATTTCCGCGAGGAACGGCGTGAAAGGCGCCATAAGCTCGGTAAGCCGCAGTAATGCCGCGCCGACTGCCGCCGCCGCCTCTTCTTTCTCAACGGGCGAACCTGGCCGCTGGAAACGGCGCCGGGAACGACGCAGATACCAGTTGGAAAAATCTTCAACAATGAACTGGTCAAGAGACCGCGCCGCGCCCACGACATCATAGCCCTCCAGCCGCTGGGTAACTTCCAGGGTTACGAGATCTAGCTTCGCCGAAATCCATTCATCCAATACATTCGAACTTTTGACTTTTGACTGGCGCCTGCCCGCCGGAGCTGTAGCGGAGGCGGGACTTTTGACTTTCTCCACGTACGTATCGAAGAACACGAAACTGTTCCAAAACGTCGAAAGTGCGCCGCGAAGGCGCAGAAAAATATCCTTTTCGTCAAACCGCTTCGGATCGCCGGGAGCGTTGATGGTATAGAAGTACCAGCGGATGGCATCCGTGCCGTATTTTTCTATCATCGGCAGTGGCTCGAGGATATTACCCCGCGATTTAGACATCTTTTGGCCGTGCTCATCAAGCACAAGCCCGACCGAAATGACGTTCCGATAGGAGACGCCGCGGCCAAGCGCGGTAGAGACCGCGAGCAGGGTGTAAAACCAGCCGCGCGTCTGGTCAATCGCCTCACAAATGTAATCCGCGGGAAACGGCAACGCTTGCTTCTTGCTTCCCTGTCCGTCCGGCAGGCGGGTTGCTTCTTGCTTCTTCGTAAACGCGAACGGGTAATGATACTGCGCGAACGGCATGGCGCCAGAATCGAACCACACGTCGACGACCTCCGGAACGCGCTGCATTTCGCCGCCGCATGCATCGCACCGCAAGCGAATCTCGTCCACGTACGGCCGGTGCAAATCGAGTTCGCCCGTATCGCGGTATGGCCAGTGGGGAAAGTGTACGGTCCTAAATTCGGCGGGCTCGAGGAACGGTGATGCCCCATAGGCCTCCTCGGCCAGCCCTTCAAGCGCGGCCATGAGAACCCATGAAGGGTCGCCATGCGTTACGACTAAAACATGCTTTCCGGCATGTCGTTTTTTGATATCAAGCGCGGCTTTGACCATGCGCGCCCGCACCTCGCGAAGATTTTCGGCGCCTTCCGGTTTCTCTATGAAGCGGTCGGCTGGCTTCCGGAACCATCCCTTGAATTCAGAGACCGGCCGGCCGTCAAAGCCGCCGATGAAAATATCATCGAGGTCCGGCAGGGTCTCGATATGCTTGATGCCGAGCTCCTCGGCTACTATCCTGGCCGTTTCCTGGGCGCGAAAAGACGGCGAGGCGGCAATGACCTGAATACCCGACTCCTTCAGGCGTTTGGCATTTTTTGCCGCCTCCTCCCGACCCTCATCCGTAAGAATGTTTTTGGCGTCATTATCCGGCAGGGGGTTTACCAAACCTTTACTATTATGAAGGGCCTGGCCATGACGCATGATGGTCAGTGTGGTCGACGCGGGATCAAATGCATCCAGTTCAGCGAGCGAACTCACTACCCGCACGTGATCGCATCCCCCGCATTTCCATATCGGCAACGGCGTGCCCCAATAGCGCTCGCGCGAAAATGCCCAATCGCGGACCTCGCGGATGAATTCCCCGAAGCGGCCGGTTTTCAAATGCTCAGGTACCCAGTTAATCTTCCCGCTATTGGCGACGAGGTTTTTTTTCACCGCCGCCATCTTCACCCACCAGGCCTGGCGGGCGTAATAGAGGAGCGGGGTTTCGCACCGCCAGCAGAACGGATATTCGTGCTCGTACATTTCCTCCGAGAAAAGCAGCCCCCGCTTCCTGAGAGCGGCAATGATACGCTCTTCGGTCTTCGGGTCTTTGACAAAAAGTCCGTCAAGCCCTTCCCCAAGCGACTTGATAAAACGCCCGCTCTCATCCACGGTGTGGAACTTCGGGAGGCCGACCTTCGTTCCGAGCTCGTAGTCATCCTCGCCGTACATCACCGCGGTATGCACCACGCCCGTCCCCTCCTCCAGGGAAACAAAATCG
>CAYIQX010000025.1:0-7697 GCA_964365675.1 uncultured Candidatus Saccharibacteria bacterium | reverse complement strand
TTGTCGCGGTTGAGGCGCGAAACCATAAGAATGATGAAATCGAACGCCGGGTAACGCGCGCCAAGATCAAACGCCGGCCGGGCGTTCGCGATCGCCTCGCGATCGACGAAGATCGGCAGGATCGTGATACGGGACGGCGGAACAGAGAACTCGGATCGAAGCGAATCATAGATGCGCCGCGACACGACGCGGAAGTGGTCTCCGCGCGCAATGATGAAACGCGCGATACGGTACCGGATGTATTCCTTCCAGGAGTTTTTGCGGAAGGCCGGGGAGAGAATGTCGGTATGCAACTGAATGTGGAGCGGGATACCGCTCACCCGCTTCAGTAACCAGGCGGCGATCCCCGATTCAGCCGGATCCTGCGCCGTCAGGAGATCAATACGGTGCCGGCGCAAAATGAATTTACCGATCCGGTATGCGGCTAACGACTGGAAAACAGAAAACCGCGCGTTCGTCGGGTAGAGCGCGAGGCGCGGAGCCGGTCGCAGGGATCGAAAACCGGGCCGCGTCAGGCCGATGACATGGAGGTCGTCGAGAACTCGGGCGTAGGCCTCGAGCCGGCTACGAGCGGGAGTCCCCCGTTGAAAAATAGTCGCATCCGTGCCGATGGAGAGGATGCGGCGTCCGTTTTGACCGGATGGCATCACGTTGCTATATTCTACCCATACTCGATAGCGATTGGCTTCTCGCATCGCGATGATAGCATTTTTTTCGACTAGCGGCGGGGGTTGGTTCAAGCGCTGGCTCTTCATGGCGCTTGACGTACTGGGCATCCCGGAGCTCACGCTCCGCTTCGCGCCGAACCGCGCCACCATCGTCCTCTACCACGGCGTCGCCCCGCCCCGCGAAGGGGACGGCATTTTTAATTATCGAAAAAAGTTCATCGCGCCCGAAGCGTTCGAACGGCAACTCTCCTGGCTCAAACGCCGCTACACCATCCTGCCGCTCGCGAAACTGGTGGATGGGCTCGCCGGGCGCGGCGCGCTCCCGATGCGCTCGCTCGCCATAACATTCGATGACGGCTACGAAAATTTTTACACCCACGCCTTCCCCATCCTCCGAAAATATAAAATCCCGGCAACGGTATTCATTGCAACCGACCTCGTCTACCCCGGGCGGGCCCTATGGGTGGATCGACTCGAGTACGCCATCGGGCACAGCCACACCGACGCCATCCGCGTATCCTGCGGCGCCATACATACCAAGTTCCCCCTGCAAACCTACGCCGAACAGTGCCGGGCTGATGCGATCATTCGGGATCTCATCAAGCGGCTGCCGGCCGCGGCCGGCCGCGAAGTCCTTGAATCCGTGGTCGCCCAAACCGGCGCCGACCTCGATGCCGCGTTCGCCGACTCGCCCTACCGCGGCCTTACCGAGGACCAAATCCGCGAGATGCAGCCGGTCGGGATCTCGATCGGGACCCATACGCGCTCCCATCCCATTCTCTCGCGGCTGACCCCGAGTGAGGCCAAGTCCGAGATCACGGGCTCACTTCGGCTCCTCCGCCAACGCATTGGGGGCGTGCTCAATACCTTCGCCTACCCCAATGGCCAACCGGATGACTTCACGAGCGACACCGTCGCCATCCTCCGGCAAAACGGCTTCCGCGCTGCACTCACCACCGTGCCGGGCTTTGTCGGTCCGAATGCCGATCCCTACCGCCTGCCGCGGATCACGCTCGACGGCAGTGATAACCTGCGGCTGTTCCGGGTCACCGTGACCGGCATCCGGCATCTCCTCGCACGCCTGCGCCCGGCCGGCGCACCGGCCGCTTCCCCCTGCGGCGAATTCGACCGGTTCGACGGATTCGGCAAGCTCAGGGCAAGTAAGCTCGAGGCAGGCGCCGGCGCCTTCTTTGACGCGACTGCAAAAACGTACGCCGACGAATATGCAGTACCAACTCCGGAAGGGCATTCCTTCCGCGAACGAAAGCGCCTCGCGCTCGGGATGCTCGACGATGTAGGCGACCGGCGGGTGCTTGATATCGGCTCCGGCCCGGGTGTGCTCACGGGCGAACTGCTCGCTGGCGGCGCCCGCATCACCGCGATAGACATTGCGCCCGCCATGATCGAGGCGCTCAGGGCAAGATTCAAACACCCACGGCTCGAGACGCGCGTGGGCGACATTGAAGCGCTGCAACTGCCGAACGAATCGTTCGACGACGCCATCGCGCTCGGTGTACTTGAGTACCTCGACGCCGATGCGAAGGCTTTCGCCGAGCTCCGACGGGTGCTCGTGCCGGGCGGGCGGGCCGTCATCTCCTTTCCGAACTATTGGAACCCGTGGCGGCTCTGGAACCGCGTCCTGCTTGCCATCTTCGGCATTCCCTGGCGTATGCTCCAAGCCGCGCTTGAGCGTAGGCCGCATCCGATACGGCACCGCGAATACTCCACTCGGGATATCCGACGACTCGCCCGCCAATTCGAATTCGAGATCGCGGATCTGGCCGGGTATAACTTCAAACTCGTGCTCTTCCCGCTGGATCGGCTCTTCGGACGGCTTAGCGTACTTACGGCGGAGTGCTTGAGCGGGCTCGCGCGCACGCCATTGAAATTCCTTGGCACGGGCTACCTCGTCATGCTCCGGAAGCGCTAACCTCCTCGACGAGCGCCGACCATTCGGCCGCCACGCCTGCCCCTGCCTTGACGCCGCTGAATTTCGCGATGCGTTCACGGTAGGCGGCATATGCGTGTGGATCGAGAAGGAGGCGGAGTTTTGCCGCGATGTTTTCTGGGTCCCGGGGATCAACGAAAAGGCCAATATCCTTCAGTGTTTCATAGAACCCCGTTTCACGGGTAAGGAGGAACGGTGTGCCCACGGCAATGCAATCCAAAATAACGTTCGGGCTGACATCGGAAAGTGATGGCAGAACGAAGGCATGCACCCGCGCGATCCGTTCACAGAGCTCGGTATGCGGTAGTGGTGGCCGAATCACGACTCGATCCCGGAATTCTCTATTCTGAATTCTAGATTCTAGATTCTGTTTTTCCGGCCCATCGCCGATGAGCTCGAGCCGCCATTCCGGACCGGCCGCGGCTGCAAATGCGCGTACCAGACACAAAATGTTTTTTACCTTCACGAACCGGCCGGCAAAAAGGAGTACGCGCTCGCGTTTATTTGCGCCGCGTCCGGCTTTGGGCCATGGAGAAGCGATGATCTCCGATCGCTTCGGCGACAAAGGATATCCCATCTCGAAGATTTCCTTCCGCCACGGTGATGAAAAAACAATGCATCCGGCCGTTTGGAACACCCAGCGGCTCATTCGATGCCAAGTGCGCTCCCGCGAATTTAATGCTAAACGACCGAACTCTTGATAGAACTGGCTCAACGTATATTCCCGGCCGGTGCGCTCGACATAGCGCTCCCAGAGCGCGTCTCCCTCCACGCGGATGATAAATGGTTTCCGCCGCAGACGGCACGCAAGTGCGATCGGCCAGCCGACTGCTACCGGGTCCAACCCAATGGCGATATCGGCCTCCTTCATCAGCCGCCATGCGGCCAGCCCAAATCGGAAGAGCCGTACTAAAAGGCGCGCATGCAGGGGGATATGTATCTCCCGGTCTTCCGCAGACGATGCCGTGCCGGCGCTATAGGCAAGCATTGAGACAATATGGCCGCGACGCCTAAATTCTTCGGCAAGATGCTCGGCATATACCCCCGGCCCGCCGGTATCCGGCGGCAGCATGGGCGTGGCGATGAGGATACGCGGGAGCATGGCGCGGTGAAATACACGGGCATACTCATCGGCGATCGCGTCCCACGAGAACCGCTCCCGGACCATTGCACCGCCATTTGCCGCGAGCCGGCGCCGGAGCGCCGGATCCCCAAGAAGCCGGACAATTTTCTCCGCCGTATCCCGGGCATCACCCACGGCCGCGAAAAGACCCGTCTTTCCGTCCTCGATGATATCAAGAACACCCTCAACCGGCGTTCCCACCACCGGCAAGCCGGCGGCCAACGCCTCAATAAAGGCATTTCCCATACCCTCGGAGCGCGACGACCGAACAAATACATCTGCCTCGGCCAAATAGCGCGGCACCGCATGATAGGGAACGCTTCCTTTAAAAAGGACCGCATTGGAGACGCCGAGTTCTCCTGCGAGCGCTTCCAGGGAAGCGCGCTCCGGCCCGTCGCCAATGATATGGCACACCGCGTTCGGGACGGCTTTTCGCGCGAGAGCAAACGCACGGATCAAAATATCCGTGCCATTTTTCGGCACGAGGCGCCCGACGGTAACGACGACCGGCGGCGAGCCCTCCCCGCGGATCGGCCTCACATGAGCGAACGCTTCCATTGCCACGCCGTTCGGCAAAAGCTCGACCGGACGGCGATATCCGAAGTATCCGGCCTCCCGTGCCAGGTAGCTCGAAATAGCCGTAACGGCGCAAGCGCGTTTAAGCATCCATCGAAATGCCTTTCCGATTCCGCCCCAGCGGCCTTTCCGGAGACGCCGGCCGCCATAGCCATATTGAATGGTAAGAATGAAGGGTATGCGGGCCGAGAGCGTATTTATGACCGCCGCCGCAAACGCACCGGCCGAAATATCCATCCCCCAACAAAGAGCCGCTCCGCCAAGACGCCTTCGCTCGCGAAAAAATGCAACCACACCGAGAAGCAGCAACAGCCATTTGTCAAAGCCCGAACCGAGCCCCACACGGATAACTACTCCTTCCGGATGAACTTCACGGAACGGCAAATCGTTCTTGAGTCGCGCGGTAATGATAAAAAAACGGAACTGATGTTTCAGGCGCCGCGCGACCTCCTGGATAGCAACCTCTGCACCCCCGATGAATGGGTGATAGGCCGTAGTGAATACAAAAATGGCGGGTTTACGACCTGCCTTCATATCAGTAATACCGCCTCAGGGCGTCATTCGCTTCAGCCACAAGATCCCCAAAGCGGTGGCCAATCCAAGTCCGGCGCTAACCGCGAAAAAAGTATAGGCAGGGAAAGCGCTATAGGCGGCCGCGGACGATACCACGGTAACAGGCTCATTTTGAGAAGAAGGAGCTGGAGACAACTCCCGAGGGGCTATGCCAGCGGATTTTCCCGCCGAAGATGGACGAGAAACGGGAGACAGCGGCGGAGGAACGGGTACGTTCTTTACGGCAAGAGCACGGCCATTCATTTTTTCTTCTGCGGCTTTGCCCGGCGTTGGCATTTGCTGGGGACGGAACTCCGTTCCCACTCGCTCCCAGCTCGCCGCCGCGGGAATACTGCCGTTGAATTTTGCTTCATCCAACACCACGCCGCGGGCATCACGGAGATTCAAATAGCTTACCGGAACAAGGTGCGTATTGACCGCGGGAAAGATAACCACGTTCTTCGGGCCTATGACCGTGCCGAAGGGGATCCGAAACACAAGCTTTTGATCGTCGGTGAGGAACATGCCGCCGAGGTCCACTCGAACGGCTGACCTATTAAAAAGTTCGATAAAGCCATCTCCTCCCGGCTTTACTTCCGATATCCCGATCTCGGCAGGGAGCACCGTAACCGTCCGCCAGTCCGAACCCGCGTAATGACCGGATTGAACGGAAAGATTTACATAGTAGGTGCCGGGAAAGTGAAAGATGTGCGTCGGTGATTGCTTCTCCTGCGTGGACCCGTCGCCGAAATTCCAAAAAAAGCGTGCACTATCAAGCGGCTTACCATCAAGCCCGAAGGCGAGCCCTTCGAACTGCACGATCGCGCCCGCAATAGCGATTATATCCGGCCCCGCATCGGCGCCAAGCGAAGGCACGGGCGGCGGGGCGGGCGTTGGCGGTGGAACAGGGACGGCCGACGGAGTGCTCTCCGCCGGAACTGCCGTTGGCGCCGGAACCGGCGCGGCGGCACCGCTCGGCATTCCAGAATTTGCACTGCCGATGGTAGGAGCAGCATAGACCGTCCAAGCCGAAGCGTTCCCCCGACTACCGTCTACCATAAGGCCAATGGAGCTCCCCTCACCGATGCTAGTTACGTCAGCAAACGTGCCGGCAACCCAGAAGCCGGCTTTCACCGCATCGGATTCCCACGTCTTGCGCTCGGCGGGTGGGGGTGAAATACCGGGCTTGTGGTAGCGCGTAAAATCAACAATGGTATCCTTCGTGCGGCCGCCAGGACGGAAAAGAGCCACTGACCCGGACGAGTCACCCATGTTCTTGCTTGCCGCGGCGTGGTAGAGGTTCACCGCGTCATTTGTACCGGATGCCCGAAGATGGATCGTCACAAATGACTGCGCGGCGAGCGAAAACTCGCCCGGGAACGAAAAATACCCGATGCCGTCCGGATAGAGCTCCCACCCGCCCATATCCGTGGCCGCGGCGTCGGGGTTGTAGAGTTCGATCTTCTCAAGACCGGTATCCGTCCCCGAAGGATCAAAGAGGATTTCGTTGATCACGACTGCGGCTTTGGCGGTCGCGGGTACGATCGCTATCGCGGTCAGCAACAGAATAGGAACAAGCATTGCGCTTATGATACTATGCCTCACCGCAGTGGGACGAATACACACCGGTTCCAGCAAGTTAAGCACTACTGGCCGATCGGACGTCTATATTAAATGATAGCAGGCGGATACCGCTCACCCCGCGCCGATCGTGTTGCCATCGCCAACCAAGAAGATATGCACGTGGGAATGGAGACCGAGCGCGTCAAGGTCAGTCATGAAATTGGTGGGAAGCGGCACCTCACCAATCCAAACGCTCCGCTGGAGTTGACGGTAGCCGTAGGCGACGAGTTCAGCGCGCAGCCAACGGCGTTTAGCGCGATCCCGTTCCGGGATGTCGAAGCAGACCACGCGCCGCCTCCCATCCGGTTTCAACTGGTCGGCGCGGGATGTTCTGAGCGCTGACCGGCCTTCCGCAGTGAGTCGCCAAAGCGTCTTGCCACCGCGGCGTGTCTTGGCTACGAGACCGCCCGATTGCAACTGCGAGAGACGAGAGGCGAAACTTGCGCGCTTGAACTCATAGGAGGAGTCGAGCCCCAAAAACTTTCGCCACAGCCGCGCCTCCGGGTACTTCGCCGGGAAAAAGCTATCAAGAACCGCCACACCAGCCTCGCCGATCTTCTCGAGGATCAGTCGTGTGATCGTCGGGAAATTCGCCTGCCAGCCGGGCGCCAGTCGCCTCCTCTGTTTTTTGGCTCCCACGAAATTGGCCATTCTTTATATGTTAAGCGAAACTGTCCGACCGGACAATGTGATTTAACTAGCTGGTAAAAGGAGGGACTGGTAGTGGGATTGCCGATGGCATTATACTGGATCCATGACACGCCTTACTTTCGCCGCCGTAGTTGCCATAATCGCAACACTCGCCCCGCTGGTAGTTACGGCCGCCCACACCCCCGCCCATACCATCGAGCAGCTGCAACAGCAGATCGCCGCCCTCCAGCAGCAGTTGGCCGCGCTCAAGCAACAGCAAGCGCCGACTCCTACTGCCACTCCAGTAAATCCTTTCACGGCAACACTCCGCCGCGGCAGCCGCAATGCCGAGGTGACCCGCCTCCAGGAGTTCCTCGCCGCAATGCCGGAGTTCTACCCGGAAGGTCTTGTGACCGGATTTTTCGGCGCTGCGACCGAGCGCGCCCTCAAGCGCTTTCAGCAAACGTACGCCATCCCAGCACTCGGTCTTGTCGGACCCCAAACGCGCGCCAAGCTGAATGAACTCCTTGCGGATCAGTTCACGGCAGGTCGAATTGTTTATCAGCACTTCCGTCGC
>CAYIQX010000024.1:0-7929 GCA_964365675.1 uncultured Candidatus Saccharibacteria bacterium | reverse complement strand
AATTGCGTCAGCAATTTCGCTCAAAATGGGTTCGCGCTAAATTCAGAATACGCGATCCGGTACGCATACAAGAAAAATCCGCTTAGTGAAGCGGATTTTTCTTGTATGCTTGACTTTTGTAGTCCATCCTCTATACTGTCTCCTTACAACAGTACCCGAGTATCCGAGCTCCCCGCGGAGCCGAGAAGGAGGTGAAGGAGGCATGCATGCCGGTGAACGGGAGCGCACCCTCGATGCCATCGCGGAATGCCTCCGGAGCTTCCCGGTGGCAGAATCACTCCCCGTGGACTGGGAGCAGAAGCTCCTCGGGGAGCATCGCAGGTTCCTCGATCGGGACCGAGCTGTAGACACGACCGTGTGCTGGGAGTTTGGTCACAAGCCGGGCTGGGTGACGATTGACCAGAGGGGTGGAAGTATGTCCGCTGACCTCTGGTCACTCGAAGCCCGGGACTGTGTTGAGGCGCGTGAGGAAATGGAGACTCTCGCCCATCGCCTCCGTGCGGAGGCAATACACCTCAGCAATGTACGCACACGGTTCACCACGCCGGCGGAGTCCAATAAACATCGTGGCTGGCCGCACATCTAGAACCGGCGCGAAACACAGGCAACGGGAACGAATCCCCGCTGCCTGTTTTTATTTTTGAAATTAAATAAAAAGTGCCCCATGAGTGCATGTACGCTTTGGCGTATGTGCGCTCATGGGGTCGGCCGGAGAACCTGCCTACGAATCCTTGACCAAGGGGAGGAAGATGAATGAACGATCCGAAGATGCCGGTGGACTAACCCTCCTTCCCGTGGCGAGCCGCAGGCGTTCTCACCATGCCGTTGCCGGAAACACTACCACCACGGAGACTGGCCAGGCGTATCTCGACCGTGCTGGCACAACTCTGATGGAGCGGGCCCTCCTTGCCGCGACGAACTCCGGGGATGGCTTCCTCGGCCGAGCCGAGCGCTACCGAACAGCCGATGCAGACGCCGCCTCTCATGACATCCCTGGTGCCTAGCGCCATATGGCCTCCCTATGGACTACTGCCGATCCTCCCCTTATACGAAAGAATAATCCAGAAGCGCCGGACTGTCAATATTAAAAATTAACTTGTGGAAAATAAAACCTCCGCGCTGCACCGCGCCCATCACTTGCTATTTTTAAATATGTCATCCACCTGCCGTATCTCGTCATCAATACCCTCGATAAGGTCATGGGCCTTCGCTTCCTCGAGCGTTACCCAGGCGTGATCCGTCAGGTCTTTCCCGAGTCGGACTTCGCCCGACTGGTAGGGCGCCCAAAACGAGAGCGTTACCACAGGATAACCGTCCGGCCGGAAGAATACGACATCAGTTACATACCCCAGCGCGCCTATCTCCAGACCTACCTCCTCGCGCACTTCTTTTCTGACCAGCCAGTCAACGAGGCCGTACCAGCCCTCGTAATTGGCCACGCTCTTTGGGAGTTCGCGATATTCATGCGTAACCAGTTTTCCGCCCGGTACCGTCCACTTGCCCGGAAACGCTTTCTCGCGCTCGCTCCGCTGGGCGATCAAGTAGCGGCCTTCACCCCGAGCGGCATCGAGGGGGTCTTTGACAATGATGGCGGTGGCGACGACGAAGTGCAGGCGCGGGTCGAGGTCCATAGGTTGTCAGAACATAATGTCCTCTCCGGCGCGCTGGTAGTCGTTGATGGCTTCGGGCGAGAACCATAGCTGGATCTCATTAGTTGCCTCATCCGCATTGCCCGAGGCATGGATGAGGTTATGAATAGCCCGCTTTTGGGCGTTGGCCAGTGCGGGCGAATCCACGGAAAAATCTCCGCGGATAGTGCCCATTTCGGCAAACGAGGGTACGGTGTGACCTACAATTTTTCGTACCATAGGGATGGCGTGGAGTCCGGCCACGATCATTTTCACCAGTGGGCCGGATGTTAAATACTCAATGAGCCACTCGCGCACCAATTTGCCTATTTCGAAAAGGTCGCTCGTGCCAAAGTCATCCTGCAGCGTGTGTTCCACTTTATATTCCTCATATGCGCGCGCGGTATTTTTCCCGAGATTTGTGATCCATTCCCGATCTTTGGGATAGTGAGCATCCATCTGTTGCGGGGTGGCCCACAGCATATCAAGTGCGATAATTTTTAAGCCGCGCTGCTCAACGCGGCGGATGATCTCGCCGACCAGGCCCCGCTTCACGCCATCCGGCTTCACGATGACCACGGTTTTTTCTTCACGGAGATTTGCCATAACGTTTGCTGGATTATATTCCCGTTGATGATAGCAAGGCACACGATGCAAAACAAGTCAGCGGCGGAAAAAATTCCTCCCATCGCTCGCAAGAGTTACCGTACCATCCCTATCAGTCCGGAATATTTGAACGCCGGCGGCCGCGAGGCGGTCGAGCACTTCTTGGGTCGGATGGCCGTAGCGGTTCTTCGCCCCTGCGGAGATCGCGGCAAGGCGCGGCTGCACGGCGCGAAGAAAAATCTCCGCGGTCGAGGTCTTGGAGCCGTGATGCCCGACCTTCAGAACTTCTGAACGGATGTCGATGCCGGAAGCGAGGAGCTCGCGCTCGCGGGGCGCCTCGGCATCAGCCATAAGGAGCGCCGTGGAACTCGCAAACGTAACCCTCAAAACCACCACGGCCTCATGAATATTCCGCACGCTTTCGGCGTCGTAGGGACGGTCCGGGGCGAGGATATCCAGCCGGGCACCGCCCCCCAGGTGCACTATCCCGCCCCGTACCGCCACAATACGCCGAATGCCGCGCTCTTTAACCTTGCGCCGCCATAGTTCGTATTCAGCGATGGAGTGATTGACGCCGGATTCAATGACCACTCCCACTTGATACCGATCGAGAACGGCAATTAGCCCGTCGAGATGGTCGGCGTGCGGGTGCGTCAGGATCACCGCATCAAGCGACCGGTCCCAAAATGGCATTATTTCGCCGAGGCGCGCGAGCACCGCGTTATTTGGCCCGCCATCGATCAAAACCTGACTGCCATGGGGCGCATCGATGAAAATGGCATCACCCTGGCCGACGTCAAGTATGGAAAGCAGGAGCAGGCCGTGGTGCGCCTGTGCCAAGAACACTGCGCTCCAAACGCATCCCGCGACCAGCGCGAAGGCACCGAGAATATACCAACGGCCGTACTTATATATGTTCCGCATATTATAGACGGGCTGACGAACGAGCGCGCTGCACGAAAAAGATCAACGCCGCATACAAGGCGATGAGCATCACCGACCCAAAACCGCGAAGAGTAACACTCGCCCCCGGTAGCCGCGAAAACCACCCGATCGCACCCAACTCATAAGAGAGCAGTAGCTGACTGAAGAATGCCGCGCTTCGCCCCAGACCATCGGCGAACATGCCAAGCCCTCCGGTAAGAAATCCGGAAAACATCGTATAGGGAATAAGCGGCAGTACGGCGAGATTGGCCAGGGGAGATATCAAAGAAAGTTGGCCGAAGTAAAAAATGAGCAGTGGGAACACGGCGGCTTGGGCCGCCAAAGTAGATACTAAAATATTTCGGAGGAGCCACGGTGGCGAGGAACGAAACGCCGTATCCCGCCGCTCGCGAAGCATGCGCATGTCGCGTCCGGCAAGGAATAGCCGTATTTTTATCCGTTCAAGCCATCGCTCGAAAAGCGGCGCGACATAAAGAAGGCCCAGCGTGGCGAGGAACGAGAGTTGGAATCCTATATCAAAGCGGAGAATGGTGGGATCGTGCGCAAGCATGAACGCTCCCGCGAGGGCTACGGCGTTTCGCATATGATAGGCGCGGCCGCTCCGATACGCCAAAAGGACAAGGACGCCCATAATTGCCGCCCGGACCACGGAGGCAGCCGCTCCGGTGAGTAGTGTGAAGGCGACGATACCGACAATCGAAAGCCACCAGGCCATACCTCCCGGTAGCCACAGGAAACCGAATATTCTATGCAGCGCTTCGGCTAAAATGGTTATGTTATAGCCGGAAAGAGCAACGATATGGGTTGTCCCGGTCCGCGCGAGGTCATCCCGCAGTGCAGGGGGAAAGCTTTGCCGTTCGCCGAGTAACAAACCCGCAAGAAAGGAGCCGTGCGGCTCCGGCAGATGACGCTGTAAGGCGTCGGAGAACTGGCGCTTTATGTAAAACAACGTTCGATAAACCGGTGAGCCGCCGGGAGATGCCATAATACTGATTTCGGGAAAAGCCATGCGGAATTCCCGGTTATTATGAGCGCGCTCGATCCTACCCACCACCCGAACTCGATCGCCGTAATGATATTCCGGAAACGGTCTTACCATAACTTTCACCTCCGTCCTCTTGCTGTTTCGTACGATAAACTCCTGCGACTGCGACCGCCGAACCGGATCATCGTCAATAATTCCCTCGAGTGTGACCCGCTCCCCGACCGAGGCGCCAAGCGCGGGCGGCGCCGCACTGCTGGAAAACAAAAATCTCAAAGCGCCACCGGCAAACGCTATCGCGAGAAAACCAATAACGATAATGCGCGTACGCTCGGCGGGGTACAGCAGTCCGAACGAGACGACGCTCCCGCCAAAAGTAAAAACTGCTGCAACCGTGACGATCCCCAACGGAACAAAGGAAGCAAACGCAATACCGATAATAAACGCGAGGAGCAACCAGAAGAATATCTGCGACTTTGTCAGCGACGCGAATATGTGGATTTCATGCGAATGACTCGAATTTTCATTAGCATCATTCGCGTGCATTGGCGTATTAGCGTCGCTCCCTAGTACTCGAGTCCCCTCTTCGCCTTGACCCCCTGCTCGTAGGGATGCTTCACGTCCCGCATTTCTGTCACGAGGTCGGCGGCGTCAACGAACTCTTTGGGCGCGTCGCGGCCGGTGAGGATGAGGTGCTCTAGTTGATGAGCCGATGCGTTGATGAATTCTAGGACTTTTCCCTTGGAGATCAAGTTGAGCGAAACGGCGTTATTGATTTCATCCAGAATGATCGTATCCCAATTTCCGGATGCGGCCTCCTTTGCCGCGAAGGCCAGTCCTGCTTCTGCCGCCTTTTGATGTTCCGCCAGAGGAAGCTTGTCGCCGAGGATGCCCACGAAGCCCCTTCCTGATTTCACAATCCGGAATTTACCCTTTGGAATTTGAAATTCTTCAAGCGCCATGTCTTCTCCGGATTTCCACGGCCCCTTGATGAACTGCACCATGAGCACACGCTTGCCCTCGCCAATGGCCCGTAGCGCCTGCCCCAGGGCGGCGGTTGTCTTTCCTTTCCCATCGCCAGTGAAAGCGATAAGCATTTGACTAAAGTAATGGAATAATGTATACTAGTGCCAGCCGTACCCTACCCTCAAAAGGAGGCAATCATGCACCAGTTCTTGTGGCGGTTTGCGCGGCGATCCCTTCTGGCCATCGGTGCGATGACCTGCGCCCTGCTCATCGAGGCCTTCTACATCTCGTTCGAGCAGAGAAGTTTCCTCGTCGGCTTCCGGACGGCCTACCGTAATCTCTGGGAACACTCTCCCCAGGCGTGGCTCATCGTGGTGATGGTCGCGGCGGTGATGGGTAGCATCGTCTACGCCACCGCCTACCTCTACTGGCGTCGCGGCTTCCCCGCGGTGGCGGTGCTTCTCCCGATGTGGCTCCTCGGCGCCACCACCACATTCGGCATGCGGGCGTGGAGCGGTACTCTCATCCATCAGTCGCACCTCATACCGGAGTGGGAGGGCTGGTTGGTGAAGAATATCATCATCGCCATCATCCTCGCCACGCTCGCTGCCGTGTTCGCTGGCATCATCTTCGGTCGCCACCTGATGACGAGCGCGACGCCGGGCGGTCCGCAGCCCGCGGGTATCCCATTCCTCGCGCGTCTCATGAGCCACCTGCCGCGGTGGCGCCGTCGGGAGGGAGAACCGCCAGCACTCCTCGAAGCCGGCCGGGCCTAACGTCCAGCGGCGTGCCAGCGCCAAACAGTTCTTCCTCGCGGAGCACCTGGCAGTGCTCCGTTTTTCTATTCTTCAAAAGAGCAATTTAAAGATACCAGAAACCGAACAGCCCCGTGAGGGGCCGTTTTCTTACCCACTCTATGCCAAGCGAGTTGTCCCTAAAATTTTTCATTGCGGAGGCGCAGGAACAAATAAACGAGCGGTTGAGCGAAATCGGAAAAATTTACTGTCTGAATCCCGAACGCCGCCCGCAGATAGCGGGCGGCGTGAGGTTGAGTTTAAATTTTCCCGAACCATTTCGCGAAAACCGCAAGGAATATTTGTCTGCGCCGGAGTTGAAAAATTTTAGGGACGCCGAGCGCTCAACATCCTCCATTCGCCGTCCCGCACTGCAAACAGGTCTTACAAGACCCCGTCTGCACCATCATGCCGCCGCAAAGCCGGCAGACCGAATCGGCGAATACCGTGGCCAGGGTCGGCTCGATCTTCGGCACCTCGCGGTGCGAAACTCCTTCGGCCGTTCGTGCTTCATGGCCGTTCATGCCGAGTTCAGCCAGCTCATCTCCGGAAAGGAAGCGCAGCCCCAGATAGCGGAAGATATAATCCGTGATGGAAGTGGCTATCTGAATGTCGGGGTTGGTGGTGAATCCGGCCGGCTCAAAGCGCGTATAGATGAACTTCCGGGTCAACTCTTTTAAGGGCACCCCATACTGGAGCGCCGTGGAAACCATAATAGCAAACGCGTCTAAAAGCCCGGCCAAGGTCGAACCCTGCTTGGCCATACGGATGAATACTTCGGCCGGCGAGCCGTCCTCGTACATGCCGTAGGTGAGATAGCCCTCGTGTCCGGCTACAGAGAACTTATGGGTCTCCGAGCCCCGGGTCGGCGGGAGGTGGCGACGCATCGGTCCGACGGACAGCGATGCCTGTTGGGGTTTTGTCCCGCCGCCTTTGCCCGACAGGGTGACCAGGGGCTGTGCGGCCTTGGAGCCGTCACGATACACCGCAAACACTTTGATACCGAGCTTCCAGGCCATGACGTAGGATTCCATGATCTCCTCTACCGTGGTTTCATGCGGCATGTTGAAGGTCTTGGAAATGCCGCCGGAGACGAATGGTTGCACTGCTGCTACCAGACGCACGTGTCCCTGCCAGGAAATAGCCCGCGCGCCGTTCATCGGTCTCGCCGCGCAGTCGAACACGGCAAGGTGTTCATCCTTAAGATGCGGCGCGCCCTCGATCGTTCCTTGCTGTTCAATGAAGCCGATAATGTCGTTAATCTCGAGCTCGGTATAGCCGAGGCGCTTCAGTGCCCGCGGCACGGTGCGATTGGCGATCTTCATCACGCCGCCACCGACGAGCGTCTTCATCTTCACCAGCGCAAAGTCGGGCTCAATGCCAGTGGTATCGCAATCCATCATGAAGGAAATCGTACCGGTCGGTGCGATGAGCGTGACCTGCGAGTTCCGCACGCCCAAAGCATCTCCGAACCGCACCGCCCCATCCCATGCTTCGGCCGCGGCATCGTAGATGCGCGTATCAAATACCTGCTCACGCCGGATGCCCGCTACAGTAGCACGATGCTTTTTCAGAACGCGCGTCATCGGCTCCCGGTTCAGGGCAAATCCGTTGAAGGGGCCCATGACCTCGGCGATAACGCCCGAATAGCGGTAGGCCTCACCCGACATGAGCGCGGTGATGGATGCGGCAGCCGCAAGCGCTGCCGGGGAATCATACGGCATGCCAAGAGCCATCAAGAACGCGCCCAAGTTCGCATAGCCCAAGCCGAGCTCACGGAAATCTCGGGCATTTTTCGCAATCTTCTCTGTCGGGTAGCTCGATCCTTCCACCAAAATATCCTGAGCCAATATCATGACGCGCACGGTGTGCCGGAAGTCCTCAACATGGAAAGACCCATCATCGGCCAAAAACTTTAGGAGGTTGATGGAGGCCAGGTTGCAGGCCGAATTGTTGAGGTGGATATATTCGGCGCAGTTGTGAACCAAGATGCCGTTGGCGACAAAAT
>CAYIQX010000023.1:0-8010 GCA_964365675.1 uncultured Candidatus Saccharibacteria bacterium | reverse complement strand
CGGTGGGGATGCCATGGCGCGAGAGGAAGGATTTGGCCCAGCACTTCGAGCCCTCGAGACGCGCTCCCTCCTCGCCTGGGCCGAAAACCGCGATGCCGCGCTCTCGCGCCCGGTCCGCAAGCCCGGCCACGAGCGGTCCTTCGGGGCTGACCACTATGAGGTGGATTTCCTGCTTCCGGGCGCAGCGCACGATGGCCTCGAGGTCGTCGAGCCGGACATTGGCGATGTTCCCGGCCTTTGGCACGAGCGCCGTTCCGGGATTGCCGGGAACGGCAAAGACCTGGGCCACGAGCGGGGATTGAGCGATCCTCCAGACGAGCGCGTGCGTCCGCGCATCCTTCCCGACGACCATGACTCTCCAGCCTCCCGTAGGCACGTACATATAGTCCTCCGTTTCTTACTTTCGAAAAGAGCAGTGGGAATCGTTCCCGTTTCGCAGGGCATAGCGTAAAGCGTACTGGAAGAAAAATCAATCTCAATTGGAGGAAGTTTTGCTGTCTGCCCATGCTCATATATGCTTTGAGTATGCAGATCAATCCTTCAATTTTTTGGGAATACGACATCCGTGGCGCAGTGCCGGACGAGCTTTAATTCTTCATGAAACTGAAAGAATCCTTCAGAAATAAGAAACTAATCGTCTTCGACATGGATGGGACGCTCACGCCATCGAAAGGGCCGATGCACCGCGACATGGCGCGGCTCCTCGAACGGTTGCTCGAGCAGAAGCTGGTCGTTGTCATCGGTGGCGGGCGGTACGAACAGTTCCGGCAACAGTTCATTAGCAAGGCGAAGTTCTCCCAAAAGCTTCTAGTGAAGCTCTACCTTTTCCCTAACTCGGCGACCGCGTTCTACCGCTGGCGGAACGGCTGGAGAAAGGTATACGCCTACGAGCTACTGGCCGCGACGAAGCGGAAAATCTTCGCTGCCTTCCGGGAGGTATTCCGGGAAACCGGCTACCAGCATCCTAAAAAGGTATATGGACGCCTCATTGAGGATCGGGGAACGCAGGTAACGTTCTCGGCCGTCGGACAAAAGGCTCCCATTCCGGTGAAAGAGCGATGGCGCAGAAAAAATGACCGAATGCGTGTACGCCTTGCAAAACTCCTTGCAAAAAAGCTCCCCGAACTTGAGATCCGCACCGGCGGCTCGACCTCGATTGATGTGACACGAAAAGGCATTGATAAGGCATACGGTATCCGCAAAATCCGGAAAGTACTGCGAATCGGAATCAAAGACATGCTATTCGTTGGTGATAGAATTTTTCCCGGCGGCAACGACTACGCGGTTGTCCGCACCGGCGTTGATTACATACAAGTCCGCGGACCCGCGGAAGCCGGGGTGGTCATACGATTTTTGCTGGCAACGAAGCGCGCCGCGCCGTAGGATACTTTCATGAGCGTTGAACTCTTGGTCGTGCTCGCCGTCATCATCGCCGGGTTTGCCGCGCTCTTTTTTGCCCTGCGCCGGCGCGGCCGAAACCCCGAAGAAAATCAGGGGCTGCTCATGCTGCAGAACCAGGTGAACGAGCTGACGCGGGTTTTAGATGTCAAAATCATCGAATCGGCCAAGCTCATGCAGACCCAGGCCTCGGAGGCCTCGCAAAACGTCCAGCGCGTCATCCGCGACATCATGGGCGAACTGGGGAAGGTAGGGAAAGAGCTCGTGCGGGTGGGGGAGGGCCAGAAGCAAGTGGTCGGTTTTGCCGACCAGCTGAAGAACTTGCAGGACATTTTGAAAAATCCGAAACAGCGAGGCGTGCTCGGCGAATATTACCTTGAAACGGTCCTAAAAAATGTTCTTTCGCCCGGCGACTACCAGATGCAGTACGCCTTCCGGGACGGCAGTATCGTGGACGCTGCCATTTTCGTCAAGGACAAGGTTATTCCGGTGGATTCCAAGTTCCCGCTTGAGAATTATAACCGCATTCTTGAAGCGCGTGATGCGGCTGAGCGCGAACGGCTTGAAAAATTGTTCCGGCAGGACTTGAAGAACCGCATTGACGAGACCTCGATGTACGTGAAGCCGGGCGAGCGGACCATGGATTTTGCCTTTATGTTCATTCCAGCCGAGGCCGTGTTCTATGACCTTCTCGTAAACAAGGTCGGCAGTTCGCCGACTGGCGGAGAGGCCGGGGATCTGGTGGAGTACGCTTTCAAGAAGCATGTCATCATCGTTTCGCCGACCTCATTTCTGGCCTATCTCCAGACCGTACTCCAGGGACTGCGCGCGCTTCAAATAGAAGAGTCGGCCAAAGCCATCCGGAAAAATGTGGAGGACCTGCGGCGTCACCTCGACACCTATGAAACACATTTCAAGCGCGTCGGCGCGCATCTTGGCACGACCGTGAACATGTATAACGCGGCGTACAAAGAACTCGGGAAGGTGGACAAGGATGTACTCCGCATTACCGGCAAGTCGGCCGACATTGAACCCATTACCATTGCCAAACCAGCAGTCGAGGAAGAGCTGTAATCTTAAGGACGGGCCTCGACAATAGAGGACACCTGTGCTAGAACATGGCCAGCCAGTCCTGTTCTAACTTCGGAATGAAAGGGGTCACCATGCCACCATCGGCTTTGCGTAGGCCGGAAATGGGGAAAGCCCTCTTCGGGATCGGCGTTCTCGCCGTCCTTGCCGCCGTCGAGAAGCTCTTCTTGCTCTGGTACGTCGTGTTCATCGCCGGCATCGTCATCGTCGGCATCTTCCTCGCCATGCCGGTTCTGCTCTCGGCGAGCATGCCTCCGACCCTGTCGCCCTTCGCGGTTCATCATCTCGTGCCTCTTCCGCCCTATACCGTCTGGGAGCCCCACTGGGGGTGGATCGGGATCGGTGCATCGCTCATCGCTGGCGGCGGCGCCTTCGTCCTGCTCTCGCGCGCCGGCTTGAGCGGTGGAAGTTCAACTCACGGCTAGAGGAGGAACGCATGGAAGCGTACCTGCCAATCGTCGGCATCGTCGCCGGGGTGCTCGTCATCCTTACCTTCCGCATCAGCATCCGTCTCCGGCGCGAACCTGATGCTCGCAAGCGCCGGAGAATACTCCTCGTGGGTTTGGCCAGTATGGCCGCGATGATTTCAATGGTGGAAGCAGTGATCGTCGTGTTGTACCCAGGAAGTCCGCTGGATAGCGGGCCATCCATCGCGGCCGTAGCCCTGCTCTTCATCGGACTGGCTGGGGCGTGCTGCCTCGCGGCCATCGCGGCTCCTCGTGAGGACGAGTCCTAGGAAGGGGGTGCGAAATGGTCATCTCTCTGTCAACGCCCGCGCTCGTCGCGTTCGTGGTACTGCTGGCGCTCCTCACATGGGGCGGATTCCTCGCCGCTTCGCTTCTCCGGACGCCCGCCGCGCGCTGGAAGGCCCTTTTCAACTTCGGCGCGATGGTTCTGACATTCAGCATCGCGTCCTTCGCGCTCTGGGCCATCACGCAGGGCTGGGCCACCCACGCCACCGAGAAACGGCTTTTCGCCTTCTTGCTGGTCTTCCCGGCGTTGGGGTTGCTTGCCGCGTTTTTGGCGCAATGCTCTCTCTGGCTAAGTGCCAAGCACAGCGAGCGGGCGAACATCAGGCCGGTCATCGCCGGAGTCAGGCGATGAATGAACGCGTGAGGCCCAAGTTCCGGATTTTTCAGGTCGTCATCCTCTGCGGCCCAGGCCGCAGGCCGGTCGTGACCCGCATCACCGCGATTGCAAGGCGCGACGACTGGACGATGCCGCGCGTACCGGAGTACTCGGTGGCCGGCGGGCGCGCCGTGCCCGAGACGGACATCATCGGCGGCCGTCGGTTGAAGCTCGCTGTCTCCCGATGGCCGCGGCAGCCGCAAACGCCGGTGCCGGCCCCCCCTTCGACAAGCTCAGGGCAAGCGCCAGCGCCCCAGCCAGCGGCGCGGCCAACCCCGGGATACCGGCCTCTCAACTTTAGCCGCTGGACCGGCGGGATCAGTTCCTATCGCTCGTGAAACGAGTTTCCGCTCCGGTTGATGCCCAACGCATCGCCGGAGTTTTTTCATTGTCGGCCTCCGACGTTACGTCGGAGCTGCCGACAATAGAACCCTGCAGTAATTTTGCATAGCGCGTCCCTTCCTGGGCGAAGCGCGCCGCCACGGCGTGGATCGTAAAATTAGTGCGGGGTCTTTACCCTTGAAAAGCCGCGCTCTATCCACTACACTCGGGAAGCATGTTCGCCATTATCCAGACGGGCGGAAAGCAGTATAGGGTTGCTCCCGGCCAGAAACTCCGCATTGAGAAACTCGACGCCGGAGAAGGGGCGGTTATTCATTTTGGGGACGTCCTGCTCGTGGCCGACGGCGATAAGGTTGATATCGGCGCTCCCTTCGTGAGGGGGGCGAAAGTGGATGCCAAAGTACTCGAGCAAGGGCGGGATAAGAAAAAGATCGTTTTTAAGTACCACGCCAAGTCCCGCTACCGGAAGAAAAAGGGCCACCGCCAGCCCTTCACCGAAGTCGAGATCCAAAAAATCAGTCACTAAGAAAAAACGGCGCTCCCTCTGGAGCGCCGTTCGCGTGGTCAGGGCACTGGACTGGATTCCCGGAGTGCCTTGTCGATGTCGGGGCATACCCGCTGTTCAAGCCACCGGTACTCAGTTTCCAGCCGAAGCGCTATCCGCTGGAAAGCGTTCGCGATACGGTCCGTCTTGGCTTCCCGGGTCGGTGTGAGCGTGCGGAGGCCCCAGGAGGTCTCGTAGAGCTTGTGGACCAGCGGAAGGACGAGACAGCGGATCGTCCCCAATTCCAGCCAGTTCGAGATGATCTCTGGTGCGGTCAACTCTTGGCGCACTGTACGGCTGGGGTCGAGGAGGTCATCCGTGAGGAAGACCTTGCCGAGCTTGCCTGTTAGCTGGTCACCATGCGCTACGAGAGCCATCGCCGCTTCGGCATCCAGATCCTCCTCGAGCTCGCTTTGGACGGCGCCGACAAGGCGCGTCAGCTGGGCTACCCGCACTGCATCCAGCAGTTTTTCTGGTGTCGCCATCTTCTCCCTCCCCCGAGGTTGAAGAACGCGGTTTCGGCGTTCGAAGAACGATGCAAAGAACAGTTAGAACCTACTTCCGGTTCTGGAGGGCGTTGGCAATGGTTATATCATCAGAATATTCAAGCTCCGAGCCGGTGGTCAAACCCCGGCCGAGGCGCGATATCTTAAATCCAGTATGCTGGTTTTTTAAGGGCGCGAACACCCGCTCAAGATAGAGCGCCGTGGCGTCGCCCTCGGCCGTCGGGTTCGTGGCTAGGATCAGTTCTGCCTCTCCAGAGGCGGCAATTTTTTGGAGGCGCTCGAAAAGTTCCTTCAAATGGAGTTTCGCCGGCGCGGAGGAATCGAGCGGGCTGATGGTACCGCCGAGGACATGATAAAGGCCGTCGTACTTGCGGCTTCGCTCGATATTTTCAAGATCGATCTCCTTTTCCACCACCAGCACTTGGTTGGCATTCCGCCGGGAGCTGCGGCAGAGCTCGCAGAGGCCCGCCTGCCCCGAGTTTGCCGAGGGGCCATTTGAATCGTAGGTTTTGTAGCATTGGCGGCAGAGTTTTACCTCGTTATGTAGTGCGGCGACGGCTGCGGCAAGCGCACGCACCCGCTCGGGGTCCTCGCGCAGGAGATGGAATACAAAGCGCGTGGCCTGCTTCGGCCCCACGCCGGGGAATTTCAGAAAAAACTCAACCAGGTTCTGAATTGGTTTTGAAAACATGCCTTAACAGCGACGCGAATACTCGAATGCACGCGAATGATGCGAATATTAGCATCATTCGAATGAAATTTGCATATTGGCGTCGCTACTGCTCCTCCTCGAAGTGCTTGGCGATGGAACGGAAGGATACTGTTTGCTCGTCGAAATAAAGTTCAACCCTGCCGGTCGGGCCGTTCCGGTGCTTTTCGATAAGGATCTCGGCAATGTTTTTCCGGTCAGTATTCTTTTTCACCTTATCTTCGCGGTAGATGAAGAAGACGACATCAGCATCCTGCTCGATGGAACCCGATTCGCGAAGATCGGAGAGCTTGGGAATGGCATCGGAGCGCATCTCAACTGCCCGCGAGAGTTGCGAGATGGCAAGGACGGGCACATTGAGCTCCTTGGCCAGGGCCTTTAACGAACGCGATATCTCGGATACCTCCTGCACCCGGTTTTCAGCGTTTTCGTGGCCGCGGATGAGCTGGAGGTAATCCACGACGACGAGGCCGAGATCGCCGTGCTCGGCCTGGAGACGGCGCGCCATGGCCCGTATCTGCATCACGGTCGGGGAGGCGACATCATCAATATAGAGCGGGATTTGGGAGAGCGTTTCCATGGCGTCCCGGATGCGGACGAAGTCGTTGTCCTCGCCTTTATCCGAAAGCTTGCCGGTGCGGAGCCGCCAGAGGTCAACGCCGGCCTGATTGGCGATAAGGCGATCCACGACCTGCTCCGAGGACATTTCGATGGAAAAGAAGCCCACCGGCAGGTTATCCCGAAGGGCGACATTTTTTGCCATCTCCAGCGCAAGCGCGGTTTTGCCGAGGGAAGGCCGCGCGGCAAGCACGACCAGGTCCGACTTTTGAAGGCCGGCCAGGATATTGTCGAGATCAGGAAATCCGGTCGAGACACCGCGGAGCGCCCCGTCCCCGGCGTGGAGCTTTTCAATCCTCTGCCAGGCCTCGTCCAGCGAACGCTTGACCGGCTGGAATTCCTGGGCCAGCGAACTTTGCGCCACGGCGAATATGGTTTTCTCGGCGTCATCGAGGACTTTCTCGATGTCCTCGTCTTCCTTATATCCAAGCTCGGAGATGCGATGCGATGCCTCGATGAGGTCGCGGTGGATGCGCTTCCGATGGACGATTTTCGCGTAATGGCTGGCGTTGGAAGCCGTGGGGACGGTGTTGACGAGAGAGGTGAGATAGGCCGTGCCGCCGATGGCGTCGAGTTCGTTCTTTTCTTTCAGGCGGTTGGTGATCGAGAGGATGTCAACGGCCTCTTTCCGGCCGAGTACTTCGAGGACGGCTTCGTAAATGGTGCGGTGGATGGCTTTATAAAAATCTTTGGCCTCCAGCACATCCGTCACGCGCCAAATCGCCTCCCGGTCAAGGAGTAAAGAGCCCAAAAGCGCGGCCTCGGCCTCAAGGGACTGCGGCGGCATGCGGACGGTATCTATGCGCTGGGAAGTGTCGGGCATGACTTCTTTCCGTCATTCTGAACGCAGTGAAGAATCCTAGGGTCCTTCGCTTCGCTCAGGATGACGCTTTGCGTCAATTTGAATATACGCCGCGGGCTAAAAAGTTTACAAGCCGGGCAAATAGCCGTTTTTCGGGATAGGGAGTTTATAAGGTGTGTACCAAAATACACCCGGCAACACTTTTGTATCTTGACAAAAAAGTCGGTCTTTGCTACTGATAACGCGATGGCAACCGGGCCATCGGAAGTTCTCCCAAAATCCTTGAGCCGTAGCTTGCTGACCACCACAAGGTGGAGGCAAGTGAGCGGTAGGGGGTAGAAATGAGCGACGTGACGGTTTCATTCGGTATCGGTATCCCCGTCGAGAAACACACTGACCTCATCGAGGCCCTCCGGACCATCTTCGCGGGCTTGCCATCCCTCATGGGGCCATTCACGGTGAAAATCGTCGATAATGAGGGATGGAACATCGTGGCCGAGGTTGCGTGGAGGGGGGAGATCTTCGTGAAGTTCATGCCGGCACAGCGGCCAAATGGCCAGGATGGCAAAATCGTGTGTTCGAAGTGGAGTGCAGGCGGGTCGCCAAGCGGCGAATGGCTCTTCTCGCCCTGTTCAGTGAACGGTGCCGGCCTCTGTCTCAAGTCGGCGCTCCAGGAACATGCCGAGCGGGTCCTGGAAAAACACACTCCACAGGTGAAGAACGCCGGCGCCGCTCTTGCCATGTTGGCCCTGGCCGGAGAACTCCGGCGCTAGTCCCTAACTCCCCCGCGCTCGCCGACGAGCGCGGGGTTTTCTATTCTCAAGTTCTTAAGAACTTGAGAATAAAGCATCCGCACCCGAGAGCTGGTGCGGTA
>CAYIQX010000022.1:4153-8251 GCA_964365675.1 uncultured Candidatus Saccharibacteria bacterium | reverse complement strand
GGTTTCGATTCAACTGGCTTGATCTCTCCGTAGACGGGCTTGAGGAGACGCACAACCGTCAGCGGGATCCGCAAGGAAGACTCCGGGGCGAGTCGTCGCCTTGGAATGTCGTCATGAATGGCTTCAAACACGCGCGAGAGGTAGTTATTCCGTACAGGGAGGGCGGAACGGTATCCGCGCTCATGACGCTCACGCGGCTAAACCTCAGCGACGTTGGAGGTCTCGCCGAGTTCGTCTTCGAGAACAAGCTTGCTGACGAGATGCATTACTGTCCGATGTCTCCGGAACGAGCGGAGAACTTCCTCATCGAACTTGACGACGAGGAATTTGGGCATGCGTGGAGCGAACTCGTGCGCGTGTTCCAGCGCTACGGATCGGAGCACGTATTCTTCAAGCTGTTCCAGCTCGAGGACTTAGAGAAGCTCGAGCGAGCGGTAGGTAGCCGCACGCTGTGGAAGGCCCTGACCGGTGAATCGGTGAGGACTTTCGTCGAGGGTAACGTGATCTTCGCAATCGAGGGAGTTGTCGTATCGTTTTTCCCCGTTTCGATATGGCCACATGAAGCGTTCTTCGTGGACGCTGACGGGGTGAACCGCGTTGCTCACGCCCAGAAATTCACCCTCGACGAACTGCGTCGGGGTATGGGAGAGACGACTACTTACACCATAGCCGCTCTCACCCCGCGAGAGGACTACCCAACCGCACATCGCCGCGCAGTACATCACTGGTGGGAACGCTTTGGGAGAGCCCACTACATGAGCGAACTCGAATACTTCGCTGGGCTCCGAGAACGAGCTGGCGAATAAAAAGGAGTAGCCGCTGTGCCAAACATCAACAAGGGCAGTTCCAGCGCTCCGACTTCGCGGGCGAACGCTTCCGCGAAGAAGACCATCCAGAGACCCGCGAAGCCGAAGAAGGCTTAGTTGCGTAGAACCACAAGGCGGGGTCAGTAGAGATACTGGTCCCGCCGTTTTCTTTTAAAAGTTTCTGACTCTTCGACCAGAAAAATATTGTGGGCGTCCTCAGGAGGATTTGAACCTCCGACCTCTTCCTTCGGAGGGAAGCGCTCTATCCGCTGAGCTATGAGGACAAATTTTAATGAGATTCTTCGTCGGCTTTCGGCCTTCTCAGGATGACGCATTTATTCCCGCGCGGTCTTCGCCTACGGCTCACCCTTACGGACAAATGCGTCATTTCAGCCCGATCTGCAACTCGTAGAGCTTACGGTACACCCCATTCTCTATCTGTATCAACTCCTCATGTTTACCGCGTTCGACGATGCGCCCCTTCTCCAGCACCAGTATCATATCCGCCCTCCGGACCGTAGAGAGGCGGTGCGCGATGATGAAGGTCGTGCGCCCGGCCATCAACTGCTGGAGCGACTCGGCGATGAATGATTCGGACTTCGCATCGAGGGCGGAGGTCGGCTCATCCAAGATGAGGACGCGCGGGTTCCGCAAAATGGCCCGCGCAATGGCGATCCTCTGCTTCTGGCCGACCGAAAGCTTGATGCCGCGCTCGCCCACAAGCTGGCGGTACTTCCGCGGAAAGCGCTGGATGAAGTCATCGGCGTGGGCGCGCTTTGCCGCGTCCACGACTTTGGCATCCGACGCGCCGAAACTTCCGTAGCGGATGTTATTTTGAACGGTGTCGTTGAAGAGCAACAGCTCCTGCGGTACGACCGCGACTTTCGAGCGGAGGAACTTCAAGTCGAGCCGCGAGACATCGTGGCCGTCAACCAATATTTTTCCTTTCTTGGGCCGGTAATAGCCGGAGATAAGGTCCACGAGCGTGGACTTGCCGACGCCCGACTCCCCGACCAGGGCAACGCTTTCTCCGGCCTTGGCCTCGAAAGTAACCTCGGAGAGTACCGGCCTTTTCACACTGCCGTAGGAAAAAGAAACATCGCGGAATATCACATCGCCGTTAAGTTCTTTCGGCATGACGGCCTGCGGGGGCACATACACTTCGGGCAGACGCTCGATTATCTTCTCGGCGCGATCCACCGCGGCAAGGCCGTTTTGCACCACGTCCCAGTTGTTGGCGATAATGGAGAGCGGCCGGAACACGATGGCCGCATAGGCGTTGAACGCGACAAGCCCGCCCGGGGTGAGCGCGCCCGCGCGGACGAGATAGAACGAATAGATAAAGATGCCGAGCTGCATCAGGGTAACGATAGCCCGCTGATAGAACGAGAGTCCCTGCCAGATGCGCATGTAGTCGGTCCAGAGCCGCGCGGCCTTGAGTCGGAAAAACCGGAAAAGTTGCCTCCGCTCGTATCCCTCGGCCGTGGCCTGCTTCACGCCATGCACGTTCATCATGACGTCCGAGGAATAGCCGAAGGCCCAGGAATAGGCCTTGTTCATCTTGTAGGAAATGGCGGAAAGCCCCGGGGCGGTGCGGATAAGCATGACGAGATACAGCCCCATGGCGGCCACGACCACGAGCGCGAGTTTGGGCTGGAGAATGAAAACAATGACGAACACAATGAGCACCGAGAGAAAGTCCGGCAGAAGGTCTATCAATACCCGGGTGGCGATGGAGTCAAGGCGATCCGCGCCGCGCTGGACGCGGCTGATTATTTCCCCCACCCGATGCGACTTGTGGAACGAGAGCGGCAGTTCGAGCACGCGCGAAAAAGCCGCGATGAGGTAGTCGGCATGCAGGTCGGCGCTGAAACGCTCTTGCCGCACGCTCTTTTGCCAGCCGGCGATGTCGCCGACCACGCGTACCAGAAACCACGCGGCGATGAATACCAACGCGGCCGTTACTACTCCCCATAAAGGCAGTGAAATATCGCGGGGGCTGATGAGCGCATCAAAAATCTTCCCGGCCAGAAGCGGGGTAAGGGCATTCGCGCCGGCGTCGGCCAAGCTGAAGATACTAATGACGCCGAGCGCGTTGCGATACGGCTTTAGGTACTTCGCGAAGATGGCAACGCCGCGCCGGAGTTTGTTTTTTTCAGCAGTAATAGGCATACAAGCTATTCAGTGTAGCGCAAAGCATAATGCCGCACCAGTTCGGTGCGGCATTGCGGGTACGGGGCGCCCTCTAAGATTCCATGGGCGTAAGTGTGTTTTTTGAAGGTGCTGACACTGCTATGGAATCTTAGAGGACGGAGGAGTGAAGTGTTTGGGGAGGCCTATCAGTACTCTGATAAGCAGTCCTTATTCCAGTTCACTCCTCGATGCGTCCCGGTTTGCTTGGGCGGGCCTGGCGCGGGATCGGTCGGCACACAACCGACTTAGCCGCGAAAGGATATCCGCCTGCCAGGCGCCACACAGGCGCCCATCAGCCAAGTCGAGACGGGATGCTCCCCGGGAGTTACTCTACCCCCCGAAGAGCTGTTGTTGGATCCAGAAGGAACGACAGCGGAACGGCCGCCGGTGTCTCACCATTGGTCCTCCGCGTTTCGCGGGCATGATGTTGTTGTTGCGGACCCCGCCACCATAGAGACCACACGAACGGTGCACTGCCGGGCATCCCCTGCTTGAGCTTTTCAACTGGGGCTCAGAGATGCCTCGGTGCCGAACGAACTCCTACTCCCTCACGGTTTCGGAATCCACGCGGCTGGGCCAACTGCGGTTACCCGCCCCTGCCGGCCCTTGGGCGCTGGCTCAACCCAGCTTGGGATTTAACAAGCCGAGATCACCTCCTTCTCGCCGTTTTATCCCACGGCCGCGGGGTTACTCCTTCTTCTATCCTAGCTTGCTCCGCGGGGAAATTTCTCATTGCGTAGATTTGGCAACAAACCGACAAGCACGCAAGCAATACAAGGAAAATCTGCATGTTCGAATCCCGAGGCCGGCGTACGTCGGGCGAGGTTGAGATCAGATTTTCCTTATGCGTATTGCGAAGCGCGCGAGGATGGTTTGTCTAAATCGGAGCTGAGAAATTTCCTCGCGGGGCAAGCGCTCTTTCCTCCCCGAACCTGGAGCCCCTTAGCCCCCACGCGGATCGCAACAACTATTTTGATACCAGTGCGGTTCTGCCGGATAGCCGTTACAGGCGTAAGCTGGATAACTAATTGAGTATTCTCTACCCTTGCTGCGATTCGTGTGGGAACGGATTTCCGAGGAGGGTCGGAAGTCCTTATCA
>CAYIQX010000022.1:0-4053 GCA_964365675.1 uncultured Candidatus Saccharibacteria bacterium | reverse complement strand
CTATGTATGCAAATCCGCCACCTGCGATGCACCAAAGGCCGATGGCTTGATGACCGCGGCAAAACCAAAGCCCTTGACCATGCCGACGACCTGGTCGATGAGATCTCGCGTCGGCCCGTTCTCACCCACGTCAATGTGCACCTCGATCTTGTCATCCCATAAAAACTCCTCACCGAGCTTCTCGCGAAGACCGGAACGGATCTCCTGGGCGAGGGTAATGGACTGGAGCGCTTCTTCGGTGATGCGGTCGCGAAGCGTATGGAACACTTTCTTTTCCGAGGTAACCCAAAAGTGCACCGCGCCGTTCCCGACCCGCCGCACCGTTACCGCGGTCACGAGCGGCACCGGACTCCGGGCCGCGGAATCCGAGCCAACGATGATCTGGTAGGAGCGCTCCGGCTGGATTTTTACATATGCCATTATCTCCTCGAACACACGCTCCAGCGTCAGCGTGCCCTTGGACCAGCTATGAAATTTAGCGTCCTGGCTCATAGTTAAGAGAAAAGCGATTGTACCACCGGGCGCGGCTTGAACGACTCGTCCAGAAGCCGCGCGGCAACGATGCGCCCAACGCGAAAATTCCGGACATCCTGCCGCAGGTGGTCAAAGGCCTCAATGTCGTCACCCTGAATACCCTGGATCTCGATCTTTCTCTTCTTCAAGAAGCCCCCTCCGGCGTTTTGCCGCGAAACGTAGTCGATCTCAAGAATTCGGCGCTCGGCCCAGGCCTGCTCGGCCATCTTCCGGACCTCGCCTTCATCCGCCATGCCCCAGGATACCGGAACCGAAACCGTTTTCCCGTCGTGAAAGGATTCAAATAAGAGATGCCCCTGCTCGCGGCCGTAGTGATAGAGGTCCCGCGTCAGGCGCACGTCCTGGGTACAATACTCCTCCAGTTCCTTCCATTTGCCCTCCTGATACCATCGTACCGCATCGAGACCGTGCCCGCCCTTGGCGGCATGCAGGGTCGCCTTGGCCAAACTAGCCAGGGACACGCGGTGGCCGAGCTTGGCCGTAACATCATCAAAAATATCGAGTACCGGGAGCTCGCGAACGTCAAAATCCAAATAGGGCTGTAGCACCGGCAGGTCGAATTTCGTAATAAAAAACCCGACCAGGAGATCGGCATTTTTCAGAAGCGGCCCCAGTGTCGGAGCGATCTCTTCCTCGCGATAGATACGAAATTGGTCGGCCGCCGACGACCACACCCCGACTACCGAGACGCCGACGGTTTTGAGATCGCGCTTGCCCCAGTTGGACGGCGCGTTTTTCGTTTCAAGATCAAGGATAATTTCATTTCTCACGGCCGTTTCAGGGTAGCAAAATTGCCGCACTTTGTCCACGCCCGGGGCTGACCGTACGCATCAGTACCCGACCGGCGCGTACCCGCCGAGCGAATAGGCGCCCGAGCCGAGAACCATTATGGCGAGCGCCATGGCGAGATACGCAATATCCAGCTCCCAGCCCATACGCTCGGGATCCACGTATCGGGACCTGCCCCATTTCACCTTGATGAGGGCCACGAGCATATTGATGGCGATGAGGAGCGCCGCCAGCTGGGTAAAAACGCCGAGGACCAGAGCAATGCCGCCGAAGAACTCCACAATGCCGACTACGAGCGCCCAAAATTTGCCCGGCCGGATGCCGATGGAGTCGAGCCACCCGGCGGTGCCGGAAAAATTCTTGAAAAGTTTCGGATAGCCATGCACGATGAACGCCGCGCCGAGGGCCAGGCGCAGGATAAGCGGACCCCATTCGGGGAATGTCAGAAGATAGCCGAGTACGAACATAAGACCAAAATACTCAAGAGTGGCGCGTCAGCGCAACGCCGGCTTTTCAATACCATAGAGGTCCGGATCAATCGTGCGGAGAAAGCAGGCACGGCCCTTACCGTGCGCCCAGCTCTCCGGAATTTTCGGCCCGGGGAACGCAATGCTAGGGACCCGGGAGTCGCCGTTAACCCTGCCCTCGGTCGTGAACGTCGCGCAAAGTTCGAATTTTAAATTACCCAGAGCCCGATATTCATACGTACCGCCGGTTTCCGGATCGCGCGGCGGGATAAAACCGGAGATATCATCCTGCAGCTGGTCTACGTTGACGGGGAGAAGGTCTTTTCTCTGCCAGTAACTAACAACCTGCCACTGAATAGTTTGAAGGTCCGAAATACGCCGGTCGTCAAAGCGCCGCATGCGCTCGGCAAAGGGCGAGCCGGCGACGACAAAACCCGAGACGGCCGCAATAACCACTACGGTCACGGTCCCAAAAACAAGCCAGCGCATCCGGGAATCGGCCGAAGCCATGGTCTCGCGGCGGATATTCCAGATGTAATAGGCAAACACCACGGCGGCGATAAAGAAGACCGCGAGGATCTTCAAAAGGAAACGCCCCGTAAGATCACCCGACAGAAAATTATATACGAGCGCGACGAGGTCCCCGATAATGACGACTGACGCGGCAAAGACCGTAAAGTGGTAGAGCCAGCGGCGGATACGGAGCGAACGCAGTGAAGGATCGCGCATGGCCGCGCGAGCGTTCACCCACGACATCCACACGTACACGGGGAACACGATGACGAGGGCCGATAACGCCCAGCGGAGCGGACCGGCATTCGCACCCATCGGATAGGAAAGCGGATCCGGAAGCCATCGCTCGATAAGGGTAAATATGACCATGCCAAAACTGACCGCTGAAAGATAGAGCGTGATTATGGCGAGAAGATGCCGGAATACATCGCCGGGCGTAGGCCCGGCCTGCGGCTCATTTAAGTTCATAGGTAATGCTCACGGTCACGATGACCTCATTCTCGCCTGGCTCGACTGATGGTTCAAATCCTCCCCCGCCCTTGCCGTCCAACGCGAGGCCGCGTTCATAGAACACCGGGGGCATGGTCCCGCCTTCGGCGAAGTTGGTAACGCGGCCGAGGCGCCGGTCAAGATCGCGGGCAAGTTGGACGGCTTTGGCGCGGGCGTTCTCAATGGCTTCTTTCCGCGCCTGGGCCTTCAGCTCTTCGGGCTTATCAATGGTGAAGGTAACGCCACCCACCTCATTCACGCCCGCAGACACAACGCCGGCAAGGATGGTATTGGCCCGGGTGAGGTCGCGTACCGTTATCTCATACGCGCTTCGTATCTGGTAGCCGACAATGCGCGGCCGCTGGGAATCCAGCGGACAAACGTCTCCCCTGCAGGGCGCCGGATAGTGATACTGCGGATAGATATTGTATCCGACGGCTTTTACATCTTTTTCGATTACGCCCTGTTGTTTTAGATACGCTACGACCGCGTTCGATTTTTTTGAACTCTCCTCCTGGGCCAGCGCAAGCGGTTCGGACTCGGTAAGGATGGTCGCGGTGATGTGGGCTACATCCGGGCGGGCCGAAACCTTCCCCTCCCCGCTCACGCTCACCGCTAGCCGCTTATCCGTACCGAAAACACTTTTGGCCTCATGCCAGGCCGAAAACCCATAGAAAAAAATAAGAGCTGCCGCGAATACATTCAGCAGGACAACGAAGAGAACTCCCAACCGCCGCACCGCGTGCTTCTCATCCGTCGAAAGATCGTTATAGAACGAGAACATGGACGATAGATCCTTGAGAAACGCCTGTCTAGTACTTTATAGTATAGGTCGCAAAGGTGCGCCGGACAAGTTCCTGGATTTTTGCCTCTCCTTCCGGCGCAGACAAAAACTGCCGACGGATCTCGGCTTTCTTCTTCCGCAAAAATTTCCGAGCCGAACGCGGCAGGCGCTTGTCAGGCATCCGCGCACTATAGCAGTCCTAGAGAGTTTTCGCAACGCTCTGACTCTTGGCCATGGCCGCATCCAATGCCGCCACGATACCGTCCACTGATCGCCCGTAAGTGGGGAACTCCCCGATGGTGGCGGCGGAGCGCGGCCAGGGCTTGCCGGCCGCATCGTAACGCTCATGAAAGTCCGAGCCGCCGGTGATGAGGAGTCGATAGCGCCCCGCAAGCTCCTCAAGGCAAATCACACTCGCCTCGGTAAGGAAGGGGCCGAAGCGCTCAACGCCGTCAAGCCCGTAGGAAATGAGTTCTT
>CAYIQX010000021.1:0-8565 GCA_964365675.1 uncultured Candidatus Saccharibacteria bacterium | reverse complement strand
GCCGGTATCGGCAACAGCGCATTTCTCTGGACGGTGGTCGGGATCTTTATTTTTTTTGCCCTCGAAAAAATCGTTCTCTGGTACCATTACCACCGCGAGCAGTACCACGCCCATGCTTATACCTCTCTCGTACTCATTGGGGATGCCGTCCATAACTTCATTGACGGTGTCGCCATCGCGTTAGCGTTTTTAACCTCGTTCCCGCTCGGTATTGCAACGACCATTGCGGTATTGCTCCATGAGGTGCCGCAGGAAATAGCCGATTTCGGCCTTCTCCTCCGCGGCGGGTTTGGGAGAAGGAGGGCGCTCATCGTCAACTTTCTCATTTCCCTGACCACGATCGCCGGCGCGCTTCTGGCCTACGCCTTCGGACGGTACCTGGAGCCGGTACTGCCGTACGCGCTCGCAGTTGTTGCCGGGAACTTCTTGTATCTGGCCCTCTCGGATCTTTTGCCGGAAACGCATGAGCACGAGGGCACGGCACATTTTATCGGCCAAGTGCTTTTGATGGCTTTCGGCGCCGCCGTCATGTATTTCCTCGGCCAGTATTTCGCTGAATAACAAAACCGCCCCTCGGGGCGATTTTGTTATTTCACGAGCGAGACAATACGCTCGAAAATTTTCGGCTCGTGCTCGGCCAGGTCGGCAAGTATTTTTCTATCCAATACGATCTGTTTTTTCTTCAACCCGTTGATGAGACGGCTGTAGGTGAGACCGTGTTGCCGTACGCCCGCGTTTATCTTGATATTCCAGAGCGCTCGAAATTCTCGTTTTTTTCGCTTGCGGTCGCGAAAGGCGCTGGTCCAGGCATGGAGCAGAGCGTCTTTGGCGGCGCGTTCTTTCGATTTTCTGCCCCAGCGAAAACCTTTCGTATAGCGAAGGAGTTTTTCGCGCTTTTTGTGGGCGGTGACGCCGCGTTTAACCCGGCTCATAGGCGAATGAGGATTTCCCGGCTAAGCGAACGGGGGAACGGGAGCGTAACGCTTTTCCGTCGCTGCGAACGGCGTGATTCTTTGGCGTTGAAATGATTCTGGCCGGCAACGCGGCGAGTGAGCTTGCCGTTCTTGGTGAGTTTGAATCGTTTCCGGAAGGATTTGTTGGGCTTCATGGTGCTAGGCCTTCTTTAGGATGGCGGTGAATCCTTGGGGAGTGGATTTGATGCCCTGTTCCAGGGAATGCGTAGGGATGAGCGCGAGGAACTCACTGAAGCGCTGCCGGGCAAAATCGCGAAGGGCTTTTTCCCGGCCGCGGAGGACCAGGTCCACCTTTACCTTGTGCCCTTCTTTGAGGAATTCTTCGGATTGTTTGGCGCGGAGTTCGAGGTCGTGGCGTCCGGTCTTAAAGCCGATACGGAGCATCTTTACCTCCGAAACGTGCCTTTCCTTCGGCCGGTGCTCGCGTTCTTTGCGCGCTTCGTCGTACTTGAACTTGCCGAAGTCCATGATCCTGACGACCGGAGGGTTAGCGGTCGGCGCGATCTCGATAACATCGAGCCGCCGCTCTTCGGCAATGTGGAACGCATCTTCCAGCGCAATCTCACCGATGTTCTTGCCGGTTTCGTCAATGGCGCGCACGCGCGGGGCGCGGATCTGATTGTTGATGCGGTAGCGGCGGAGGATAGCGGATGATGTTAGAAGGTTTACCCCGATCCAGTACCTGGAATGATAGTGGAAACGGCGTGGGAGGTCAATATATCCGGCAGAGACGAAGGGAATTTTCCTCCCCCGCGCTCTGCACTATTTGGTAGGCAATCCGGCGAGATAGCGTTGAATGAGAAACTCTTTCTTTGCTCGCCGCCATTTCTTGATTTGGATCTCCCGGCGACGGACTTCGATCATAGTCGCATACGGCTCTTTGAAAACCAGTTCAAAATTTCGATGGGCTTTCGTGAAAGAGGCGCCGTGCCTAGCATTGTGCGTACGAAGGCGTTTTTCTGACTCGATAGAAATACCGACGTATAATTTACCGTCGGTATTTCTGATCATGTACACGAAGTACATGACTATTGTTGTAGTCCCTCGACTTCGCTCGGGGCATTCGACTCACCGATTATTCAAAAGTACCTACCCTCTGGGGTGGTTTACCACGAGCGAACCCCTCGCGGAAGCGAGGGGTGAGTCGAGTGGAGACTATCGAGACGTATGGAAAACTTTAGTCGAAAAGATTTTCCTTGTGTTACACAGTTCTGAAATCTGTTTTCCAACAGAACTCGGAACTGCGGGCGAAGTCAGCTGACTTCGCCTGGAGAGCGTTTACATCGGGTAGCTCTCCGTGAACCCGTACTGCGCCTACCACTCCGGCCCGCGGATACCCCACGACCTCGGGATGTCCACTCCGGCGATACCGTACTGGCTACGCCGGGGCTTCTTCCAGAGGACGAGGCGTCCGTGCTGCAGCTGAAGCGTCAGCCACCTGATCCGGTCGTTCTTCACGAACCGGGCCAGAGCGACCTCCACCTCGGCCTGCTTCCACGTGCGCATGACGAGATGATCGTCGCGCTCACCGGCCGGAAGCGTGAGCGGTAGCGTCTCGATGTTCGCGCCGTAGGCGTAGTACACGCCTTCGGACGGGTCGAGACGGAGCGTGATATCGCCCAAGATGATCTTCGGGCGATAGGTCACGCTCTCGCGCCCAGCCCAGATCCCGAAGAGGTAGAAGAGAATCGCTTCTCTCCACCTCGCCTCCGGGAACTCCTGGGACGGGAGGCCGCTCACCTGGATGTCGTTCGACACGATCCCGGCGGGGCGCTGCACGAGCAGGTTCATGGCGAACCTCCTTCTCGCGCTCCCAATACCACACTACCGACCCGTTCGGCAGGTGAATTGGAGAGGTTGCGGCAGGTCTCTGCAGCAACAAAGGAAAAACTTATTGAAGCATTCCCTTTATTGCCGCAGAGAATCTCAAGGTACTTTTTGTAATATGATTATATCATCTCGCATATTGTTTGTCAATATTCAAAAACCGCTGCAAATAAGCGGTTTTTGATGATGTGGCGCAACTTGGTCTAAGTTGGTCAGATGTGGAGACTGTCGAGACGTATGGAAAACTTTGGTGGAACAAATTTATTTGGTACTCGCAGGGAGTCCTATTTTTAGAAATAAAGAAGCCGCCGATACACTGACGACTTCTTCGTCGCTCGTGCATTGGCGGTTAGCTGGGCTGCACTTTCAGCGTGGACATCACACTCTCGCGCAGCTTCTGGAGCTGTTCCCGTTGCTCGGGGCTGAAGGTGCGCTGGTATCGCTCTTCGCCGAGAATCCCGACGAGGATGCGGGCGACCCACTTCGCAACCTCCAGCTCGTAGGAAAGGTCGTAGTCGCCACTCACGAGGGACGCGCCGGAGATGTATGGCACCATCCTCATGAAGAGGTCGCGGAGGCCATCCCTCGAGACTTCAACGCGGGGACGCCTCATCTCGTGATGGCTGTTGACGGCGAACGAGATACGGGTCTCGGGGCCGGCGGAAACACCGGAACCGAGCGCAATGCGGAAAACGGAGCCGTCCTTGGTGATCTCCATTGCTTTCTCCTTTCTGCCCGTCAGGGGCAATAAAGCTCAAAAAGGATGGAGGGACCCCTTTGAGCGTAAAAACATAATACGTCTTCTAAGATTATTTGTCAAATTATCGGTTTGTTTTTAGGAGATAAGGGGAATTTTCCTCCCCCGCGCTTCGACTATTTCGTAGGCAATCCAGCGAGATAGCGCTGAAGGAGAAACTCTTTCTTTGCTCGCCGCCATTTTTCGATTTGGATTTCCCGGCGACGAGCTACGGTCATCAATGTGTACGGCTCTTTGAAAACTAGTTCGAAGTTTCGATGTGCTTTTGTGAACAGGGCGCCTCGCTGGGTGTTATGGCTCTGGACCCGTTTCTCGGGGTCAACAGAAATGCCGACGTACAATTTATCGCCGGCGTTTCTAATTATGTAGATGAAGTACATTTTTTTGAAGCCCCTCGATGTGACTCGGGGCACTCGACTCACCAATTTATTAAAATAAACCTACCACATAAGTGGTTTACCACGAGCGAACCCCTCGCGGTTAGCGAGGGGTGAGTCGAGTGGAGGTGGGGAGAATTGAACTCCCGTCCAAAGTGTTCCGACCCACGAGTGCTACAGGCATAGCTTGGCTGTGGGACGCACTCGGAGTTGAAGCCAAGCAAAATTTCCAAGCGCGGTTCCGGGCTTTGTCAGCCGTGCTACCGGAGTTGCATGGCTCAAGCTCGTTGGTATGACACCGGTGGGGATCCGTCGAGCACGTAATCCGCCGATGCTCCCGCCCACTAGGGGCAGGAGAGACGCTTTAGGCTACTGCGTAAGCAGGACCAAAGGCGTTTCGGAATAAGTTTGCACTTATTGGTTGCGGGTTTTTAACGAGGTGTCCCAAGCGCCCTCGGCCTGCCTCATACATCGAATACGCTTTGTCGAGGCCTGTCACCCCCGTGCGGTTTCGCGAAAGGCCTGTTCGATCTTTTTTTGGTCTTCGCGTTCGCGGATGCGCTCGCGCTGGTCCCGTTTCTTTTTTCGCCGGGCAAGACCGAAGGCCACTTTAATTCTCGAGCCCTTAGTATATATCCGTAACGGGACAAGCGTCAAGCCCTTTTGGGCTGTTCTGCCGATAAGCTCTTTCAATTCGCGCCGGTGCAGGAGCAGGCGCCGCGGGCGGGCCGGGTTATGGTCCTCGGGCGCGTTTGCGGGTTGATACGGCGAGATGGTCGCGTTCGTGAGCCAGGCCTCGCCGTTCCGGATGGTCACGAACGAGCCGAGGAGCTGGGCATACCCCTTGCGGAGCGCTTTTACCTCAAATCCGCGGAGTTCGATGCCGGCCTCGTACGTTTCGAGGATTTCATAATCAAATGCGGCTTTACGGTTGACGGCCAGGTCGGGCATGCTACCGTTCAGGATAGCAGTTCGTAGTAGGGGCGTCATCTCATACGATCTAACGATGGAGGAACCATGACGGAGCCAAGTTCGCGTCCCGATGTCGAGGGGCCGGAATTGACTCCTTGCCCCTCCACTATCCGTTGTCCGCTGTACGTGCATTACCACTGTCCGACACGGCCGAAGCATGACCCATCTTCGTCCAATCCGGCCAGTCGTGAGCCGAGGGTGGGGCGCATCGCGCGCGCCTATCTCTGGTTCACGATGTATGGCCTCTACGCCTACGGGCTCGTAATCGGGATTTCTGTCGTCATCGGCCTTGGTGTCGCCAGGTGGTTCCGGTCGCGACGGCGTCCGCTGGGACGAGGGTAAGGAGGATTTTCATGGGATTTGCCGAGGAAGCAGAGAGCGTAACTGCCAGGCGGCTACGAAAAGCGCTTGCCATGGTCCCTTGGTACATCTGGCCCGTCGTCGGCGTGGCTATGCTTTTAGGCATCGCCGTCATCGCCACCGCGATTTTCATCGGCTGAAGGATTTGAGCAGGTGCCAACACCTGCTCGTTTTTTACTTCCTCGTGTTCTGCTAGATTGGAATAACAATATGTTCCGAAGCCGTTTACAGCCGCTGATCGCCGAAGTCATCACCGGCCTCCAGCAGGAGCGCCTGTTCCCGTCTTTTGCCGTGCCCCCTTATTCGGTCGCGGTACCGGAGGATCCCGCGCATGGCGATTACGCCACGAATGCCGCACTACTGGTCGCCAAACTGGCCGGTCGCCCACCGATGGACATAGCCGAACTTATTGCGAGCCGCCTGAAATCATATCCCGCCGGAAGCGGGACCGAGAACATCAAAGAGGCCGTCGCCGCAACGCCGGGCTTCGTGAACATCACGCTTACCGATAAGCTCCTAGCGGGTTCACTCGGTACAGCGCTTGCAGATCCAGACCGCTGGTGGCGGATCGGTCGGGAAGAGGGGAAAAAGGTGATGGCGGAATTCACCGACCCGAACCCGTTCAAGGAGTTCCACATCGGTCACCTGTACAGCAATATAGTCGGCGAGGCCATCTCACGCGTATTCGAATCCGGCGGCGCCATTATGAAGCGCGCCAACTACCAGGGCGATGTCGGGTTGCACGTGGCCAAGGCGGTCTGGGGCATGCGCCGTAATCTCGAAGCCGCTGCCATGACCCTCGTCGACCTCGAGGGAAAGGATCGGGATGAGCGGGCGAAATTCCTCGGCCAGGCGTACGCCGATGGCGCCCGCTCTTTCAAGGAGGATGAGCGCGTGAAGGAAGAGATCACGGCGCTCAATCGGAAGATTTTCGTAGGCGATCCCGAGGTCGTAGAATTGTACGAAACCGGGCGGCGGTGGAGCCTTGAGTACTTCGAGCGGATCTACCGGCGGCTTGGCACGAAGTTCGATTTTTACTATTTTGAGCGTGATGTCGGCCGAACCGGTCTCGAACTCGTCCGCGAGCACCTGGCACGGGGCGTGTTCGAGGAGAGCGAGGGCGCAGTGGTGTTCCCGGGCGAGAAATTCGGCCTGCACCGGAGGGTATTCATCAATTCCGAAGGCCTGCCCACGTATGAAGCGAAGGAGCTTGGTCTTGCCCCGACCAAGTATCGCGATTTTCCCTACGATCGTTCCATCGTCATCACCGGTAGCGAGATTATTGATTACTTCCGTGTGCTTCTCGCCGCGCTGAAGGAGATCAGCCCCGACCTTGCCGCAAAAACCATCCATATCGCGCATGGCATGGTGCGCCTCCCCCAGGGCAAGATGTCGAGCCGGACGGGCGATGTGGTTCGGGCCGAGGATCTCATTGAGGAGGTGAAGGCGCGGGTACTCACGCGCATGGACTCCCTCAAAACTGAATTGCCGCGCGAGCGCTGGCCCGACGTGGCCGAACAGGTTGCCTTGGGTGCGATCAAGTACTCGCTCCTACGGGTCGGCATGGGTAAGGATATTTCGTTTGATATTGAGACATCCCTTTCGCTGGAGGGTGACAGCGGACCCTACCTCCAGTACACGTACGCAAGACTGAGGAGTATTTTAAGAAAGGCGACAAAGGAGACAAACGGAACAAAGGGAACAAACGCAAAAGTTTTGGAGGGTGTAGCGCTTGATGCGGTCGAACATCGCTTGCTTGCCGCAATGCTCCGGCTGCCCGAAGCCATTGAAGATGCGCTGAAAAGCCTTGCCCCGAATACGATTGCGAACTACCTCCACGCCCTGGCCCAGCTCGCGAACGGGTTCTACCATTCCCATCCCGTCATGCAGGAACCGGACGCGGCCAAGCGTGATTTCCGTTTGGCGCTCGTGGCCGGCGTTGCGAATACGCTGGCGGGCGGACTCAACCTACTCGGTATTGAAGCGCCGGAGGAGATGTGAGGCGCTCGGCAACGCGCTTTCGGAAGCGCCCAAAATCCCCAGCGAGGATTTTGGACTCGCCGATCTCGTCGCTCCTCCGACTGCGGTCGGAGACCATGCTCGTTCCTCGATCGAGCGTTCCGAGTAACGCGTTGCCGAGCTTGTAGGGGAATAGTGGTGTGTGATACGGTAGCCGCTGGAAAGGAGGTGAAACCCCTTGAAGCTCTTCGGCAAGCCGATCGAGTGCGTCATTCTTGATGTTGATGGCACGATTCTTGACCTCTGGGCATGCTTCCGGCAGAATCTCGTTACTGCGGCCGAACGGCTCTCTCTGCCGATCAAGCCGATTGACGAGTATCTCGTCAGTGTCAGGCTTGGGACGGTTCGCGGTGAGGCATCCCTCTCCGATGGCGTCCGGAAATTCTGGCCGTGGTTGTCGCTGGAGCAAGCGCATCAGTATTCGGCTTACTTCCGCGAAGCGGAACGTCGCGCGCCGTACCCGCCGGTAGCCGGAGCGGTCGAGGCGATTCACTGGTTGCGGAAGCATGTTCCCGTCGCGCTTTGCACGACGAATGAACTGCCGACGAATGATCATCGGCTCCGCGCCGCCGGCATTAATCCCGCATGGTTCGCCGCCGCGAGCACGGGCGAATATGCGCACCGCAAGCCAGACCCACGGGCGTTTGACCCGATCTTTAAGCGGCTTGGCGTGAGCCGTGAGACAGCGATATACGTGGGCGACTGGTATCCCGACATGGTGGTCGCTCGGGACGCCGGCGTGAGGTTTCTCGCTGTTCTCTCCGGCGGTATTCCCCGGCACACGTTCATCCATGAAGGCGTGCCGGACGACCATATCATCGAGCGGCTTGCCGACCTCCCCAAGCTCATCACCGAGTAGTGCCTGCGCGTATCAGTCGAAGCGCGGGCCTTTTTTTATCGCAAAAACCGCGCTATTATGGCCGAGATGCAGGAGAGTCAAAAGCAACCCCGACGCTCCGGTCGGGGTCCCGACCCGCAGGCGTCGGGGTTGAATCTTCCCAAACGAGAGGAAGAAATACTGAAATTTTGGGAGGAATCAAAGATTTTCGAAAAAACGCTTGCCAAGACCCAACGCGGCAGGTCATTTGTTTTTTATGAAGGTCCGCCCACGGCGAACGGCTCCCCGGGCATCCATCACTTTCTCGCCCGCGCGTTCAAGGATCTCATCCCGCGCTATAAGACCATGCGCGGTTTTCATGTCGAGCGCAAAGCCGGTTGGGATACCCATGGCCTGCCCGTGGAGATACAAGTCGAGAAAGAGCTCGGCCTGAAGTCGAAG
>CAYIQX010000020.1:0-9386 GCA_964365675.1 uncultured Candidatus Saccharibacteria bacterium | reverse complement strand
TTACTCACTATTTCGCCCTTTGTTATTCCTCTGCCGTCCTGACCGCCGCTTCTTTGATCTTCTTCGATATTTCCTCCCCGACCTTCGGGTTGGCCTTTAGGAACAACCGGGCGTTATCGAATCCCTGGCCGAGCCGCATGCCTTCATACGTGAACGACGCGCCGGCTTTTTTCACCACGGCATACTTCTCGCCGAGTGTCAGAAGCTCGGCGTCGCGGGAGATGCCTTCGTTGTAAAAAATGTCGAACTCGGCCCGGCGGAAGGGTGGGGCCACCTTATTCTTCACTATCTTCGCGTTCACGCGGTTGCCGACGATAGCATCGCCTTTCTTTATTTGGGCGGCCCTTCGTACATCAATGCGGACGGATGCATAAAATTTCAGGGCCTTGCCGCCGGGCGTTGTCTCGGGGTTGCCGAACATGATGCCTATTTGCATGCGGATCTGGTTGATGAAAATAATGATCGTTTGGGTCTTAGCGGTAACGGCGCTTATCTTTCGGAGCGCATGTGACATGAGCCGTGCCTGCAATCCGATGTGCTGCTGTCCCATCTCGCCCTCAATTTCGGCCTGCGGGGTTAGCGCGGCCACCGAATCCACGACAATAATATCCACCGAACTCGAACGTACAAGCGAATCCACGATCTCGAGGGCCTGCTCGCCGGTATCCGGCTGGGATATCAGGAGCTCGTTCACTTTCACACCAAGCCGCTTGGCATAATCGGGGTCAAGCGCATGCTCGGCGTCTATATACGCCGCGAGTCCGCCTTTCTTCTGGGCTTCGGCAACGATATGAAGCGCAAGCGTGGTTTTCCCGGACGATTCCGGCCCAAAAATCTCGATTACCCGGCCCCTCGGCACTCCGCCGACGCCAAGCGCCATATCCAAGGCGAGCGAACCCGTGGGAATGACGTCCACGTCAACTTTGCGGGCCTCGCCAAGCTTCATGATGGCGCCCTCGCCGTATTTCTCCTGGATCTCCTTGACTGTGTCTTCCAGTGTCTGGAGCTTTTCGCTCCGGTGTTCGGCTTTGGTCGGGTTTTTCTCAACAGTAGCCATGTCTAGCGTACGACGATATAGCGGATTAATGTTGCCGTTTTCCCGTAACGGTTCTTTGCCTCGAAATCCAGGCGATTCACGCCCGGTACGAGGTAAATGCGCTCGGTAAACTCACCCGTCTCTCCACTGTAGAGGGGGCGGCCGTTCAGGGTCAAATCGGCATCCGGGTCGGTCCGGCCGCGAACATCAAAAAAGTCGCTCTCGACGGTGATATCCGTATCCGGTAGGGATACTTTGAGCGCAGGCGCGCGAAGGAATTTGAACTGATAGGTGAAAAATCCGATGATCAGAGCCGCACCCGCAACAACAACAGCGATCTTGAAATTCCGCTGGGTGATATAGCGGTGGGAAGTACTCCGGCGAATCATCGCCCTATTCTACCGTCGCTTACCGAATAAAAAAACACCCCGATGGGACTCATCGGGGGTGCGGCCGCTGATCACTAGGGGGTGGGCAGTTCTGGTAGGGCGGCGGCCGGCAACCGGCCAGCGCGAAGCTGGCGGTGAGGAGGATGTAAACGGCGCGCGGAGCGCTACCCGTCACCACACTACCCCGGTTTTTACAAGGACCTGCTAGGCCTCGCTATCCGCCGATCTGACAAGCACTTCCCTCGGCTTCGCCCCCTCGCCCGGGCCGATAACGCCACGCTCCTCCAGAATGTCAAGAAGCCGTGCGGCGCGGGCATAACCGATCCTAAGGCGGCGCTGTAAATACGAGGCCGAGGCCTTGCCGGCTTTTACTATCGTCTCTTTGGCCTCCTCATAGAGCGGGTCCTCGCCTTCCGCAAGCTTGTCATCGCCGGACAGGGCCGTGGTCAGGGCATTGGAACCGGTCGAAAAAATTTCTTCCTCGGCCGACTCGGCCGGAGCGCTCTCGGATTGATCAAGAATGAACTTTACGATACGGCTCACTTCCCCTTCCGAGAGGAACCCGCCCTGGATGCGCCGGGGTTTCGCCGTGTCCCCAGCGAGGAACAACATGTCGCCGTTCCCGAGGAGCTTGTCTGCGCCGGCGGTATCAAGAATGGTCCGTGAGTCGATCTGCGAGGCGACCTGGAAAGCCACGCGCGAAGTAATATTGGCCTTAATGAGGCCGGTAATGACCTCCACGGACGGGCGCTGGGTCGCCACCACAAGATGAATACCCACCGCCCGCGCCATCTGGGCCAGGCGGATAATGGAGCCCTCCACTTCGCGCGGGAACGACACCATAAGGTCGGCCAGCTCATCCATGATGATGACAAGGTAGGGCATTGGTTCGGCGGGCTCCCCGCCATTTTTAAATACTCGTTCGTTGAAACCGGCAATATCCCGCGCGCCGGCCGCGGCAAGCGTTTCGTAGCGGTGTTCCATCTCCTTCACCGCCCAGCGAAGCGCGGCAATGGTTTTCTTGGCGTCAGTGATGGGCGGAGCCAGAAGATGCGGGATGCCGGCATAGACGGCGAGTTCCACCCGCTTGGGATCTATGATCAAGAACTTCAGTATGTCCGGAGGATTCCGATACAAGAGAGCCGTTATCAGGGAATGAATAGCCACGCTTTTCCCCGAACCCGTGGCGCCGGCTACGAGCAAGTGCGGCATCTTGGCGAGATTAGCATAGACCGGCGCGCCGGACACGTCGCGACCGAGCGCAAAAAGCAACGACGCCTCCGACTTCTGGAAAATATCGTTCTCCAGTAAACTCCGCAGGCCGACCAGCGCGATAGAACGATTCGGGACTTCAATACCGACGAGGGACTTCCCGGGGATGGGCGCCTCCATACGGATGGGGTGGGCGGCGAGGGTCAGCGAAAGGTCGTTTTGCAGGGCCGAGATCCGCGAAAGCTTTACGCCTTCGGCCGGTTTCAGGGTGTATTGGGTAACGGTCGGCCCGACGGAAACTTCTCCCATCTCCACATCCACGCCAAAATTCAAAAGCGTGCGCTTGATGATGTTGGCGTTGGCGCGGATATCGCCAGACGAAGGCGTGCCCCGGTCATCGCTCAAAAGGTTCAGCGGCGGAAGCACGTAGGCCGAACGCCGGCCCCGCTTTCCTGTTACCGAGAACTCCTCACCGTTCTCGGTGCTGGATTTTGCCACCGCATCAACCGTTACTCCCGATGCCGAAGCCGGCTCGGGCTTCCGGGCCGCCTCTTTCATGCTGGCCGCGGCCTCGCTAATGGCGCCAAGCGCTTTATCTATCCGGCTCGGTTCAGATCCGGTGTCCAAATCCTCTTCGAGCGCCTCTTTCGGCCGCCAGAGCGGGACATTGGCCATGACCAATATGGCCACGACAAATACGGCGCCCTCAATAACCAGCGCGGCCCAGAAATCAAAAATTTTCTCAAGCGGCCAGTTGGCGGCGAACCCTATCCATCCTCCGGTTTTTTCCCTGAAGAAAAGCTCGACGAGCGCAAGGCCGGAAACAAAGAACAGCGCCCCGCCGATGATACTCGTGGCCAGGAGCCGCCCGCCCGCCTGGCGGGCCGGCCGCCGAACGGAAAAGAGGAGCGAGGACCCCGTAATAAAAAACGTAACCGGTACGAGAAAATAGGCCTTGCCGACGGCAAGGGTCAGGCCCTGAAAAATCATCTTACCGAGAAAACCCGCCCGGCCCCAATAGGCAAGAATGGTTATCAGCACGAGGGTAAAAAGCGCCACGGCGAAGATGCTTTTTTTGGTCTGCGGCTCAAGGTCGTCATGCCAGCGCTTTCTTTGGTGCTCGCGTTCTTGGGCGTCCCGTTCTCGTCGCCTGCTTTCCCGCTTGTCGCGTGCCATAAGGAATATTATATAGGTGCAACCCGCTTACTTACATCCGTCACCATACACAACCGAAAACTCGTGCTCCGGGCGGCTATGGCTATGGAGCGAGACGCCCGCTCGGTCAGAGTAGCGCACATCAAGCACGCCCGCCCTGCCCGGCTGAATCTCGCCGTAGTTGGCGCCCGGGTCTCCCGCCGGATCATGCGGGCCCACGCCCACCCGGAGCGAAGCATTCGACTGGTTCACGACCGTGATAAGACAGCCGAGGTCATCACTCGCCCGGATAGTAATGGCTCGCGGAGAAAATCCTTCCTCGGTGTAACGGATAGGCCGATGATCCACCGTTCCTTCCTGAATTCGGAAAACGCCGCCGCTTTCTTTGGTAGGAACAATCTCGCTTTCCCCATTACCGAGCGGCGGCAGTCCGTCGGCCCCGACGGCACCGTCGGGGCCAGCGGGTGGAGGCACGGGCACCGGCACGAGTTTTAATGCAAAATCGATCCCTATGATGAGAAGAACGACAAAAACAGCGAGCCCTCCAAAAAACAACATCAATTTTTTGTCTTTTATGTCAAAACTCATGCCGGTAAAGATATGCGGCTTCTCGAACAGGTAACCAGCCCCTCCCTCTGCATCATGGCGAGAACTTCCAACAATCGCCGGTCTTTGATGCGGCGCTGCAGTTCCGGCTTAGCCACGCTCCCCCGCCGGACCACTTCGGCCAGCACCCGGCCGCGAAGTTCGCGGCGCGAGCCCTTAAATAGGGATTGGCGGAAATAATGGGCGCTCCTACGGTTGGCGTTGGGAACATCCGTAAGCCCTTCGGCCCCGTAATCCATAAGCGCATAGTACCATTCGCGGATATTTTTCCGGGGGAGCGTGGCGGAAATTTTCTCGAGTAACACCGTGTCGGGTATGCCCCGCCGGCCGCGAAAAAAGTGATGCAGATATGCGCGCCGGATGTTGGTCTCGATGAATGCACTGCGTTTTCCGAAAGCGAATGCGGCAATAGCCCCGGCAGTACCGGCGCCGATGCCCGGCAGGCGGCAAAGCGCATCGGGATTTTCGGGGATATGGCCAGCAAACTTATCGCAAACAATATGGGCCAGCCGCTGCAGATAAAGCGCCCGCCGGTTATACCCCATGCCCTGCCAAACACGGAGCACTTTCGCAAGCGGGGCGCGATCCAGCGCCTGAATGGTCGGGAATGCGGCCAGGAACTTGGGATATTTTTTGAGCACGCGCGATACCTGCGTTTGCTGGAGCATGACTTCAGAAACAAGAATGCGGTATGGATCTTTCGTGTGGCGCCAGGGCAGGGGATGCCGGCCATACATTCGATACCAGCGCCAAATTTGTGCTTGAAAATTCCGCGATGTCATGGTAACATGCAACTCTCGTCCTATATGATACCACGATAAAAATATGTTCACCGTTGATAAAAAATTTCCAGATTTTTCCCTGCCGGTCTACTTCCCCGAGCGGGATGAGGATGGCCGGATCACGCTCGCCGATCTCGCCGGCAAGTGGTTTATTCTCTTCTGGTATCCGGCCGACTTTACCTTCATCTGCCCGACCGAGCTTGCCGACATACAGCGGCGGCTCGATGAATACCGTGCGCTCGGCGCTGAAATTCTCGGCGCATCCACCGATACCGTCTACACCCACAAGGGCTGGGTTGACCACGAGGAACTTCTGCGTGGCCTTACCTACCCTCTTGCCGCCGACCACACCGGCGCCCTCGCGCGCGAACTTGGCATCTATGATGGATCCAACGGCATGGCCCAGAGGGCGGCATTCATCATTGACCCCGACGGCATTCTCCGCGCCGCGGACATCGTGGCCGACGCCATCGGCCGTTCCGCCGGCGAACTCCTCCGCAAGCTAAAAGCGCTGAAGTTCGTACGCGATAATCCCGGCAAGGTTTGCCCGGCTTCGTGGGACGAAGGCAGTCCGACGCTCTCCCCTTCCATCAAGATCGCCGGCAAGGTCTATGGCGCCCTTGATAGGACCGCCGGATAAGGCGGTTTTATCATCCCAATATGTGCAAAACTCTACTTTTCAGGCTCTGCCGGGGCGGCTATACTGAAATCACGCAATAAAGCAAGTCCGGCTTTCAGCTTTTAGCCGGCCAAAGGTCGGTACCATAAAACTGGGCATACCTATACACTTGTGAATTCAAAGCAATTTTTGCTCGTCGGAGGCATTATTCTCGTCCTCGTGGGTGTCCTCGGATTCGTCGGCGTGCTTGGTCCGACAACGGACTCGAGTATCTTCGGCTCGGCATGGTGGTTCGATAGCGCGGAGAACTGGGCGCACCTGGTGCTCGGTATCGTCGCCCTTGTCCTCGCCTATGCCACTGGCCCCTCTCTCCAGCGGCCGGTCGTGATGCTCCTTGGCATCGTCAGCGTACTCGTCGGGCTCTACAGCTTCTTCGGCTACTCAATGCTCTTGGGCGCGAACCTCGAAAATCCGTTGGACTCGCTCCTCCATCTCGCCGTCGGCATCTGGGCCCTTCTCGCCTCTTGGAAAAGGCCAGCCATGGCCGGAGGGATGTAGACCTTCGAAAACTCGCGCGCACGAGACAAAGCCCCGGCATTACCGGGGCTTTGTGATAACATGGAAAGATGAAATTTCTTTTATACCTCCTCCTTACCGTAGCCGGCGCATACGCCACGGCGCACTATGTCCCGGCCGAGACGCGGGCCAGGACCCTTGCCTCGATTGGGCTTTCGGGTTTTTTCGAGGAAACCCTACCAACGTATCTTCGTTCCAAACTCACCATCCCCGAAAACCCTGTGGAAAAGCGCCAGCGCCTGTTAAGCGAGCTCTCCGCCGCCATCGGCGGCATTGAAACAGAACTCGAAGCCGTAGTCCCTCCCCCTCCAATAAGTTCAGACGTAGCCGAGGCAGTGCCAGGACAAACAACGACAAAAACGCCAGCCGCGAGGTCACCCACTCCCCCGCCGGCGCCAAAACCCATAACCCAGTCCGAACTGCGGGAACGGATGGAAAAAACCAAGGAACTCCTCAACCAATCCGAGACTGTGCTCGAAGAACTTGAAAAAGCCAATCCCCAACAGGGATTCATCGCCAAGGCGACGGAACGGATACTCGACAAAATCCTTCCTCCTCCGGCCCCTTCGGCAAGCTCAGGGCAAACACCCACAGCAACGGATGGTATCGGCGGGGACGCAGGCGGGAACCCGCTCTGCCCGCAATAACGCGCAAGAAACACTCAAGAAAACCATGTTAACGACTACCTGACAACCGTCAAAGAATTGTTAACATGAGGACCGAGTAAAATGCAGACCCGAGTGACAGGATAAAAAAGAAAACGGCCGGGCTCATCTCGAGCCCGGCCCGGACAGGACCGCCTGATGCCACCGGCACCCGCGTATCACCTTCTGACAGTGGTAACCGCCTTCGCACCCGGCGCAATAGCAGGTGCAGGGCTGTGCCGCAACCTGCAACTCCTCCTGTGTCGGCTCCCGTTTCTGTCTCACTCTGCCCCCTAGTAGCACGCTTTACGCGCGCCTCTCGGAGTACCGGTAAGGATCCGGATGATTTCCTCCCCATCCGTTCGCTTCGCCATCAGGCGCCTCCAATGATGTGCGTGGTGGTCTCCCGCCCGGCTGCCGCAGAAAGTCGGGCAGTGTAGTTGCTCGGCTCCCCGGAAGGCCTCGTTCGAATGACAAGCGTGGTGTAATTCCCGCTTTGGTACTCCTCCGGTTCCAGACGCATGAGCCCAAGGCCGTCGAGCGCCTCGAGAAAAATCGCCAGTGTCAAGACGCACACGGCCTGCTCGACGACTCTTGCGTCGTGGTGATGACACAGCCGCCAGGCGCAGTCGCGGAGTGATCCCGACACCGACGCGCTGCGGAACGCCTCACGGATGGTTTCAAGGAGAAACCGCTCCGAGGCGCTGGTGTGCCCGAACTCGATACCGATGATTATCGGCCACTCATCGACGCTCTCGACTGTCCATTTAAACAACAGGTCCTCCTTAATATGGCAGGATGGGATCGTGGGTTTCTCTATACTTAGTTTACTGCCTTTCTCCAAAAAGTCAAATATTTACGCCGCCACGGACTTCAGCACCCGGACGCACACCGGTTTCGATTTTCCTTTCAGCTGAAGATAGCGCTGTTCCGAGCCATCTCGCTCCGCCCCCGCCGCTTGATAGGCGTCTTCCGAAATAAGGATCTCGCCCGCCTGGGCCTGCGACGCCAAGCGTGCGGTCGTATTTACCGAATCGCCAAGAGCCGTAAGGTCATTTACCCCTTCCGGAGTGCCGATAGCTCCGACATAGGCCGTGCCCGTATGAATACCCGCGCCGAGCGGCAGCCATGGACCCTCCGGGCGCCGATGTCCGGTCTCGAAAAGGATCTCCTCGGCGGCCTCGAGCGCGAGCCGGGCATGATGCGGCCCGGCAAATCCTGGAATAAAAAGACCGATAACCTCGTCGCCGACAAATTTATCCACGAGCGCGTCGGAGCCGATAAGAATATCGACCGCTATCTTGTAGAAGCGGTTGAGACAGCGGCTGAAGGAAGCCGCGCCAAGCTTCTCGGCAAGCGCGGTCGATCCCCGCACATCGGTAAACAGCATGGTGAGCTCGATCTCCGCTCCGCCGATTTGCATCGCCAGGGCGCAGATATCGCAGAAATTCGGGTTCTTCCGCGATGGCCGTTTCCCAAGAAGCGCGGAGATGAATTTTCCGGGCGATCCAAAGGGCGCGTTGCAAAATTTACAGCGCGGCTGGGAGGGGATGAATTTAAAGATTTTTCGGCCGCGCCGGAGCGGCGCGTATTGACCGGTTAAAATAGCGCGCCAGATCTCCTCGGCGGCATTCGGTTGGCCCATATCGCTGCCATCCTAGCAAAGCCATCTAACCCGAACAAGAATCACCGGAGCCGTGCCGGCACGCGGAACTCATCAGCATGCTCCGGCAGGGAAAGCCGTGGGTTATCTATTACAGCTCCTCGGAAAGAAGCTTATTGATAAGGGCGCGGGTCTTCGGGCCAACCTCGCCTTCGGGCGAAAGGCTGTTGGCTGTCTGGAACTTTTTCACGGCGTTTAGCGTAACTCTGCCATAGAACCCCGTTACCGGTCCGTCATTGGGAATGCCCCAGTCGTACTTCTGCAAGAACTCCTGGAGAACGGTAACTTCTCGACCGCGCATGCCCGAGCGGAGGTTTTGGGTCAAAAGGCGCTTCCCATCCGATGGCGTGCTTAGCGTCGGAGGCGGGGGCGATCCGCCAGCGGGCGGAGGCGTGAGCGCGGTTGCGATTGCCGCCGGCTGGGGCGGTGGCGCTTGCCCTGAGCCCGCTTGCAGTGAGCTTGTCGAACCTGTCGAAGGGGGGGCAGGCGCCGGTGGCGGTGGTCCAACACGACTCACCACCGGCGTTCCGATGGAAAGGTCGCGTACAAGCCGCGTGTCGATCCAGCCCGGGCGTCGTATATCCCCGACAACTGCCGGGCCGGTGATTTCCAGGCGATGCCCATCGAGTACTTCAGAGAACGCGATACCCTTCCCATCGGCGCTCTCGACCTTCGTGGTTTGATCTATCGGAACGACCCACTTC
>CAYIQX010000019.1:0-9441 GCA_964365675.1 uncultured Candidatus Saccharibacteria bacterium | reverse complement strand
TACATCCCGCCGATAAGAACTTTTTTGACTCCATAGGCATGCATCTTCTGCCGAAGTGTATCCCAATTCCGTTTAGAGATCTCTGAATCCTTCTCGAATCCCTCATTAGGTTCAACAAACGGCTCCGGCATGGCGTCTTGGGTAGGTACTACATAAAAAGTATTCTCCAAAATTCCAGCCAAACTCGATTTGAATTTGTCTAGAGAATGCTCTTCTTCGAAAAAGAGAATCGGCGGCGTGCGTTCGGCTGGGAGCTGTGCCATTCGCAAAATCGCCTGGTTCAACTCTTCTTTCTTAGCCTGCTCCTCCGGAGGGTCTTTGGGAGGCCGCACTAAGGGATTCCCGCGCCATTTTTGGTAGTAGGGGTGAACAAAAATGCGCACCAATCCGTGATTCGCTACAATGCGCGTTCGTAATGCTTCCTCTTCCTCGGGTAAAAGTCTAAAAAACTCTTTGACCTCGCCCCGAGGTCCCCGCTCCTTCTGTACTCCTTCTTGTTGCGGGCCTTCGCGCATACATTTGCAGTAAATCCCTTTCTTGAGTGGGCAAGCCTGGATTCGAACCAGGAACCGCCGAGGTATATCTTCGCTACGCTCAATGAAACTGGTTCACTCGGAAAAAGCAAGAAAAGAATTCATGCTTTTTCCTCGTTGCCAGTTATAAACCGGCGCTCTAGTGGGCGTGCTTGGATTTGAACCAAGGACCCCGGCTTTATAAGAGCCGTGCTCTAACCGCTGAGCTACACGCCCAAAATAACTTTTGCACTGTTACGCTCGACCGTAATCATCCTCGAGGCGCTCGATATCGTTCTGGTCGCACTCACCCTGCCAGATCTCAAGGAGTTTCAATTCCGCGTTCGGCGGAGCGGTGAAACGGTGCACCGCGCCAAGCGGAACATTGAACATTGCCCCGTGCTGGGCGGCCATTTCGGTATCGCCAATGCGGAGGATGCCGCCTTCCTCCGAAAGCACAGTCCAAGATTCAGAACGCCGGGCGTGGCGCTGTAAGCTATTCCTCTGACCGGGGCGAACGGTAATGAACTTTACCGCAACGCCCGTCCCCCGCATGATTATTTCCTCCCGCCCCCACGGCAGTTCACGCGCCTCAAGCACCTCCATGTTTCTCTATACTACGCCGCCACCATCATCGTCTCGAATTCCTCGCGCTCAATGGTTTCTTTTTCCATCAGGCGCTTGGCCAGCGCCTCGAGTTTAGCGCGGCGCTTGGTGATGATGTCCCGCGCCCGCTTCAGCCCCGTATTGAGAATGCCGCGCACCTCGCGGTCGATCAGCTGGGCTATCTCTTCGGAATAATTCTTTTCCGTGCCGATCTCTTTACCGAGGAAAATGAGTTCCTGGCGCTCACCGAATACCGCCGGTCCTAACTTTTCGGACATGCCGTAGCGTGTGACGAGGTCCCGCGCGATGTCCGATGCGCGCTCGAGGTCGTTATGCGGCCCGGTCGTTATCTCACTGAAGATGAGCTTCTCGGCCGCGTATCCGCCCATCATCATGGCTATCTCATCGAGAAAATAAGAGCGCGAGAAAAGATGCCGGTCTTCGGAGGGTAGTTTCCAGGTGTGGCCGCCGGTGCGCCCGCGCGCCACGATGGAGATTTTATGCACGGGGTCGGTATGCTTGAGCGAGGCCGCCACGAGGGCGTGTCCGGCCTCGTGGTAAGCAACTATCTCTTTTTCTTTCGGCGTAAGGATGTGGCTTTTTCGCTCCGGGCCGAGCATGACCTTCTCGATGGAGGAAACAAAATCCGGCTGGCCAATGGTTTTGCGGCCGGCTCGGGCGGCGAAAATAGCGGCCTCGTTGATAACACTCGCAAGATCCGCGCCCGAGAACCCCGGTGTGCGCTCGGCAATAACGCGGAGATTCACATCCTGTTCCGTGGCCTTGTTATGGGCGTGTATCTTCAGGATTTCCTCGCGGTCGTTGATATCCGGCAGGTCGAGTACCACGCGGCGGGCAAAGCGGCCGGGCCGGAGGAGCGCCGGGTCAAGCACATCCGGCCGGTTCGTTGCGGCGATGATGATGACCGATTCGTTCGTCTCAAACCCGTCCATCTCGACGAGGATCTGGTTCAGCGTCTGCTCGCGCTCGTCGTGCCCGCCGCCGAGTCCCGCGCCGCGGTGGCGCCCGACAGCATCTATTTCATCAATAAAAATAATGGCTGGCGCTGATTTTTTCGCCATCTTGAAAAGGTCACGTACGCGACTTGCCCCGATACCGACGAAAAGCTCGACGAATTCCGAGCCGGAAATGTGGAAGAAGGGCACATTGGCCTCACCGGCCACGGCCCGGGCCAGCATGGTTTTTCCGGTACCGGGCGCGCCCATCAAAAGCACGCCCCGCGGGATCTTCGCCCCGATATCAAAGAATTTTTTCGGGTTTTTCAGGAAATCAATGATCTCCCGAAGCTCGTCTTTTGCTTCGCGCGCGCCGGCCACGTCCTTGAAGAGCACGCGCTGGCGGCTGTTCTCGGGCGTGATGAGCCGCGCGCGCGATTGCCCGAAGGTAAAGGCCTGCATGGAGCCGCGCTGGACTTGGCGCGCCGTCCACCAGATGAAAAATCCGATCAAAAGGATCGGCGCCAAAAACGGCAAAAGTACACCGAACCAGTAAGCGGCCCCGCCGAGCGCTTTCATCTCAATGGTAACATCCTTCAACTTTTCCGCCTCCACGCCGTAGTTCTTCAACGTTTCGGAAAGTCCGGCCTCGGCTTCTTTCCGGGAATGCCCTTCCGTACCATCCTTCAGGCGCACGGTGAGCGTGTCGTTCTCCACGGTGATCTTCTCTACTTTGCCGTCATTGATATTGGCAACCAGCTCGGAAAGCGAAAGCTCCCGCTGTTGGGTGAACTGCCCGGCCAGGAGCGCCCACAACCCCGAAATGAGCACGAAGACGATGAGCGCGTAAACAAATGTTTTCGAAAAATTGCGCATAGCGAGATTTCTACCGTACCAGATAGGAGAAGAAAAATCAATAAAAAGGAGGCAGCGCGTCGCGCGCTGCCTCCGTACCACCGATCCTCTACTCGCCGCTCGTCTCCACGACGCGGATGTCGGTGGGTGAGCCCCCAACCTCCACAACGGCGAAGCGCCGGACTGGCTGGCTCACCGGCCCGCCGCGATCGGAGTAGAACCAGTGGCGGTACTCGATGTTGTCGTCGGAGAGGCCGGCGACGAGACAGTGCTGTACCTCATCGTCGGTCGCCGCGAGCGGCTCGGTTTCGGATGCCGTTCGCGTCCCCACGAACGCCGACTGCGTGGCGTGGTGGAAGAACACATGCGCCGCGCCGTTCGGTCCCTGCTGCCGGGTGAGGTCGTCCCAGAACGAAACCGGCTGACCGCGCCGCTCCTGCTCGATGGCGCGAAGCTGAGCAACAACCGACCAGAGCTCAACTGCGACAATCGAACGGGGGTTACGGAAGAGCTGGAAGTTGCCGTTGGACCGCCGCACCGCGACCACGACCGCGTTCGGGAAGCGGTCGAACACCCAGGAGTGAAAGCGGGTGTTGTCCGTCGTCACCGTGATGACCTTGGCGGTCTTCTCGGAAACGAGAATGTCGGCAACGAGGGCCTTCGGAAGCTCGGTCGCGCTCGCGAGGAACTCCCGCTGCCTCACAAGTTCGGCCCGGAGCGCATCCGAGACCCACGGAATCACCAACGGCTTCTGTGGCAGGCGTTGGAACCTCATCCAGAGAATAGCCGCACAGTACGGCAGTCCGAACTGTTTGAAGGGATCCCACGTACCCTGATACCCTTTGGGGCGCTCGAACGTGAGTACCTCACGGAGCGCGGCCACCTCTTCCTCGGTGAACTCGCGCTTGACCGCGTGAAACGCGCTACGGACGAGGTTGAGAGCGTGTTCCCCCGAGATCTCGATCTGGTTGCCGCGAGCGCGCTCGATTTCGGCCTCGATCATGACCTCGGCCCACTGCTCGGCCCGCCACGGCTCCTGCGGATGCACATCCCACATGAGCTCAACGAGGCGACCGAACTTGAGGATGCTCTTGCCGCGACCGAAACGATCCACATTGAGCGTGTAGTCCAGCAGACGCTTCAACTCCGGCAACTCTCGCACACCGAGGAACTTGGCGACAAGCGTCGCCTCGCACTCGAGCATGGCGGGATCACGATGCTCATCGAACTGCCCACCGCCGCGGCCGATGGGAACCTCACCCATCAGTTTCCCGTCCACGTCGTAGTGGTAGATCAGGTAGCGGGCGAGAAGGTCGGAGAGATGAGGGCGCTCGTGCAACAAGACCCGGACGTTCCGCGCAGGAACCCGAATGGTATTGATCACTGGCGTTCTCCTTCCTGGTGTGAGCGTTGGGGTTAGAATGTTGCCAACGATCTGTCGAAAACTAACTTAGATTATACACTTAGAGTAAAAAAAGTCAATAGCCATCGATAATTGTCCAAATCATATAGGACATTTAGGAATGTCCTAGAGAAAAATCCGCATTTGATGCGGATTTTTCTATTTATCGGGCCGCTGGGAATCGAACCCAGTCTACGTGCTCCTTCACCCCGTTAGAAATCTCCATCGGGCTGCTCGGATTCGAACCGAGACTAAATCCTCCCAAAGGACTCGTGCTACCGTTACACTACAGCCCGGCAATTTCTAACGGGGCAATCGGCTTTCTAATCCGAGACGATAAATGCGTTTAGCATCGTCCCAAGAAATCGTCCGTCCGCTTTGGGGGTGGGAAACCATGTGCGCGTATAATTTTTTCAGCGGTGAGAGATTAAAAAACATACTGTTCCTTCGGCACTTTTGTCAGATACGCAATAATCACAAACGCCACGATACTCGCAATCCCGATTGTGCGGTAGAGGAAGTTAGTCATGGGGTTGGTCATTTCTTTAGCGCAATTTTCTCGAAAATTCCATAGTTCTTTCCGTGCTCTACAAGGGGCATTCTTTCAAGAAGATACTTCCGGTAAAGCCAAGAGGAGGTCTTCCGTCCATCGAGGTATATTTTCGCGCCAATTTTAATTGTATCCAAAAGTTCTACGATGTTTCCGTTCGGTAAATCTATTTTCCCATTGGGTTCTTCCCATCCATCTGGGCCGTCAATTACGACAAGGTCATACGGAATAGATGGTATATCAGGAAAGTTCAGGCAATACTGGTAGGGTGCAAAACATTGGACTACTTCGGCGGGACGGTGGGAAAACTCGATAGTTGCCTGCAACTCTTTGGGGATGAGAGAACGGGCTATAGCGATGAATTCTTCCGACTGTTCAACCGTGAGGACGTTATTTCCTGCCAGAGCGAGCACGGCGGCAGACGTGCCGATACCCGTTCCAAGGTCAAGCGCACAGAAGTACGCGTACTACCGGTATACTACGGCCCGACGAGATTTCACGACAAACATATCGAATTATTTATCTATATGTTTGTCGGGAAATGTTTCACACGTTTCACACTAATAAATGCATATGTTTGTCGTGAAATCTCAATATTTTCGCTCAAACACTGCGTTTTCAAAGAAATTAATTCCCCGGACAGCCGCCCCATCCAAAATAACCGAAATTACATCAATTTGCCACGGCTGGTCTTGTGAAACATGCGCTTCTCGGAGATATGTTTCACAGAGTTTCTTTAAATTCCTGATTTTGCGCGCATTTATCCTGACTTCCGGCAAAAATGCGGAGTCCGGATAGAATTTACTAGTTTTTACCTCAATAAAATGAATGACCCTATCCTTTTCCGCGACAACATCTATTTCGCCGTATGCCTTGCGATAGTTGGCCATGAGGACCTTAAAGCCGTGTTTCACGATAAAATCGGCTGCCGCCAGCTCGCCAATAATTCCAGTTTGGCTATTTTGGCTCATTTCCTAAATAAATCGAATTTGTTTGTCGTGAAAACAATTCGATTTATTGTGAAACATTAATTACACACCGCATATTTCCTTGCTCTTTTAAATCGAATTAGTTTCACGACAAACGTTTCACACATGTTTCACATTCTTTTATCAATGTTTGTCAAGTGCTATTCCCAAGGAACTATATACCAAGCTGTATACCTAAGTTACCCACATGCTTGACTCCCATATCTTGCACTGCTACCATGTAAGTGGAAAACGCCCGCGCCTCCTCAGGGAGTGTGCGGGTTTTAGTTTTGGCCTATAATTCACTAGTGAATCGCGTTTCCATATATATTGACGGGGCTAATTTTTACCTCCTCGCTCTAAAGCCCTTTGGCATTAAAGATGCCAATTTTGATTATGAAAAATTTGTTCTAATGCTTGCAAACACAAGGAGTATAGGCCCGCATGGAAAACGTTTTTATATTGGTACTGTCCCAGAAAGGGAGGGGGACCTTAAATCAAAAGAAGCGGTATCTAGACAAACGTCGCTTTTTACTAGATTCCGTGATGGAGGTTGGGAAGTACGGACGAGCATACATAAGAGGCGGGTTGAAACGATTCCTGTAGACAATCGGGTCGTGGACTGGAAAAACCTTCAGACGAAAGGAGTAATTAGTTTTACGTTTGAGAGATATAGAGAAAAAGGTCTTGATGTAAAATTGGCCACCGATTTGATTGTTGGAACTGTAGACGATCAATATGATACCGCTCTTGTTGTGAGTTCCGACACAGACTTAATACCAGCAATTGACTGGGTTAGAAGTCGTGGGAAAAAAGTTGAATATGTAGGTTTTTCTATTTCTCACCCAACGGACCCTAAAGGAGATATAAAGCCTACAGTAGCAATGGTTGATAGGACCGATGCTCCCTCAAGAATCCTTATAGAAAGAGACATAAAGAGTTTGGTAATCGGACAACGGCCATTAGATTTAGGGTAGCTGGTATACAGTTCCCCATTTCCAACTTCCATCCAATTATAAGTATAAACCGGCTCGGGCGCTTGCCCGAGCCGGTGTTTGTCAAAGCGCTACCACCCCTCGCCAGTTGCTTGGATGGCAAGTTTTTCCCGCATGCGCTTTTCGTGCTGTCTCCACGCCTCCTCGAACTGCGATCGGAAGACGGCGAGCCGGATGACATCTACATGGCGGCCGTGGCGGTACTTCTCTCTCTTCAGAACTGCCTCTATCTCAAAGCCGCAGCGCTTGGCGAGGCCAATGCTCCGCTCATTTGGCGCGAGCGCCTGCCAGACAAGCTTGTACAGGTCGAGCTCATGAAAGAGATACTAGCACAGGACCATGACAGCATCCGTACCGTATCCTTTACCCCACTCAACGGCCTCGCCGATGAGAATGCCGAGCTCGGCCGTGCGATCGGCCCGATGCATGCGATGCGTGCCGACGTTCCCGATGTACCGCGCGCCCTCCTCGTTCACCGTGATCGCAAGCGAGAAGTCGCCCTGCCGCTCGCGCGAGAAAAACTGTTCCTCTTCGCGCTCGGTTACCGGCAAATAGCTTGCCAGCCACTGGCGGATGTCCGGATCGTTGATCCACCGCCAGCATGGAGCGAAATCTGTTTCCTTGCGGAGCGGCCGCAAGCTGACCACAGCGCCTTTCAAGAACGTGGGCTCCATGAATGCCTCCCATGGTAGAGGTGAACTGCAATCGAGTCGTTCAACAAGCTCACGACTAAACTTGCCCGAAATAGAAGACCGCCTCGGCTTCTATCTCGCTGAGGCGGTCTTTATGGTTTCGGGAAAATGAGTATCTAAAATCCAAAAACCGACCGGGCGAAATAGCGCATGGCGTTTCCGGCAATGCAAAGGGAAACGCGCCCAAAGCGCGGATCCATTTCGTCGGTCGGGTTAAAAACTGGATACTGCATGACTCGGAGAATGTAGCAAAGTTGGTCCCATCTAGTCAAATGGATTTGACGAAGCCGTTGTTTTCTATGCTTGAGATTATGAAAACCGCCTTGAGATCAGCTCTCAAAGGCGGGTTCGCCCTCCTCGCGTTCGTCGAGAAGGTCTTTGTATTTCAGCCCTACCAGGTGAACACAGGGTCCGGGCACGAACACCTCGCGATCTCCGGCGAGGCGAAGGATCGCACCAGTCCAGCCGAACTTGCGGTCGTAGCGCACGCCGACGAAATCGCCTTCCAGGCATTCCATCTTATTCGCCATGTACTGCCATGGATTCCCGGGCAGTCGTTCGGCATGGATGCGCCATGCCCATGGATGGTAGCGGAGACGGACGAAGCAGGGTGTATTGCCGGCGAGGGACGAGAGAAACGCGAGATGGGGAGGCGGTGCCGACTCGCTGAAGTGAATGTAAAAGGTGAAATCGTTCGCATCGTCATCGCCGGTCTCCCACCGCCCCTCGGTATAGAAGCGAACGGCGTCAAGAAGTTCGGCATAGGTCATGCGCATGGCACGAAGCGCGCCGAAGTCCTTTTGTGCAGGCATGAAGAGCCCTCCTTACTAACAGCTCTTATAGTACGGAACTGGAGGGTTTGTCAATCAGAAATAAAACGTCGTTGGGATGTTCTCCCAACGACAGTATCCGGCTCCCTCACACCATAGCACCCTCCAGCATGAGTGCGTTCAGCCGGACGAATTCACGAACGGGCTGGGTGGCCTTCTCGATCGCGGTGAGCGCCTGCTCGTACCGTTCGGGATTTGGAGAGACGAACTGGCGTGCCAGTTCTGCCTCGTATTGCCGGTCGGCGGCGACAGCCGCGCTCAACAGTTCGGCCGCCGCTCCGCTGAACGTGCGCTGGTACCGAGCGTATACCGCCGACTTCGAGTCGTCTTTTAGTCCCACACCCTTCCACTCGAGCATTTTCCTCGCAACGTGGGCGGGCGTATCAAGGACGCGCTCGAGGTGGCGGACGCGTTCCCGCACATCCCGGAACGGAAGGTCGAATGCCCCGACTTCGAGCGACCGGAGCTTGAATCGTAAGTAGGAACGAATGTCTTCAAGGGGACGAATGCCGTCGAACGAGATGTGATGGAAAAGGTCGCCCTTGATGCACCCGCCGCAGTCCACCGCACGACGCAGATGCCGGGCAAACGAGATCCCGATGTGCTGGACCGGCGTTCCGGCGATGACGTCATCGAGCGGGCTTAACTCGAGCGGCACGGCATGCTTCTGGGCGAATGCAAGCAGTTCCCGAATGGCCTCTTCGGTCTGCCGACGCTTCGAGGACTCGAAGATGAACACGCAGTCGATGTCGCTCCGTCTGGTATGCTTGCCCCACAGGACCGATCCGCAAAGTACCGCAGCCAGCACCGATGGCTCTCGGGAGAGGATCTTCCGTGTCTGGTCCACTACTGCCCCGAAGCTTGCGAGCGTCGGTACCACTCCCTCTGCAATCTCGTCCCACGTGAATACCTTTCCCATCGCCATTCCTCCTCTCTTGAAAAAATCTGCTACCGTATCGGACTCTAGCGCTTAAACCCAAAAACCGCAAGTGAACCGCTTGCGGTTTTTATTTTTCGGAAATGGACGGTGCTGGGATCGAACCAGCGGCCTTTCGCATGTGAAGCGAACGTTCTA
>CAYIQX010000018.1:0-10165 GCA_964365675.1 uncultured Candidatus Saccharibacteria bacterium | reverse complement strand
GAGTCCTACCTGGACTACGCCATGTCGGTCATTGTCGCCCGCGCTCTGCCTGACGTGCGCGACGGCCTAAAGCCGGTCCACCGGCGCATCCTTTACGCCATGCACGAAATGGGCCTCAGGCCGGGGGCGAAATACCAGAAATCGGCCAAGGTCGTCGGATACGTCCTGGGACAATACCATCCCCACGGCGACACGGCCGCCTATGAATCCATGGTCCGGATGGCGCAGGAATTTTCTTTGCGCTACCCCCTGGTCGACGGGCAGGGCAATTTCGGCTCGATCGACGGGGACAGCGCGGCGGCCTACCGATACACGGAGGCGCGGTTGGCGCGCATCTCGTCGGAGCTGTTGGCCGATATTGACAAGGAAACCGTGGATTTCCGGGATAACTTTGACACAACCGCAAAAGAGCCGACCGTGCTCCCGACACGCATCCCCAACCTGCTTATCAACGGCTCCATGGGCATTGCGGTCGGTATGGCCACCAGTATCCCTCCGCACAACCTTGGCGAGGTCATAGACGCGCTTCTCCTTCTCATCCAGCACCCCGATGCCTCGCCCGAAGCCATCACCGATATCATCCAGGGGCCGGATTTCCCGACCGGCGGCATTATTTTTAGTACCGCCGACATTCGGAGCGCGTACGCCACCGGGCGCGGAGCCATTTTGATGCGCGGCGTGGCCGAAGTGATGGATGATAACCCCTCGACCCGCTCGGGGCAAGCAAAGGGAAAGCAAATCGTCATCACCGAGATCCCCTATCAGGTGAACAAAGCCGAATTGGTAGAAAAAATAGCGGAACTAGTCCGCGAAAAAAAGATCGAGGGTATTCGTGACCTTCGCGACGAATCGGACAAAGACGGACTCCGCATCGCCATTGACCTCAAGACCGATGCATTCCCGCAAAAGGTATTGAACGGGCTGTATAAATTCACGGATCTTGAAAAGAACTTCAACGCCAACTTCCTGGCGCTGGTAGACGGCATCCAGCCTCAAGTACTGCCGTTAAAGGCGATGCTCACCGAGTATCTGAAGCACCGCCAGAATGTGGTTACGCGCCGCTCCCAATTCGACCTGGCCCAGGCCAAAGAACGCATCCATATATTAGAAGGCCTGTCCAAAGCCCTTGATCAGATAGACGCGGTCATCCAAGTCATTAAAAAATCTGACGACCGCGAGGCCGCCCACAAGAACATTCGGGCCAAATTCGGATTCTCCGAGGCGCAGGCCACCGCCATTCTTGATATGCGCCTCTCTACGCTTGCCGGTCTTGAGCGCCAAAAAATAGAAAATGAGCTCAAAGAAAAGCAGGCGCTCGCGCGCGAACTGGAAACTCTCCTGAAGGACCCGAAAAAAATCCTCGGTGTGATGGCCAAGGAGCTCGCCGACGTGAAAAAGACCTATGGCGACGAGCGGAGAACTAAAGTGGTAAAGACCGCAGCCCGCGAGATCGCGACCGAGGATATCATCCCGGAGGAGGAAATGATCATCGTCATGACCCGCGGTGGCTATGTCAAGCGCATCCGGCCCGAGGTCTACCGCACCCAGCGCCGGGGTGGCAAAGGCATCCAGGGGATCGAAACCAAGGAGGAAGACGTGGTTGAACACTTTCTCGTGGCCAACACCCATGCCGATCTCCTCTTCTTCACCTCATCGGGCAAAGTGTTCCAAATAAAGGCCTATGAGATCCCCGAGGGCTCACGGACCGCAAAAGGTAAAGCGATCTTTAACTTCCTCTCCATTCGACCGGATGAGCAGATCCTCTCGATTGTGGCCATCCCGAAAAATGCCAAAAAGACGGCTCGAGAGGTCCCGCGCTACCTCGCGATGGTGACGGCGCATGGTATGATAAAGAAGGCCAACTCGGACGCATTCGACAATGTGCGGCGGAGCGGTATTGTGGCCATCACGCTGAAAAAAGGGGACACGCTCAAGGGCGTGGCACTCGTCTCCCCCAAAGATGACGTTCTCCTGGTGACCGCGCGGGGCCAGGCCGTCCGGTTCCGTGAGTCCGATGCCCGCGCTATGGGCCGGGCCGCCTCCGGCGTCAAGGCCATGCGATTAAAAAAAGATGACCGCATCATCGGGTTAAATATCATTTCCGCTACGGGTGGGGACCAAAATGCCGAGCTGCTCGTGGTCATGGATCAGGGGTTCGGAAAGAAAACACCACTCAAAGAATATAAGCGACAAAAGCGAGGAGGGTCAGGCATCAAGACCGCCCAGCTGACCTCGAAGAACGGGGCGATCGTTTCCACGCACCTCATCCACGAGGAAAACGAGCTCATCGCCATCTCCCAGAAGGGCCAGGTCATCCGCACCGCGTTAAAAGGCGTCCCCACGCTCGGACGCGCCACCCAAGGAGTGCGGATCATGCGCCTCGGTGTGGGAGATCGCATCGCCTCGACTACCACGCTCTAACAGCAAAGCAAGAAGCATGGATCAAGAATCATGGACAGGACCGAGGATACCATGATTCGTGCTTCATGATCCATGATTCAAAAAGCCGGTAATGCCCCAGACGCCTATGTTGGAAACTACTGAAATAACATCCGGGATGACGGGGGGAACGGGCGATTTTCTCCAGCCCGAACGGGTCATTGCGCGCCTTGATATCCGCCCCGGCATGATCGTTGCCGACTTCGGCGCCGGAAGCGGACATTTCACCATACCTGCCGCCCGGAAAGTTGGCGAAAACGGCAAAGTGTACGCCATTGACATCCAGGAGCATGCCGTTAACCTTATCCGCTCCCGGGCCAACCTGGAGCACCTGCGGAACATTGAGACCATCTGGGCCGATCTTGAGCGGCCCTCCGGTTCGCATCTGCCCGATGACGCCGTGGACTTCGTCATCGTGGCCAATATCCTTTTCCAGGCCGAAGCGAAAAACGAACTATTCAAGGAGGCGCGCCGCGTCCTCCGCACCGGCGGACGACTGGCCGTGCTTGAATGGGATGAAACGCCCTTTCCCGCCGGCCCACCGATGGCGTTGCGAACCCCGAAAGCGGGAATAAAGCGTATGGCGGAAGAGGCGGGATTTGAACTGGAAAAAGAGTTCGATGCCGGGAGCCACCACTTCGGTTTGCTGTTCATAAAAAAATAACCACGAATTTATTACAAATGGAGACGCAAATAATACAAATACCCCCGATGGTGAAAACTCATATTTGTATTATTTGTAAAATTATTGGTACTGATCCGAGGTCCCGCCTGCCATGAACCGACCGCAATTCATCATTTTCGGCGCCATCGGGGTCATCACCCTGGTTGCCATTCTTCTTACTACTGGCATCGTACCGGGACTCAAAGAAAGGCCGCCCGAGCTGTTCACGCTCTCTATTTGGGGATCTGAAGACGAGCCTGAACTCTGGCAGACCATCGGCCAAACCTACCACGAAGAGGTGTCCCCCAGCGCGACTGTCGAATATATCAAAAAGGACCCCCAAACCTACGAGACCGAACTTTTAAATGCGCTTGCCGCGGGACGCGGACCGGATGTTTTCCTTCTCGAAGACACAACGCTTAAAAACTACCAGGACAAGATCTATCCACTCCCCGATGGCTCCCTCGACTATCAGGAAAGAGATCTGAAGAATGTATTTGCCGATGGCGCCCTCAATGCCATAACGGACGACTCCGGCGCGCTGCTCGCAACACCGCTTTCCCTCGATACGCTCGCGCTCTTTTATAATCGGGACTATCTCAACGCGGCGAACATCCCCTTGCCACCCGCAACCTGGGAAGAACTCGTTGATCAGGCACGGATCTTGACCAAGCTCTCCTCCGTCGGCGGTATCCAGCGCTCCGCTATTGCGCTGGGCACGGCTACGAACGTTGAGCATGCGGCTGATATTCTGGCCGCACTCATATACCAGTCCGGCGGTGCCTTTATAAGCCCGGCCGGCACCGAAAGCGCTCTCGACGGCCCGACCGCGGTATCGGCGCTCTCGTTTTACACCGCATTCGCCAATAGCACGAGGAAGACCTACACGTGGAACGCATTTTTCGAGTCCTCCCTCCGCGCTTTTGCCAGGGGCGATACGGCCATGGCTATTGGGTATGCCGCCGACATAGCGGCGCTCGCGACGGAAAACCCCCAGTTGAATTTTGACGTAGCCCCCTTGCCCCAGTCGCGGGACGCAAAAACGCCGGTAACATTGGGCCGCATACGCCTTCTTGCCATCCCCCGCACCTCCGGCAATAAAGAGCAGGCCTGGCGATTTCTTCTTTGGTTGCAGTCCAAGGAAATCCAAAAAACATATACTGATGCGGTCGGCCTGCCCTCGGCCCGCCGCGACCTAATCCGCTCCAAGCCCCCCCAAGAGTACCTTGCTACGTTCTACGACCAGGTACTGTCGGCGAAAACCTTGCCCATAGCGCTCGGGGACTCTTTATCCAGTATTTTGCGTGATACGATAGAATCGGTGACAAACCGCCGCTTCAGTGTGGATGCGGCCATCAGCCGGGCGGTAGCGGAAATTAACACCAGGATCACCCCACAGGAATGAGGACTCTTTTTCTCAAGCGGCCGGACAAAGTCATAGCACTATTGGCGTTGTTAATATACGCGTCCCCCTTAGCCGCCGCGGCCGCTCTCGTTCCCGAGGCATGCCTGGCCGGTGGCTCCGGCTGTACCATCTGCCACCTCGGCATTCTGACTATAAACATCACGAACTTCCTCATGAAAAATGTCGCTTTCCCGGCTACCATACTATTGGTAGCGGTAGGCGGCATCATGCTCCTTATTTCCGGCCCATCAGAAGAGCGTCGCACCATGGGCAAGAAGATCCTGACGAGTACTGTTACCGGCCTCCTCATCATCATGCTCGCCTGGCTGGGGGTGGATACTCTTATCAAAGTACTCACCGGCTCTTTTAAATTCGGCGGGGAGCCGGGAAGCTTATTCACGAACTTTAAATCGAGCGCGGGCAATTTCGGCCCGTGGAGCAGATTACCCATTGAAAAATGCGGAATACAATGAACACCCTAAAATATTTTTTGGTCGCTCTCTGCTTCGTTCTGCTTTTCGCCGGACTATCATCCCAGGGCGCAGATAAAAACGCCATCGAAAATCCCCTGGGCCAAGGGGCGACGTTCGAAAGCATTATTAAAAATGTGACGAAATTCGCCAACTATCTGCTTACACCACTGTCCACCCTTATGATCCTCATCGCCGGATTCTACTACATGACCGGTGGCGGTAATCCGGAAAAAGTTAAAAAGGCACATATGATTCTTACATGGGCACTTATTGGCATTGCGATCGTTCTTCTCGCAAATTCTGCAGAAGTTATTATCCGGAGCGTTCTTGGAGTCAAAAAGTAAGAAATACCACATGTTGATATCTTGTTTGACCCGCTTGTCTAAGCACGATACGATCAGAAAATAGGGTCAGGTTAACGTAATTGTTATTTTTTATTCCTTATGCAAAAAGGTAAAATAATCGCAAAAATAGGCACCTTATCGCTACCGTGGGTGGTAGCGCCTGTCGTAGCTTTTGCGGCAATTCAAGACGCCTGCGCGCTCCTGGATAGATTGGTCACACCGGTCAGAATCTTCGGAAACGTCATACTAATCTTAGCCGTAGTGATGATTCTTTGGTCTGGCTTTCTCTTCTTAACTGCTGGTGGAAATGAAGACACTCTAAAGAAAGCCAAAAGCGTTCTTATTTACGCGCTCATCGGTCTTGCGGTAGCGCTACTGGCGACATCTGCCCGGCCCATACTTCAAGGCATATTCGGGACGAGTGTTTTGACGGGCTGTACTAATACCTTAGGCTAGGAAGGTAATTTCTGGAATTATTCAAATCTGAACAAAACAGGGCGGTACCGCCCTGTTTTGTTTTGAAAAATTATCCAGATAATATAAGTATAAAAGTTCATGTGTACTTACATAGAGGCGGTCCAGGTCATTGATATCGTTGCGGTCATCATACTCGCCGTTTCCACGGGCATGATCATCTATGCGGCCTATATCCTCATTCTCGGCTGGGGGGACGCGGAAACCACGCGTCACGTCCGGGGACTTTTTTTCAAGGCGCTTGGCTGGCTTGCCATCGCTATTCTCATCGACAGCGCAGGCAACATTTTCTGCTGATCGGCCGTTTGAATTTTTAACTCTCATCGGCTATATTGGTCGGGCGCCCTCGTGGCGGAACCCCGCACCAGAGCAAAGCTCGGTGCGGGGCAAGCTGGAATACTATATGCCCTGGTACCGAATTCTCGCAGGCCTGCCCCGCACCGCATGCTCCCGTGGCGGAACTGGAATACGCGCAGCGCTTAGAACGCTGCCCCGAAAGGGTTAGAGGTTCGAGTCCTCTCGGGAGCATGCGGTGCGGGGTTCGAACCCTGCCGAGGGCACTCCTCCGCTAAAGCTCTGGAGTGCATAGCATACGCCCGAGTAGCCCCGACGCAAGATCGGGGCCCTGACACAAAACGCGTCGGGGCTCAGCGCCCTCCCACCTTTGCCACCCTAGCTCAGAGGCAGAGCAACTCCTTGGTAAGGAGTAGGCCGTGGGTTCGATTCCCACGGGTGGCTTCAAAGGCGGGAAGGTGAAGTGGAGCTTGGAGATTAACCATCGGAGTCACTATGCCCCAGCCAAACCTCATTCGGTTCCAGTGCACCGCCTGCAAGCGCTACAACTATTGGTCGAGAAAAAACCTCCGCACCAGCGAAAGTAAGCTTGAGCTGAAGAAGTATTGCAAATGGTGCCGGTTGCACACGAAGCATAAGGAGACGAAGAAAACGTAGCCGCCGTGGCAAAGGGGGTATCGTTCAACGGCAGGACGCTGGTCTCCAACCCGGCACCTTTTCAACCTATCCTGGGGGTTTGGTGAAGTGGTATCACGGCAGTCTCCAAAACCGCAGTCGGGAGTTCAATCCTCTCAACCCCCGCTAAAAGGTGCTGGGCGAATCCTAGTACCCCCGCCTCCATTGACTAAGCAGAGCTTTCGTGCTATTTTAACACTGGTTCTTTTTATTCACCTTGCGGCATGATGGGACTGAAAAACCTTCAGCTTCGCCATGCCGCAAGGTACATAAAATCTAGCGTGAGTAAATACAGGAGGTCCCATGGACTGGGATGATGAGTTGAGGAGGTTCTCCATGCAGACGCCCGTGAGGTCTCGTGCCATCACATTCACGAGCGGTAAGGGCGGGACCGGGACAACGGTCCTTGCACTGAATACGGCGATTCTTCTCGCCCAGCGCGGGAAGCGAGTCGTGATCTTCGACGGGAACCTCGCGGTCGGGAATGTGAGCGTGTTACTCGGCCACGCGCCAAGATACGACCTCCAACATGTGCTGGCCAGGGAAAAACGGCTCACCGACATTCTTGTCCCCGGCCCCCAGGGGATCCAAGTTATCCCCGGATCCATGGGGGCAACAGGGCTGAACGGCTTGGATGCGGAGGATCTGCAGGATTTACTCGGCCAGATCCCAGAGGTGCAAGCGAACTTCGATTTTCTCCTCATCGACACGGGTTCCAGCATTACTCCCACCGCCCTCGAGCTCATCCTGGCCGCCGACGAAACGATCGTCGTGACGCGACCGGAGCCCACAGCACTTGCCAGTGCTTACGCTCTCATGAAAATCGTCGTCCAGCATCGTGCGGCTTACCCCTTTCACCTGCTTCTCAACATGGTGCGGGACGAAGGACAAGCCGAGCAGGTACGAAGCAGCTTGGCGCGGATACTCAACAGCTTTCTCGGCTACCAACCCGGTTACGCCGGGTTCGTGGCGATGGACGAAAACGTGGGCAGGTCTGTTGTCCAGCAGGTCCCATTCGTACTTCATGCCCCGCGGGCAAGAGCGACCCAGTGCCTTCTGTCGCTCGTCGAGAAGCTAGCTCCCCGCGAGAAGGGACTCGGCATCGAGAGCCAAGGCACGCCCCCACTGTGGAGGCGAATCATCGATCGGCGACAGCGATGACGCATAACGCCGAGAGCTAGGGAGATCGTTCTCCCTAGCTCGTTTTTTAGTACTGTGAGCGCCCTTCTCAAATCAAAGCCCGCCGCTACTGGGGCGAATTTTGGGATCCCGATGTATAGTGGACTGCATGGATGAGCTTATCCGGAACCTAAAAGGGTCGGGCGTATTGAAATCCACACGCGTTGCAGCGGCATTCCAAACCATCGACCGAAAGGACTTCGTACCCACCGAATACCAGCGCGAGGCCTACGGCGACTACCCTTTGCCCATCGGGAGCGGGCAAACCATATCCCAGCCCTTCACCGTCGCTTTCATGCTTGATCTGCTTGACCCGCGGCCGGGCGAAAAAATACTCGATATCGGCGCCGGGTCAGGATGGCAGACCGCACTCCTTGCGTGTGTAGTCAGCGAGGGTGACCAAAAAGGCAAAGTGCACGCCATTGAGCGGATACCGGAACTTTGTGAACTGGCCCGGGCGAATATATCCAGATATGGATTTATAGAGCAGGGGACCGTAGAGCTCCACTGCGGGGACGCGACCCAAGGTCTGCCGGATAAAGCGCCTTTCGATAAAATCATCGCCGCGGCCGGCGCGTCCGAAATCCCCAGGGCTTGGAAAGAGCAACTGAAAACCGGAGGCACGATCGTCGCACCAGTAGGAAACTCTATTTGGCATTACGAAAAACGTTTACACGGCGAATGGAATATAAAGGAGTTCCCGGGATTCGTGTTCGTACCACTCGTCACGAAAGAAGCGCGAAGCACGAAGCACGCCTTCGTCCCGAGCTCGGGCCGAGGGAAAACAGGGAACGGGCGGATGCGACTTGCTCGGTACGGTCTCCTGGCGGCCGCGGCACTCCTTGGTATCTTTTTGGCGCTTCCGAAAGCGATCCCGCCGGAGAGAGAGCAGATCGAGATACTGCCCGGAACCGGTTCCCGCGCCATCGGAGATTTTCTGAAATCCCAAGGCATCATCCGTTCCAAATGGGTATTCGTTATCTACGCCGCTCTCACCGGCAGGGCATCCGACCTTAAGCCGGGTATCTATGAGCTCAAAGACCGCATCACGGTACCTGCACTTGTCTCACTCCTCACCGAGGGCGAACCCTACCCGAACGAACGCCTCATTACCATTCCGGAGGGCTGGGACCTTCGCGATATCAGCGCCTATTTCGAGAAAAACGGCATTGCGTCACGCCGCGAACTTTATGCCGTCACCGGCGAACCGGCGAGCCGTTACCCCCTTGGGGTCCGTTTCCCACCCCCGGGACTCATCAGCGACGTATCGTCGGCGCTGGTCGAGAAACCGGCCACCGCTCCGCTGGAGGGCTACCTCTACCCGGATACCTACCGGGTGTTCCGTAACGCGTCTGCCGCCGATATCGTCCAAAAGATGCTTGAGAACTTTGACCAAAAATTGCGCCCCGAACTGCGTCGAGAAATTGAACGGCAAAAAAAGTCCATCGCCGATGTCATTATCATCGCCTCACTTGTTGAAAAAGAAGTGCCCGGCATGGATGACCGCCGCGTTGTCGCCGGTGTTCTTTGGAAGCGCCTTGAGATCGGCATTCCGCTCCAAGTGGACGCTACGGTCAACTATATTACCGGAAAACGGGAGACGCCATCGGCCGCCGACCTGGCTATTGATTCCCCCTACAACACCTACCGCTACCGCGGCCTGCCGCCCGCACCTATCGCCAACCCCGGCATTGAAGCGGTGGAAGCCGCCATACATCCCCAGCCAAGCGACTACCGCTACTATCTCTCCGGCCGGGAGGGCGAGACCGTATTCAGCCGCACATTAGAAGAGCACGCCGCCGCACGGGCAAAGTACCTCAAATAATTGCACTAAAGATATATCCGTGGTATATTGCGTTCTATGCTTTCCGCAAAAGAAAAGTCGAAACTGATCGGAAAATTCAAAGCGCACGAGAAGGATACCGGCTCCACCGAGGTCCAAATAGCACTGGTGTCGGAGGAAATAAAGCACCTGGCCGAACATCTCAAAAAGCATCGCAAAGACGTCCATTCACGCCGCGGGCTCTTAGGTATGGTCGCCCGGCGGAAAAAGCTTTTGGACTATCTCTTGCGCACTGACCCCAAGCGTCATGCCGCAGTAGCCAAGAAAGTCGGGCTGAAGCGTTCGGCCTGAGGTTTTTGAACGCAGCGAGAAAACCGCAACTGCCGAACCTTCACCGAGCACCTAAATTTACATCATACGTGAGACCACTTAAAT
>CAYIQX010000017.1:0-10792 GCA_964365675.1 uncultured Candidatus Saccharibacteria bacterium | reverse complement strand
AGGGACAGGGCGTAAAAAAAATAGAGATGTTTTTCCTGCCTGATGTGTATATCGAGTGTGAGGAGTGTAAGGGCAGGCGGTACAACCGCGAGGCGCTCTCCATTGAATACAACGGCAAGAACATTTCGGAAGTCCTCGATCTGACCATTGAGGAGGCGCTCGAATTTTTCAAGAACATTCCGGCCATTAAGTCGAAAGTAAAAACCCTTGCGGATGTCGGCCTCGGCTATATGCGATTTGGCCAGCCGGCGACCACGCTCTCCGGCGGCGAGGCCCAGCGGACCAAGCTTTCGACCGAACTCTCGCGCCGAGATACCGGCCGCACGCTCTATATCCTCGATGAGCCGACCACTGGCTTGCATTTTGACGACACGAAAAAGCTTCTCGGTATCTTAAAGGCGCTCGTGGCGCGCGGGAATTCGGTCATCGTCATCGAGCACAACATGGATGTGTTGCGGAACAGCGACTGGATTATTGACCTTGGGCCGGAAGGAGGGGAGGAAGGAGGGACGGTAGTGGCTGAAGGCAGTGTTCGTGGTATTCTAGAGAATAGAAAGTCCTACACCGGCCAGTGGCTGAGAAAAACAGCCGAGTGAGTTCACATCCGAAGTTTCCACGGAGGGAGCATGATACGAGCATCGGCGCGGCGGTATGATCCGTACCTGAGCGACCTTGGCCTGCCGAGCGCAATCAGCGGATTCCCAAATCTCTTATCGAGGTGTACTGCTCTTTGGAGACGGACGTGCGCTCGCCCGAGTAAGGAGGCTTCTCCCAAGAGAACTATCGTTCGCTTGCAGCTTGACTTCGAACCGCAGGCGATCGCAGAGTTCGACGAGCTGAAGGGACTCATGGGTTGCGCCTCGCGCGCCGAAGTCTGCCAACGAGCGCTAGAGTGGACCAACTGGACGGCCCGACAACAGGCGGAGGGTTGCCGGTTCCTCATCATCCGGCGGACGGGCAGACAGGAACTCGTCATTCTGCCGTGGGAGCGAGGGGACGGACCAGCGAGCGGGGAGTGAAGCCGGACCGAGTCTTACCAGAGAGTGCGATCGTGCGGCGTGGCCCCGTGGCCCGCCGCTTTCTTTTTGGGCGTATTTGTGGTGTGTTAGGCGCGGTTTCAGAAAGGAGGAGGCGACATGGTACGCACGCGTTGCGAGACCGACCGGCTGCTCGAATGGCTCGGTGAGGTGGTGCGGAGTTCGGAGAACGTTGACGTGGACATCGTGGTAGTGGACAAGCCCAGAGCGAACTCGTCGCTCCAGCTCACCATCCACGACGTGCCAGGCCCGCTTGCCGGCCTGCGGATGATAGAGTCGCCGTCGCTTCACTTCCGGCACGTCGGCGACGGATATGGCGGGTTCTCGCTCGATGGCGGTCCTCCGCCATGACACCCCACCAGGGGGATCGGATGAACTGGCGCATCGGCCCGCCGTTCTGGACCTACGCGGTTGCCGTGTTTGCCCTGACGCTCGCGCTGGGCGCAGGGCTCCACTGGTTCGGCCGTTTGTTCCAGCCGCTCATCTATTTGTCCTTTGCCTCTGTGGTCGCTCTAACTGTCGCCGACATCGCCTACACCCATCGGTATAAGGTGCTGGCCGCTGCCGCGTTCTATGCGTTCCTCGCCGCGGGGGGAGTGGCGGCAGTTGAGTTCACCATCCTGCTCGCGATGGTCCCGGCCCGTCTCGGCGACACACTCACCGTTTTTGACCTGGCCGTCGCGGCCGTCACGGCGTTCCTCGCGGTTTGCGCGACCTTTGCGCTCTGGTACGTCGCCGTAGTGCGGACGGTACAGTACCTCCCGCAGGGCTGGCAAATGCCGCTCTGGGGCCGGCCGCTGCCGCCAGCCTCCGGCGCTCAGATATACCGGGTCCACTTCGGCGGCCGCAGACGCTAGGGGAGGGAATGTCGCCTCGCCCACGCTCCAAGCCAACCCAGGCAAGGAGCGTTTTTCTTTACCCCGTTAGATCCTAAACGCTTCGGTTCTTAGGCCGGAGATGAAAGGAATGAATTTTCAGATCGTAACGAAGGCCCAGTCCTTCGGGGCGGGGATCTAACGGGGTTTACTTTGCGGGCATTCGGGTTTATCCTCTTTGTAGACAGCATGGGCCGAATCTTTCTCGCTACCCGAAAGGAGGGAAGCGTTGGGACACGCACTGAGCGGACAAGCGAAGCAGCGGATGTTCCTCGCCGTGGGCGGGGTGCTCGCGCTCGTCGGCGCGGCCGGACTCCTTGAGTTGCCCGTCGGTCTACCGAGGACCATCGCATCGGCCGGTTTGATCCTTGGCCTCTATCTGCTCTTCGAGGGCGGCATTCGACTGGGAGTGTTCGATCTGCCGTTTAGGAGGGATGCGGTGCTTGCGTTCGTCGCGGGGAGGATCCAGCGCGGCCGGCGGCGCATCATCGTCTCCTGCAGCGCGCAGGGGCTCGATGAACTTTTCGAGTGGCGCGACGGCCTGATTGCCCACCAGCTCGAAGCCAAGCTCGGGGTAGGGATTGCAGTCGAGATCGTGCACGATGGCGGGTCCTCACGGCACGCGCTTACCACCATCGGCCGCTGGGTCCTCCGATGGAGTGCTGACTGCCAGGTGTACGGACACCCCGGACATCAGCGGCACGTCTTCCACGGCGTGCTCGTGGATGATCGCGTTCTGGTGCTCGAGGGTTCCCGTCATGCCCCGGGTACGAGCTGGCGCAAGGCCACGGTTTTCCGCTGGCCGGGAGCCGGCCAAGAATACTTCATGAGAAGCCTCCGGCGTTGCAAAGGGGTGGCATAGCGTGCCGGTATCGCGCGCGCTCTCCGTTGTGGGGGCGCGCGTTTTTCTTTCCCTGGTATCGAGGGTACATTTGCCTTCTGGTTATGCTTATTACGTTATCCCCATGCTCTTCATGGGTGTCGCTCTAACGGGGTTGACAGGTAACCCCGAGCTGCCGTATACAGTATTAGCAGTCGAAGGTCGGGTTTGCTAACCAAATTAACGCAGTTCTTAGTTTTTAGTTATTGGTTTTAGTTATCAGTTATTAGTTCCGGGGAACGATCTACGAAACCAAAACCAGTAACTAAAAAACCAAAACTTAGAACTAATAACTAAGAACTGACTGATTAAGTTATATGTCAATAACTATCAAGCCATTAGCCGACCGGGTGCTCATCGAGCCCATTACGGAAGCCGAGAAAACAAAGGCCGGCATTTACTTGCCGGATACCGCATCCAAAGAGCGGCCGGAGCAGGGCAAGGTCATTGCCGTGGGTGAGGGCCGCATGCTTGATTCAGGCAAAGTGGTCGCGCCGAAAGTGAAAAAGGGCCAGAAGGTGCTATTTACCAAGTACGGTCCAAATGAGATCAAGGTCGAAGGCAAGGAGTACCTCATCGCAAAGGAGGAAGATATTCTTGCGGTTATTGAATAAGAACTATGCTTACCCCGCACCAATTTTGCGGGGTAAGACGAGGCGAGCCGCTTCGCGCATTAAGGGTTGGCCTATTCGGCCCCGCGGCTCGCAATGGTGGCCGAGTATGGCGTAGGTCGTTCATGCGAAATTCTAACAAGGCAAAATTGGGGCGGGGTGCTCATGTTTGTAGCTACTCGCTCCGCGCATAGACAAACATGGCAAAACAAATCCTATTCAGTGATTCGGCGCGCCAAGCCCTGAAGCGGGGCGTGGACAAGGTCGCCGACGCGGTCAAAGTAACACTCGGCCCCAAGGGCCGGAACGTAGTGCTCGACAAGGGCTACGGTTCGCCGACCATCACCAACGACGGCGTAACTATCGCTAAAGAGATCGAACTCGAAGATAAGATCGAGAATCTCGGCGCGGAACTCGTTAAGGAGGTGGCCTCGAAAACCAACGACGTTGCCGGCGACGGCACGACTACAGCCACCCTCTTGGCCCAGACCATCATTGCCGAAGGGTTCCGGCATCTTGCCGCCGGAGTCAATCCGGTCGGCATCCAGCGCGGCATCCTGCGCGCGAGCGACCTTGTTGTGGAGCACCTGAAGAAAATGTCGCATCCCGTGGCTGGACACGAGGAAATTGCGCAGGTCGCGACCATATCGGCCAAGGATCCGGCCATCGGCAAGCTGCTTGCCGACATCATTGAGGAAGTGGGCAAGGATGCGGTGATTACCGTGGAGGACTCGCAGACGCTCGGCATCGAAAAAGAGATCGTCAAAGGCCTGCAGTTCGACCGCGGCTATATTTCGCAGTACATGGTTACGAATGCCGAGCGCATGGAAGCGGTTTACGAGAATGCGCCGATCCTCATCACCGATAAGAAGCTCTCCTCCCTGCCGGATATGCTGCCGGTGCTGGAAAAAGTGGCCAAGGCCGGCCGCAAGGAACTGGTCATCATCGCCGAGGATGTAGACGGTGAGGCACTGGCCACGCTCGTGGTGAACAAGCTCCGCGGGGCGTTTAGCACGCTGGCCATAAAAGCGCCGGGTTTTGGCGACCGCCGGAAAGAGATGCTGGAGGACATTGCCATTATTACCGGCGGCCGCGTGGTGTCCGAGGAAGTTGGGCTGAAACTTGAAAACGTTGACCTCGACATGCTGGGGCAGGCGCGGCGCATTGTGGCCTCAAAAGAAATGACCACCATCATCGGCGGCAAGGGCAAGAAAGCGGACATCGAAAAACGCGTCGCCCAGATCCGCGCCGAAATAGAAAAAACGAAATCGGAGTTCGACCGGGAGAAACTGGAAGAGCGATTGGCCAAGCTTTCCGGAGGCGTAGCGCTTATCAAGGCCGGCGCCGCCACCGAGGTCGAGCAGAAGGAAAAGAAGCTCCGCATTGAGGACGCTGTTCAGGCGACCAAGGCCGCCATTGCCGAGGGCATTGTGCCGGGCGGGGGAGTGGCACTGCTCCGTTCCGCGCCCGTGCTCGTGGAGGCAACCAAGCGCCTGGAGCGTGAGGAAAGGATAACCCATGATGAGAAAGTCGGTATGGAAATTCTTGCCTCGTCCCTTGAAGCGCCCCTTCGCCAGATAGCCACGAACGCGGGAATGGAAGGCACGGTCGTGGTGGATGCCGTCAAGAAGATGAAGGGCGCGCATGGTTTCAACGCCGACAGCGGCGCCTATGAGGACCTGGTGAAGGCCGGCATTGTTGATCCGACCAAGGTCGTGCGTTCCGAGATACAAAACGCCGCATCAGTCGCCGCGATGATACTTACCACCGAGGCCGTGGTCGGCGAACTGCCTAAAAAAGACAATCCCGCTGGAAGCGGGATGCCCATGCCGCCGGGGGACTACTGACGAGGGCGCCCAGCCCTCGATACTGCATGAGGATCGATGATAGTAGTAGGTTTCTTTAGGGAAGTTTGATAATATTTTACTATGCTCACGCTCTATATCATCCTCGGCATTGTTGCGCTGGCCATTCTCTGGCTCGTTTTCGCCTATAACGGCTTGGTCCGGTCTCGACAGCAAGCAGTTGAAGCCCTTTCGGATATTGATGTCCAGCTGAAACGGAGATTCGACCTCATCCCGAATCTTGTTGAAACCGTGAAGGGCTACATGGCTCATGAACGGGAGACCCTGGAGAGCGTTACGCGCGCGCGGACCGAATTCATGTCCGCTCATACCCCCCGCGAACAGGCCCAAGCCAGTGACATGCTTTCGAATACCCTAAAGACGCTCTTTGCGGTATCGGAGAATTATCCGGACTTGAAGGCCAACGTAAATTTTCTCGATCTTCAGCGTGAGCTTGCTGATACGGAGAATAAAATTCAGGCCGCGCGGCGCTTCTACAATGCCAACATCCGCGACTTGAATATCCGCATTGAGTCGTTCCCCACGAATTTCATTGCCAGCGGTTTCGGATTTAAAAAGATGGAGTTCTTCGAGGCCGAGCCAGGTGAAGAGCGACAACCTGTCCCCGTGAAGTTCTAGAGCGTCTTTTGCACCGCGATTCTATCTGCACTTTATCCGGTGTTTATTACCGCCAGGTAACAAGGCACAATTTCAATACCGCACCGCCCTCTCGTGCGGATGCTTTATCCACAAGGGCGCTCGGGCAGAGTTGACAGCCCATGATTGTCGCGTATAATTGGGGGCAAGATACCGTAGCACCCGAAATCCATTGATTTTATGCGGGTGCGGAGGGGAAGGAGTATTTTAAGAAAAATCAAATAAACCCTAAACGGAAGAGGGCAATTTTGTTTGATTGCGTTTCTCTGTTTGCCATGCTCCGCCCGGTATTTGCCGGGATAGCATCCTGAAATCAAAGGCCGAGCCATACCGGTGCGCGGCATTTTTGGATTTACTTTCATGCCTACTCAACCCCCTATAAATAAAAAGAAATACTTCGCCCGGTATCGGCCCTCTTTTGAGGACCTGCCGAACCTTTCCGAGATACAGCTGAACTCCTATCGACGTTTCCTTGCCGAGGGACTGCGAGAGCTCTTCCGCGAGGTCTCACCGGTAATTTCCATTTCTAAAGATGTTTCCCTGGAGCTCGGCGAGTATTATTTGGATGAGCCGAAATTTACTGAGGTGCATTCCAAGGAGCATAACCTCTCCTACGAGGCCGCGCTTCGGCTCCGCGCTAAGCTGACGAACAAAAAGACCGGCGAGGTGAAAGAGCAGGAGATATATCTTGGCGATTTCCCGCTCATGACCCTGCGCGGCACGTTCATCGTGAACGGTGTGGAGCGGGTCATCGTCTCGCAGCTCATTCGTTCCTCGGGCGTGTATTTCACGGCGCACCAAACACGGGGGCGGCGTTTCTACGGGGCAAAAATTATCCCGAACCGCGGCGCATGGCTTGAATTCGAGACCGATCTTGATGGCTCGATCCATGTTCGCATCGACCGCAAACGGAAAGTCACCGCCACTACGCTCCTGAAAGCATTCGGGGTCGTGGATGACGGCGAGATCCTCCAGCGCTTCGCCGACACGGAAAAAGGCGATGCTTCCCCGATTCGGAAGACCTTGGATAAGGATGCGGCCAAGACCCGAGATGAAGCCTACATCGAAATTTATAAGCGCATCCGGCCGGGCGAGCTTGCCGCCGCCGATAACGCCCGCTCCCTCATCCAGGCCATGTTTGGGTTCGACCGCTACGACCTTGCTCCAGTTGGCCGTTTCAAATTTAACCAGCGCCTGGCAACGGTCAAGGATCCCGCCAAGGAGGAGTCGCGGATCCTCGACGCGGGTGATATCGTAGCCGTGCTCCGCGAAATAATCCGGTTGAACCAGGCGGGCGACATTGCCCCCGATGACATTGATAACCTTGGCAACCGGAGAGTACGCGGGGTTGGCGAGCTCTTGCAGAATAAGCTCCGCGTCGGCATCCAGCGCATGGTCCGCATCATCCGCGATCGCATGTCTACGCTTGACCCGTACACGCTGACACCGGCCCAGCTCGTGAATGCTCGCCCATTCATGGCCGCGGTGAAGGAATTTTTTACTTCCTCCCAGCTTTCCCAGTTCATGGACCAGATAAATCCGTTGGCCGAGCTTGAACACCGGCGTCGGCTTTCGGCCATGGGTCCGGGTGGGCTCACGCGCGAGCGCGCTGGTTTTGAGGTCCGGGATGTACACCCTTCGCACTATGGCCGCATCTGCCCTATTCAGACGCCGGAAGGCCAGAACATCGGCCTGGTCGGCCATCTGGCCGGCCAGGCGCGCATCAATGAGCTCGGGCTCATTGAGACGCCCTATGTCCGGGTAAAGGATGGCCGGGTCACCGGCGAGGTGATATATCTCGATGCCTCTGCAGAGGCGCGCTACAACATTGCGCATGCCGGAGTTCCGTTCGACCGCGAAGGCAATCTTTCAGAGGAAAAGATCGAAGCCCGCATTGGCGGCAGTCCGGGCGTTATTGAGCGTGAGCGGGTTGACTTTATTGACGTATCGCCCCAGCAGGCCATTTCCATCGCAACCTCGCTCATCCCGTTCCTTGAGAACGACGATGCCAACCGAGCGATGATGGGCTCAAACATGCAGAGGCAAGCCGTTCCCTGTGTCCGCGCGGACCGACCCCTGGTGGCTACCGGGCGCGAGGGGCGCGCGGCTCGCGACTCCGGCCGGCTCATCATTGCCGACGATGAGGGGGAGATCGTGAAGGTTGATGCACGCGAGATCGCACTGAAGAGCAAAAGGGGTCAAACCATTTCTTACCCCCTGAACTCGTTCCTCCGCACGAACGCTTTTACTGCCATTCGCCAGCGGCCTATCGCCGCCAAGGGCGACAAAGTGAAAAAGGGGCAAGTGCTGGCTGATTCGGCCTCGACCGATAGCGGGGAACTCGCTCTCGGCCAGAACCTGACCGTGGCGTTCCTCTCCTGGCACGGATGGAACTACGAGGATGCCATCATTATCTCGGAGCGTCTGGTGGAAGACGACATTTTCACCTCGCTCCACATTGAGGATCACTCTGTTGCCGTGCGCGACACCAAGCTCGGGCCCGAGGAGACGACCTATGACATCCCGAACGTCTCGGAGGAGAAGCTGAAGAACCTCGACGAGGAAGGCGTTATCCGTATCGGCGCTGAAGTGCGCTCCGGCGATATTCTTGTCGGCAAGACTTCACCCAAAGGCGAGACCGAACTGACGCCAGAGGAGCGCTTACTTCGTGCAATATTCGGCGAGAAGGCGCGGGATGTCCGCGACACATCGCTCGCGCTCCCGCACGGCAAGCGCGGTCGCGTTATTGGCATCAAGGTATTTTCGCGCGATCGCGGCGATAAGCTCGAGTCCGGCGTCATCAAGCAGGTACAAGTGGAGGTGGCACAACTCCGAAAGGTGCAGGTCGGCGACAAACTCGCCGGTCGCCACGGCAACAAGGGCGTCATCGCTCGCATCCTGCCGGAGGAGGACATGCCGTATCTCGCCGATGGCCGACCGGTGGATATTATTTTAAATCCATTGGGCGTCGCGTCCCGTATGAATCTCGGACAGATCCTGGAGGCGCACCTCGGCATGGCCGCGCGGCTTATGGGCTATCAGGCCATCACGCCCTCGCTCGCCGGCGTTCAAGAAGCCGAGATCAAGGAGGAATTGAAGAAAGCGGACTTTGCAGAGGATGGCAAGGTCGAGCTCCATGACGGGCTGACCGGAGAGAAGTTCCGGAACCGCGCTACAGTCGGCGTGGCCTACATCATGAAGTTGAACCACCTCGTCGAGGACAAGATCCATATGCGCTCCATTGGCCCCTACTCGCTTATCACCCAGCAGCCGCTGGGCGGCAAGGCCCAGTTCGGCGGCCAGCGCTTCGGCGAGATGGAGGTCTGGGCGCTTGAAGGCTATGGCGCGGCCCACACCCTTCAGGAGATGCTTACTATCAAATCTGACGACGTACAGGGCCGCGCGGCGACCTATGAGGCCATTATTTCCGGCGAGCGCATCAAGGCCCCGAATATTCCGGCTTCATTCTATGTGCTGGTGAATGAGTTGAAGGGCTTGGCGCTTTCGGTTGACCTCAAAGGCGGGGACGAGGGAGTGAGAACGCCGCCACCCCCTGCGGCCATTCGACAAGCTCAAGGTGGTGAGCAGGGTCGAACCACAAGCTCCCGGTCTTCGCAAAATGCTGCGGCGGGCACGGTAGGGCAAGCCCAGCCGGCCGTAAAACGCGAGGAACGGATACAGGCACGTTCATAATTTTTGGCGTATGAACGAGACCAAAGTGCAAAACTTTGAAAGTATTGTCCTGAAACTCGCCTCGCCTGAGGAGATTTTAGCATGGTCGCACGGCGAGATAACCAAGCCCGAGACCATCAACTACCGTACGGCTAAGCCAGAGCGGGATGGCTTGTTTGACGAGCGCATTTTTGGGCCGACCAAGGACTACGAGTGCTATTGCGGCAAGTATCGCCGCGTCCGCTATAAAGGGATCGTGTGCGACAAGTGCGGGGTGGAGGTTACGCGCTCTATCGTGCGCCGGGAACGGATGGGGCACATCAAGCTCGCCGCACCGGTCAGCCACATTTGGTTCCTCCGCGGCGTGCCTTCTAAGATCGGCATTATCCTTGATATTTCGGTGAATGATCTGGAAAAAGTCATTTATTTTGCGGGGTATATCCTTACGGCAGTGCACGAGGACAAACGGAAGCAGGCTCTCGTGGAGGTTGAACGCGAGTTTAAAATAAAGGCGGCTAAGGCCACGGCCCCGGAACTGGAGAAGCTGAAGGCGGCTAAAGAGAAGGCCAAAGACGAACTCCGTTCGCTCAAGCTACTTCGCGTGCTTTCCGAGGTAGAGTATCATCGCCTGTCGTTGAAGTACGGGGACGTGTTTTCGGCCGGCATCGGTGCGGAAACTATTCGGGCTATTTTGGGATCGGTGGATCTCGATAAATTGCAAAAGAACCTCGAGAACGAACTGGAAGTTGCTCCACCGGTGCTGAAGAAAAAGTATTTGAAGCGCCTGAAAGTGGTGCGGGCCATGGCTAAGAACCGCATCCGTCCGGAATGGATGTTCCTGACCATTCTGCCGGTCATTCCGCCCGACCTCCGGCCGATGGTGCCGCTGGACGGCGGACGCTATGCTTCTTCTGACCTGAACGACCTTTACCGCCGCGTCATCAACCGCAACAACCGGCTGAAGCGCCTCTTTGAGTTAAAGGCGCCCGAGGTCATCACCCGGAACGAAAAACGCATGCTCCAGGAAGCGGTAGATGCCCTTGTTGATAATTCCACCCGGCGGGGACAAGCCGCGGTGTCTTCGCAGATACAGCGGCGGCCCTTAAAGGCCCTTGCCGATATGCTGAAAGGCAAGCAGGGGCGGTTCCGCCAGAATCTTTTGGGCAAGCGCGTGGACTACTCCGGGCGTTCGGTCATTGTGGTTGGCCCGGAATTG